>DATBDL010000324.1:0-29632 GCA_036269975.1 Pseudonocardiaceae bacterium | reverse complement strand
GAAACCGCAGGCTTCTCCGGTGTGGTTCGTGTCGACCGCGGCGACACGACGGAATTCGCCGCGGCGTACGGACTGGCGCATCGTGGGTACGGCATCGCCAACACTGTCGACACGCGGTTCGCGATCGCCAGCGGAAACAAGGGACTGACCGCGCTGGTCGTGGTCAGCCTGATCGAGTCCGGGCAGCTCGGCCTTGACACGACGGCCCGATCGCTGCTGGGCGCCGACCTGCCGCTCGTCGACGACCGCGTGACGGTGGAACACCTGCTCTCCCACCGGTCCGGCATCGGCGACTACCTCGACGAGGACGCCGGCCACGACGTCGACGACTACCTCATGCCGGTGTCGGTGCACCGGCTGGCGACCATCGAGGCGTTCGTCGAGGTACTGGACGGATTTCCGACCAAATTCCCGCCGGGCGACCGGTTCTCCTACTGCAACGGCGGTTTCGTGGTGCTGGCGCTGCTGGCCGAACGGGCCACCGGAATACCGTTTCCGGAACTCGTACGGGAACGCGTGACAAGGCCGGCGGGAATGGCCGATACCGCATTCCTGCGGTCCGACGAGCAGGACGGCAGAATGGCGCTCGGTTATCTCGGCGTCGAGGGCCTGCGGACGAATGTGCTGCACCTGCCGGTGGCCGGCACGGGCGACGGCGGAATCTACACGACGGCGGCCGATCTGCATTCGTTCTGGACCGCGTTGTTCGCCGGCCGGATCGTGTCGCGCGAGTGGGTCGCCGAGATGGTGCGGCCGCGTAGCGACGTGCCCGCGGAGTCGATGCGCTACGGGTTGGGGTTCTGGCTGCATCGGTCGCGGGATTCGGTGCTGCTGGTCGGTTTCGACGCCGGAGTGTCGTGCAGGACCGGCCACGATCCGGCGACCGGGTTGACGTGGACGGTGCTGGGCAACACGTCCGGCGGGGTGTGGCCGGTCGCGCGGGCGCTGGAGTCGGAGCTTGGCGTCGGGGCCTAGAGCTTGGCGTCGGGGCCGGCGGAGGACAGCACGATGTCCAGTACCGGCCGGCTTTCCGCGAGCGCGTCGGCGGCGTGGCCGGTCGCGGTCGCTGCGGCGCTGAGCACCTCGGCAAGCGCGCTCATGTCGTCATGCCGGCGAGCGGTGAGCTGGTCGGCGAGGTGGGCGAGCGCGATGGCGATCTGCTGCTGACCTGCGACGAGATCATGGACGACCGAAGTCAGGTCGGCGAGGTCGGACACGTTCGGGGCACCACGGCCGACGGCCAACTCGGTCGCGCAGGCGTTCAGGTGCGCGGCGACCACGGTGGCCGGCAGCGTCGGAGCGTCCTCGTCCTCGGCCACTCGATCACCGCCCTCACGTCGATTCGGGTCATCCTGCCACCGTGTGGCCAACCGAACCGCGTGACGCGCCGGATGGGCCGGCGCACGCGTTGGGCGGTCAGCACGATGGGGAGTGAGCGCGATGCCTGAGCGGACGGCCGGCGGCAACCGCGTGATCGGCGAATGGCGGAACCGGCGCTGTCGAGGCGTACGAAGCAACTCGGTTGGCGTTCGAACTGGGCTCGTTGTGCGGCTTGCTCCCCGCTCGGCGGCATAGGGCCTCGTTGCGCGGGCGGGTCAGCCCGCTGTTCTGCCCTTCCACGCGCCGCCACGGCCCTGTCGGTGCCGCCACGCCGAGTCCACCGTCATCCCCGCGTACAGCAGCGCCACCGCCGGTAGCAGTGGCGCCCATCCCGCTGCCAGGCCGTATCGCCGCAGCATCGGTAGGTAGCTGCCGGCCATGACCGCCCAGGCTGCCAGGCCCAACGCTGCCGTGAGCCACTGCGCGGTTGCCAGTCCGACGATGCCGAGCACGGGTGGCACTGCGTACAGCTCCAGCAGGCCGAGCACCGTGCCGGCCAGTAGCGCCGGTGAGTAGCGGAGTTGGTGATACGCGCTACGGGCCACCATGTCCCACAGGTCCGCCAGCCGGGGATACGCCCGCAGGCTGCGTACCGTCGTGCTCAGGCCGAGCCAGATCCGGCCGCTGCCCCGCTGCTTGATCAGTCTTGCCAGGGCTACGTCGTCGATCAGCGCGTCGTGGATCTCGGCCAGGCCGCCCGCCGCGACCAGGCCGGCGCGCCGGACCAGTACGCAGCCACCGGCGGCCGCCGCGGTGCGGCCGGGCCGGTTCACCCGGCCGAACGGGTAGAGCTGGGCGAAGAAGTAGACGAACGCCGGCACGATCGCCCGTTCCCAGAACGTTTCCGTCCGCAACCGGGCCATCAGCGACACCATGTCCCTGTCGGCTGCCGCCCGCACCAGTGCCGTGACGCTGTCCGGTGGGTGCGCTATGTCGGCGTCGGTGAACAGCAGGTAGTCCGGCTCCCTCGCCGCGTCGACCCCGGTTGCCAGCGCGGCCACCTTGCCGGTCCAGCCGGGTGGTGGGCCGTTGCCGATGACCACATCGACGTCGCCCAGTTGCTTGGCCACGTCGCCGGTGCCGTCGGTGCTGGCGTCATCGACGACGATCACCCGGAAGTCGCCGGGATAGTCCTGGCCCAGCAACGTCGGCAGCGTGTCCGGCAGGATCTCGGCCTCGTTACGCGCCGGCACCACGGCCACCACGGACGGCCAGCGCGTGGGCTCCTCGGTGGCGACCGGCAGCCGTTGGTTCATTCGCCAGTAGCCGCCGTTGCCGAGCAGCAGGCCGAGCCAGGCGGCCAGGGCAAGGCCGGCGAACCAGATCACCCGCGCACCTCCGCGATGGTCACCGGGCGGTGTTCGCGGCGGGATCGGTCGCATGCTTCCGCGACATAGAAGGCTTCCAGCGCGTCGGCGCCGGTGCACGGACTCTGGCCGCCGTCGGCCACCAGTGCCGCGAAGGCTGCCAGTTCGGCCTGGTAGGCGGCACGGAATCGTGCCATGAAGCCGGGATACGGGCTCCCCACCGGCCACGCCACCCCCGGCTCCGCCGATCGCAGTGGCACGTCGTCGTCCAGGCCCACCACGAGGCTGCCCTGCGCGCCAAGGACTTCCAGCCGGACGTCGTAGCCGGCCGCGTTGTACCTGGTGCCGGACACCAGCGCGATCGCGCCGTCGTCCATCGTCAGGACCACGCCCACGCTGGCCACGTCATCGGCCGCCGCGAAGAAACCGGCGCCCCGGTTGGCGCCGACCGCGTACGCCTCGACCACCTCGCGGCCGGTCACCCACCTGATGACGTCGAAGTCGTGCACGCTGCAGTCGCGGAAGAAGCCGCCGGACGTCGCGATGTATTCAGCGGGCGGCGGTGCAGGGTCGCATGTGTTGGCGCGCAACGTGTGCAGCCACCCCAGCTTGCCTTTCGAGACCGCGTCCCGTGCCGACGTGTAGCCGGCGTCGAAGCGGCGTTGGAAGCCGATCTGCACCGGCACGTCCGTCGCGGCGATCCGGTCGATCACCCGTAGCGTGCCCTCGATGTCCCTGGCCACCGGCTTTTCGCAGAACACCGGCAGGCCCGCAGCGACCGCGCGCAGGATCAGCTCGGGATGGGCGTCGGTGGCGGCCGCGATCACCAGGCCGTCCAGCCGCGCCGCGAACAGCGCGTCCACGTCCGCCGCGAACTCGACGCCGAGTTGGTCGGCGGTCTGCCGCGCCCGTGCCGGGTCGGCGTCCGCGACGACGACGTCGGCCAACTGGCGCAGGGTTGTCGCGTGGAACGCGCCGATGCGGCCGGTGCCGGCGAGTCCAAGTCTCATTGCGCTGCCTTTCAACGACTGACCAGGACGAACTCGAACGAGTAGACCGACGCCCGGTAGATGTGGTCGCCGTACTCGACGACACGGCCGGACTCGTCGTAGGCGGTGCGGCGCATGGTGAGCAGCGAGGCGCCACGCGGCTCGGCCAGCATTTTCGCCTCGGCGCCGGTGGCCGGCCGGGCGCCGATCGTCTGGGACGCCAGGTGTATCCGGATGCCGGCGGCGCGCATGGTCTGGTAGAGGCCCGCCGCGCGCAGACCGTGCTCGGTGAGCGGCACCAGGTCGGCCGGCAGGTAGTTGTGCAGCACCGCCAGCGGCTCGCCGTCGGCGTAGCGGAGGCGTTCCAGCGCCAGCACGGGAGTGCCCTCCGGCACGCCGAGCACGTGCGCCACGTTGTCCGACGCCGGGATCTCCTCCAGCCGCAGCACGTCGGTGCGCGGGTTGCGGCCCTCGGTGGCCAGGTCGTCGTAGAGGCTGGTCAGCTCGACCGGCCTGCGAACCGCGCGGTGCACGACCTGTGTGCCGACGCCGCGCTTGCGCACCAGCAGGCCGCGCTCCACCAGGTACTGGATGGCCCTGCGCATGGTCGGCCGGGACAGGCCGAGGCTCTCGGCGAGCGCGATCTCGTTGTCGAGCCGTTGGCCGGGGCTCAGTTCGCCGCTCTCGATCGCCTGCTCCAGCACCTGAGCCACCTGGTAGTACAGCGGCACCGGGCTGGTGCGGTCGACCGTGATCGACGCGGGTGAGAAGGCCACCTGGCGCTCCCTTCACTGGTACACGCGAAGGATAGTATGTCAGGACATGCTGTTGACATGAAGTTAACCGGGCCGTATAACCGCTGTCATGCTGCTCAACCGGGTCGCCGGAGCACCGATCTCGTGGGGCGTCTGCGAGGTGCCGGGATGGGGCCACCAGCTCTCACCCGATCGAGTGCTTGCCGAGATGCGGGACGCCGGCCTCGCGGCGACCGAGTTCGGCCCGGACGGCTTCCTGCCGCCCAACCCGACCGGGCTGCTGGCCGGCTACGGCCTGGCGGCGGTCGGCGGCTTCGTACCGGTCGTCCTGCACGGTGACGACCCGATGACCCCGGTCCACACGGCACTCGACAGCTTCACCGCAGCGGGCGCGACCACCCTGGTGCTGGCCGCCGACACCGGCGCCACCGGCTACGACCAGCGGATCGAACTGGACGACAGCGCGTGGCGCACACTGCTGGCCAACCTGGACCGGATTCGGGACACAGCGGGTGAACGCGGCATCACGGCCACGCTGCACCCGCACGTCGGCACGGTCGTGGAACGCGCCGACGACGTGGCCCGTGTGCTGGACGGCAGCGAGATCGCGCTGTGCCTGGACACCGGCCACCTCATGATCGGTGGCAGCGACCCCGCGAAACTGGCCGCCGAGGTGCCCGACCGGATCGCGCACACGCATCTCAAGGACGTCGACGCCACGATGGCCGCACTGGTCCGCTCCGGTGAGATCGCCTATTCGACGGCAGTGGCCGAGGGCATGTACCGCCCGCTCGGCCAGGGCGACGCGAACATCGCCGCCATCATCACCGCGCTGGAAAACGCCGGCTACGACGGCTGGTACGTGCTAGAACAGGACACCGTGCTGGCAGCCGAACCGGCGATCGGTCGTGGGCCGATCTCGGATGTGTTGGCCAGCGTGGTGTTCGTGCGGGATCTGGGATGAACGCCGAAGAACCGCTTGCGGGTTCGAGCATCGGCATCGAAGAACCGCTTGCGGGTTCAAGCATCGGCTTCGAGGTCGTCACGATGGGCCGGATCGGGGTGGACGTCTATCCACTCCAGACCGGAGTGTCGTTGCGCGACGTGACCACGTTCGGCAAGTACCTCGGCGGCAGCGCCACCAACGTCGCCGTCGCGGCGGCCCGCTACGGGCGGCGCACCGCGGTGATCACCCGTACCGGTGCCGACCCGTTCGGCGAGTTCCTGCACGACGCGCTGCGCCGGTTCGGCGTCGACGACCGGTACGTCACGGCGGTCGACGGCCTGCCCACCCCGGTGACGTTCTGCGAGATCTTCCCGCCGGACCACTTCCCCATCTACTTCTACCGCCAGCCCAAGGCACCCGATCTGGAGATCGACACAGCGGAACTGGACATGGCCGCGATCCGCGCCGCCGGCGTGTTCTGGGTGACCGGAACCGGGCTGTGCCAGGAACCGAGCCGCACGGCGACGCTGGCTGCCCTGCATGCCAGGGACAAGTCCGGCATCACCGTGCTCGATCTCGACTACCGGCCGATGTTCTGGCAGTCCAGGGAGGAGGCACGCCACTGGGTGCGGCAGGCCCTGCCACACGTGACGGTCGCCGTTGGCAACCTGGACGAGTACGACACGGCCGTCGGCCAGAGCGATCCGAGGGCGGCCGCGCGGGCCATGCTCGACTCCGGTGTCGAACTGGCCGTCGTGAAGCAGGGGCCGAAGGGTGTCCTGGCACGGACGGCACACGAGATGGTCGGGCTCAAGGCGCTGAACGTGACCGTCGTCAACGGCCTCGGCGCCGGCGACGGGTTCGGCGGCGCGCTGTGCCACCAACTGCTGGCCGGCACCCCGTTGGCCGACGCGCTCCGGTTCGCCAACGCGGCCGGCGCGATCGTGGCGTCCCGGCTCGCCTGCGCCGACGCCATGCCGAACGAGGCCGAGGTCGTCGCGCTGCTGGAGCACCGCCGTGCGGGATGAGCAACTCAAGGCGATCATGCACGCCCGCACCGCGAATCCGGGCGCCATCGCCGCTGCCGCGACACGGCGGAAACGGCCGGATTCGCTGCTCGGCGCGCACGGGCGGCTGATGATGATCGCGGCCGACCATCCGGCCCGTGCCGTGCTCGGCGCCGGCGACCGTCCGATGGCGATGGCCGATCGGGCCGATCTGCTCGACCGGCTGTGCCTCGCGTTGTCCCGGCCCGGCGTGAACGGAGTGCTCGGCACGCCCGACGTCATCGAGGACCTGCTGCTGCTCGGCGCGCTGGACGACAAGGTCGTCGTCGGGTCGATGAACCGGGGTGGCCTGTCCGGCTCGGTGTTCGAGCTGGACGACCGCTTCACCGCCTACGACGCGGCCGCCGTGCACGCGATGGGCTACGAGGGCGGCAAGATGCTGCTGCGTATCGACCCGGCAGATCCCGCCAGCGTGCGCACGATCGAAGCCTGCGCGCGGGCGGTCGGCGAACTGGCAGCTCATGGGCGGCTGGCCATGATCGAACCGTTCCTGGCGCAGCGCGCGGACGGGCGGGTCCACAATGTACTGAGCACGGATGCGATGATCAGGGCCGTGACGGTCGCGGCGGGTCTTGGCAGCACATCGGCCTACACCTGGCTCAAGGTGCCGATCGTGCCGGACATGGCCACGGTGATGGCCGCGACGACGCTGCCCGCGGTGATCCTGGGCGGCGAGGTAAGTTCCGATCCCGATGCCGCTTTCGAACGCTGGCGCGCCGCGCTGGCGCTGCCGACCGTGCGCGGGCTGGTGGTCGGGCGCTCCCTGCTGTACCCACCCGACGACGACGTTGCCGGCGCCGTCGACACCGCGGTGAGTCTGTTCTGAACCGGAGGTCAATGCGATGGCAAGGAAGAAGTTCGTGGCCGGGTTGCTGGTGGCACCCCTGTTGCTGCTGGCCGCCTGCACGAGCGGGAACAACTCGAACTCGGCCGGTGGCGGCAGCGCCGCCGGCGGCAAGGTGTGCTCGTACACCTTCGCGGTGATCACCCATGGTGACAACGGAAACTTCTGGAGCGTCGTCTACAAGGGAGCGAAGAACGCCGCGAGCGACCTGGGCTGCAAGCTGTCCGAGGTCTACGGCTCACAGCAGCAGGGCCAGGCAGAACCCGACGACAACGCGGAGAACGCGCAGATCCAGAACGCCGTCAACGCGCACGTCGACGGCATCGCCGTCTCCGACCACGACCCGGCCGTGATGAACGCGACGCTGGCATCGGCGGCGGCAGCGGGTATCCCGGTCGTGCTGATCAACGCAGGCTGCGACGATCAGGACATCGCGCAGTCCAAGGCGATCACGTGCGTCGGGCAGCCGGAGAGCCTTGCCGGGCAGAAGGCGGGCGAACGGTTCCTGAACGAGAAGGCCAGCAACGTGCTGTGCGTGATCCACCAGTCCGGGCAGAACCTGCTCGACCGCTGCAACGGCATCGCGCAGGGGCTCGGCGTCGGTAGCACGTGCTCGACCGGCAGCGCGCCGGCCGGCGGCCCCGCGTGCACCGAACTGATCCTGTCCACGCCGAACGCGGCGTCCAACCCGCAGCAGGCGGTCGGCCAGGTGACCGCGTACCTACAGAGCCACCCCGGCGTGAACGCCGTGATGACGTTGAACAACGCGATCGGCCAGGCACTCGTGGTCGCCAAGCCGTCCAAGGTCAAGATCGCCACGTTCGACCTCGACTCGGACGTGCAGAACGACCTGTCGGCCAGCCCACCGACGCTGGACTTCGCCGTCGACCAGCAGCAGTACCTACAGGGCTACCTGCCGATCAGCTTCCTGTACCTGTACAAGAAGCACGAGGGCAACTCGGTCGGCGGCGGCGCCACGGTCGCCAGCGGTCCGCTGCTGGTGGACAACACCAACATCCAGAAGGTGGCGGCCGCCATCGCGGCCGGCGACGACTAGGGGTCCGGGACCACATGACAACGCGACAGACGGAGATCACGGCGGCCGGTCCGGACGAACGACTCGCCCGGACCAGCGGACTGACCAGGGCACTACGCCGGCCCGCGTTCGGGGCGCTGCTCGGCGCCGTCGTGGTCTTCGTGCTGTTCGCCGTGACCGATCAGCAGGGTCTGTGGCTGACGCAGACCGGGTTCGAGTCGTGGGCGCAACAGGCGTCGTTCTACGGGATCATGGCGGTGCCGGTCGGCCTGCTCATGATCGGTGGCGAGTTCGACCTGTCCACCGGCGGCATGACCGGCTTCACCGCGATCATCACGGCGTTGCTGATCAGCAAGCTCGGCTGGAACGCGTGGGTGGCCATCGCGGTGACGTTCGTCGTCGCCGGCCTGGTCGGCCTGCTCAACGGGTACGTCGTGGTCAAGTCGAAACTGCCCAGCTTCATCGTGACGCTGGCGACGTACTTCGTGGTGCGCGGCCTGAGCATCGGCGGCGTGCTGCTGGTCAACAACGGCCAGTCCAGCATCAGCGTCGCCACCGGCACGCATTCCGGCCTTGCCAGCGCCAAGGCCGTCTTCGGCAGTTCGTTCGGCAAGAGCACGGCACTCCCGAACGGCTACTCGACGGAGATTCTCTGGTTCGTCGCGGTCACCGTGGTGGCCACGTGGATTCTGGCGCGCACCAGGTACGGCAACTGGGTCACGGCGTCCGGCGGCGACCAGGACGCGGCCCGCAACGTCGGGGTTCCCGTGCAGCGCACCAAGATCTCGCTGTTCGTCATGACGTCCCTCGCCACGGCGCTGGTCGGCGTCATCTCGTTCACGCAGACGTCGAACGCGGTGGCGGAGCAGGGCGTCGGCAACGAGTTCTACTTCATCATCGCGGCCGTCGCCGGCGGTTGCCTGCTCACCGGCGGCTACGGCTCGGTGGTCGGCGCGGCACTGGGCGCGTGCATCATCGGCATGGCACTGGAAGGCGTCATCTACGCCGGCTGGGACAGCTCGTGGGACTTCACGTTCCTCGGTGCGATTCTGTTCCTCGCCGTCGGCGTCAACACGATCATCTACCGCCGAGCGATGAGGGCAAGGCGATGACTCCTATTCTCGAAGTACAGGGCATCAGCAAGTTCTTCGGCAGTGTCAACGCGTTGCAGGACATCTCGCTGGCTGTCCAGGCCGGTCAGGTGACCTGCGTGCTCGGCGACAACGGTGCCGGCAAGTCGACGCTGATCAAGATCCTCTCCGGCGTGTTCGGCCCGGACAAGGGTGATTTCCTGGTGGACGGGAGCCCGACCCGGTTCGCCAGTCCGCGCGACGCCCGCTCGGCCGGTATCGCCACGGTCTACCAGGACCTGGCGATGGTGCCGCTGATGTCGGTCTGGCGGAACTTCTTCCTCGGCTCGGAGCCGACGAAGGGGTGGGGCCCGTTTCGCCGGTTCGACGTGGCGACGGCGAAACGCCTGACCAGCACCGAACTCAAGGCGATGGGCATCGACGTGCGCGACCCGGACCAGACGGTCGGCACGCTGTCCGGCGGCGAACGGCAGTCCGTCGCCATCGCGCGGGCCATCCACTTCGGCGCCCGACTGCTGATCCTGGACGAGCCGACATCGGCGCTGGGCGTGAAGCAGGCAGGCGTCGTGCTGCGCCGAATCGCCCAGGCAAGAGAGCAAGGACTTGGCGTCATCTTCATCACCCACAACCCGCACCACGCCTACCCGGTCGGCGACCGCTTCGTGGTGCTCAAGCGCGGCAAGAGCCTCGGCAACTTCGCCAGATCCGAGATCGAGCGCGACGAGCTGGTCCGCCTGATGGCCGGCGGTGCCGAGTTGGACGAGCTGAGCCACGAGCTGGAACGACCGGTATGACGGACGTCGACATCACGCCGGAATCCGCCGGCTGGACCTACTGCGGCCTGCGCGTGCTCACCCTGTCCGCAGGGGAATCCGTCGAACTGGCCACGGGTGGCCAGGAAACCGTGGTACTCCCGCTGTCCGGCGGTTGCACGGTCGGCGAGTTCACCCTCACCGGCCGGCCGAACGTGTTCACCGGGCCAACGGATTTCGCCTACGTGCCCATCGATTCGACCGTCACCGTCCATTCCGTCGGCGGCGGCCGGTTCGCGCTGCCGTCGGCTCGCGCCACCCGACGACTCCAGGTCCGCTACGGCCCGGTCGACAGCGTGCCGATCGAACTGCGTGGTGCCGGGCGGGCGAGCCGGCAGGTGCACAACTTCTGCACGCCGGAAACTTTCGACGCCGAGAAGTTGATCGCGGTCGAGGTGATCACACCGGGCGGGAACTGGTCGTCGTATCCCCCGCACAAGCACGACGAGCACACCGACCGCGAACGGCGACTCGAGGAGATCTACTACTTCGAGATCGACCGCGACGGCTTCGGCTACCAGCGCGTGTACGGTCCCGAGATCGACATCCTGCGTGAGGTACGGACGGGCGACACAGTCCTGATCCCGCACGGCTACCACGGCCCGGCCATGGCCCCGCCCGGCTACCACATGTACTACCTCAATGTGATGGCTGGCCCGGACGCGGAACGCGTGTGGCTGTTCACCGATGATCCGGTCCACGCGTGGATTCGCGACACGTGGGCTGGCGAACCCATCGATCCGCGACTGCCGTTCGGCGGTCTCTCGTGAGGCTCACGACCGCACAGGCCCTGGTCCGGTGGCTGTCCGCGCAACACACCGAACTGCTCGACGGCTCAACGGCGCCGCTGTTCCCGGCCGTGTGGGCGATCTTCGGCCACGGCAACGTACTCGGCATCGGCACCGCGCTAGCCGAGTCGGACCTGCCGGTCTGGCGCGGCCACAACGAGCAGGGCATGGCGCTGGCCGCGATCGGCTACGCCAAGGCGACCGACCGCAGGCAGGTCGGCGTGGTCACGACGTCGATCGGCCCCGGTGCGCTGAACCTGGTCACCGCAGCGGGTGTAGCGCACGCCAACCGCCTGCCACTCCTGCTGCTGCCCGGCGACACGTTCACCAGCAGGGCGCCGGACCCGGTGTTGCAACAGGTCGAGCACTTCCACGATCCCGGCGGCACCGTCAACGACGCCTTCCGTGCCGTGACACGGTATTTCGACCGTGTCACGTGCCCAGGACAGCTCATCGCGACACTCCCCCAGGTCGCCCGCGTACTCACCGACCCTGCCGACTGCGGCCCGGTCGTCCTCGCGCTGCCGCAGGACGTACAGGCGGAGACCTTCGACTTCCCGCCGGCCCTGTTCGAGCCGGTGACGCACCACGTACTCCGGCCGCGCCCGGACCACCGCGCGCTGGTCGCGGCAGCCGATCTCGTCCGCGCCGCACAACGGCCGCTGCTGGTGCTGGGCGGCGGCGTCCGCTACTCCGGCGCGACGGCAACCGCGCTGAACTTCGCGCGACAGCACGGCATTCCGATCACCGAGACGACCGCGGGCCGCACCCTGGTCCCGCACGACGACCCGCTGCACGCCGGCCCGCTGGGCATCACGGGATCGAGTTCGGCCAACACGATGGCCGCGAACGCGGACGTGGTACTGGCGATCGGCACGCGACTACAGGACTTCACCACCGCGTCCTGGACCTTGTTCGCGCAAGACGTCAGGATCATCGCCGTCAACACGGCCCGCTTCGACGCGGTGAAACACGGCGCACACGCGGTGGTCGGCGACGCGGCAGCCACCATCGGCGAACTGGGGGCGGCACTGGGCGACTGGCACTGCGACCCGGCTTGGACCGCCCGTGCGGCCACCGAACGAGCCAAGTGGGATTCGCACATCGACACCCTCCGCGCCGGCACCCCGCTCACCTACGCCCAGGTGGTCGGCGTGGTGAACGAACAATCCGGCCAGGACGACTACGTGATGACCGCGTCCGGCGGCCTACCCGGCGAGTTGGTCGGCGGCTGGCGAGCGACCGGCGGCGCGCCGACGATGGACGTCGAGTACGGCTTCTCCTGCATGGGCTACGAACTGGCCGGCGCGTGGGGCGCCGCGATGGCGCGCACCCGAGGCGTGGTCACGACACTGCTCGGCGACGGCTCCTACCTGATGGCCAATTCCGAGCTGTTCTCGGCCGCGTTCGCCGGCCACGGTTTCGTGGCGGTCGTATGCGACAACGACGGTTACGCGGTCATCGCAAGGTTGCAGGAAGGCCAGGGCGGCAAGGCTTTCAACAACATGTACGCCGACAGCCGAACGAACCGGAAGAACCCACCCCGCACCGACTTCGCAGCACACGCAACCGCATTGGGCTGCGCGGTGTTCACTGTGAACGGCGGAGTCGGCGAACTGGCGACCGCGTACCGCGAGGCGAAGGCGGCGGCCACCGACCGCCCAGCCGTGGTCGTCGTACGCACGAACCCTGCCGCCTGGACCGAAGCCGGGGCGTGGTGGGAGGTAGGCGTACCGGAAACGCTGGCCGGCCACGCCGATCACGAGCGCGCGAAGCCGAACCAACTGCGTTACCTCCACGGCTAACTGCCGTATGTGAAAAGTTCGCGGCCCAGACCATTGTTCAACCGGCCGGCGCACGCCCACGATGGCTCACGGACCGTACTCGATCCGTGACCCGTGAGGAGCACTCGTGCCCACAGGCAACATGTCCGGCATCGGCGTCGTAGCCGGTGCGGTCGCACTAGGACTCGCCACCCTCGCACCAGCGGCTACCGCCGCGCCCACCGCGACAGTGCCGAGGTTCGATCACATCGTCGTCGTGATGGAGGAGAACCACTCCTTCAGCGACATCATCGGCAGTTCGTCAGCGCCCTACATCAACGGCCTCGCCAAGCAGGGCGCGCTGTTCAGCCAGTCGTTCGCGGTGACCCACCCCAGCGAACCGAACTACGTGGCGCTGTTCTCCGGCTCGACCCAGGGCCTGACCAGCGACGCATGCCCGCGCACATTCTCGGTGAACAACATCGGCAACGAACTACGTGCGGCCGGCCTGAGCTTCACCGGCTACTCGGAAAGCCTGCCGTCCGACGGTTCCACAACCTGCACATCGGGTGAGTACGCCCGCAAGCACGCCCCGTGGGTCAACTTCAGCGACCTGCCGACCACCTTGAACAAGAAGTTCAGCGAATTCCCGTCATCGACGAACTTCGCAAGCTTGCCGACTTTCGCGATGATCGACCCCAACCTGCTGGACGACATGCACGACGGCACAATCGCCCAGGGCGACACGTGGCTGAAGAACAACATCGACGCCTACGCCCAGTGGGCCAAAACGCACAACAGCCTGCTGGTCGTAACGTGGGACGAGGATGACGGCAGCATGTCCAACCAGATCCCCACGCTGATAGTCGGCGCGACCGTGGTGCCGGGCACGTACACCGAGCACATCACGCACTACAGCGTCCTGCGCACCATCGAGGACGCGTACGGCGTGGCACACCTGGGCAACAGCGCAACGGCCACCCCGATCACGGACATCTTCAACTAGGCCCCGCGCTTCTCGCACTGCTGGGCCAGCACGGCAATCGCCGACCCAGCAGTGCGGGTTGCCGTGGACTCCTACGACGTCGTCAAACGGCCGCTGCGCTCCGCCTTCCGACGTAGCGAGTTGAACGCCGACGCCAACCCCATCGCCTTACGGGTCGCGAACACCGTCTCCTGGACTTCCTTACGGGTCCGAGCGGTCCCCTCCACGATGAACTGGTCGACGAGGCCCTTCTGGTCCTCGTACTTGGCCCGTCGTTCCAGCATCGGTGCCAGGAACCGGTTGATCGCCGCCGCCAGTTTCTCCTTGACCTCGACGTCACCGACTTTCCCCGCCCGGTACCGTTCCTTCAGGTCCTCGACCTCGGCCCTGTTGTCATTGAACGTGTCGTGGTAGGCGAATACCGGATTGCCTTCGACCGTCCCAGGAATGTCCGCCCGAATCCGGTTCGGATCGGTGTACATGCTCATGACCTTCTTGCGGACCTCGGCCGGCGGGTCGGACAGGTAGATCACGTTACCGATGCTCTTGCTCATCTTCGCCTGGCCGTCCGTTCCGACCAGGGTCGGCACGTCGGCCTCGATCAGTTCCGTGATCGGGAAGGTTTCGCCATAGAGATAGTTGAATCGGCGGGCGATTTCGCGGGTGATCTCGACGTGCGGCGCGTTGTCCTTGCCGACCGGGCACACCGTCGCCCGTACGCACAGGATGTCGGCGGCCTGGAGCACCGGATAGCCCAGCAGGCCGTAGGGCATCTCCTCTTTGCCCGCGTCCCGCGCCATGTCCTTCAGGCTCGGAATCCGCTCCAGCCTCGGCACCGTCACCAGGTTCTGGAACAGCGTGTTCAGCTCGCACACCTCGGGAATCGCGGACTGTAGGTACCAGGTGGCCCGGTCCGGGTCGATGCCGGCGGCCAACGAGTCCAGGACCAGGTGCCGGGCGTTCTCGGCGACCTGGTCGATGTCGGCACGCGTGTTCTTGGTGGTCAGCATGTGCATGTCGGCGATGATGAAGAAGCTCTCGTACTCCTGCTGGTACCGGATTCGGTTGGCGATGCTGCCCACGTAGTGCCCCAGGTGCAGCTTCCCGGTCGGCCGGTCCCCCGTCAGCATTCGACGCATCGTCATGCTGACAGTCTGGCATCAGCACTCGATGACGTTGACCGCGAGCCCACCGCGAGCCGTTTCCTTGTACTTGACCTTCATGTCGGCGCCGGTCTCGCGCATCGTCTTGATCACCTTGTCGAGCGAGACGAAGTGCGTGCCGTCGCCGCGCAACGCGATCCGCGCCGCGCTGATCGCCTTCACCGACGCCAGCGCGTTGCGCTCGATGCACGGGATCTGCACCAGCCCGCCGACCGGATCGCACGTCAGCCCCAGGTTGTGTTCCATCGCGATCTCGGCCGCGTTCTCCACCTGCTCCGGTGTCCCGCCGAGCACCTCGCACAGCCCGGCCGCCGCCATCGAGCAGGCGGACCCGACTTCGCCCTGGCACCCGACCTCGGCGCCGGAGATCGACGCGTTCTCCTTGAACAGCACGCCGATGGCCCCGGCCGTCAGCAGGAATCGCACCACGCCGGCATCGGACGCACCTGGCACGAACCTGGCGTAGTAGTGCAGGACAGCGGGCACGATACCGGCGGCACCGTTGGTCGGCGCCGTCACGACACGACCGCCGTAGGCGTTCTCCTCGTTCACGGCCAGCGCGAACAGACTCACCCAGTCCAGCACGCGCAGCGGATCGGTGGCGTAGTGCTCCGCCGACAGCGCCCGATGCAGCTCGGCCGCCCGCCGTCGCACCTTCAGGCCGCCCGGCAGCACCCCGTCACGCTCGCAGCCCCTGCGCACACAGTCCTGCATGGCCTGCCAGATCTCGGCCAGGTCGGCCCCGATCGCCGCGTCGTCGCGCCAGGACAACTCGTTGGCCAGCATGATCCCGCTGACCGGTAGCCCGGTCTCGCGACATCGGGCCAGCAGTTCGGCCCCGGTCGTGAACGGGTACGCGACCGGCGTGTCGTCCGACTTGATCCGGTCGGCACCGGTGGCCGACTCGTCGACGACGAACCCGCCACCGACCGAGTAGTACGTCCGCTGCCGGATCGGGCCGGCAGAACCGGCCGCCGTGAAGATCATGCCGTTCGGGTGTGTCGGCAGCGAGCGCCGTCGGTGCAGCACCAGATCATGATCCGGATCGAAGCCGACCCGATGCTCCCCCAGCAGGTCAATGGCCTTGTCCTGCCGAATCGTGGCCACTCGGTCCGCCACCGTGTCGGTGTCGACGGTCCGTGGATCGGCACCGGACAGGCCCAGCAGCACGGCCTTGTCGCTGCCGTGCCCGTGCCCGGTGGCGCCGAGCGAACCGAACAACTCGGCACGAACCGACGTCACCTCACCCAGCAGCCCGTCGGACCGCAGCCCGTCGGCGAACATCCGGGCGGCCTTCATCGGACCGACCGTGTGCGAGCTGGACGGTCCGATACCGATCTTGAACAGGTCGAAAACGCTGATGGTCATGACAGTCCCGAATACAGTGGATGAGCGCTCGCCAGGGCGGATACCCGCTCCCGCAACTCCGCCCGCATCGCATCACCCAACTCCGGCCGCAACGCGATCGCGACGACGTCGGCGACCTCGCGGAAGTCTGCGTCCGTGAAACCCCTGGTCGCCAGCGCCGGGGTGCCGATCCGCAGCCCGGAGGACACCATCGGCGGGCGGGGGTCGAACGGGACCGCGTTGCGGTTCACGGTGATCCCGATCCCGTCCAGCCGGTCCTCCGCCCGCTGTCCGTCCAGCGCGGATTTCCGCAGGTCGACGAGCACGAGATGAACGTCGGTCCCGCCGGTGAGCACGTCGTGTTCCTCGGCCAGCCGCTCGGCGAGCAGTCGTGCCCCACGCAACGTCCGTTCCTGCCGCGCCCGGAACTCGGCCGACGCCGCGATCCCGAACGCGACGGCCTTGGCGGCGATCACGTGCTGCAACGGCCCGCCCTGCTGACCGGGGAACACGGCCGAGTTGAGCCGTTTCGCGTACTGCGACCTGGCCAGGATCGCGCCGCCACGCGGCCCGCAGAGCGTCTTGTGCGTCGTCGTGGTGACGACGTCGGCGAACTCGACCGGATTCGGGTGCAGTCCTGCGGCGACCAGCCCGGCGAAGTGCGCCATGTCGACCATCAGCACCGCGCCGACGTCGTCCGCGATCCGGCGGAACGCCGCGAAGTCGAGGTGCCGAGGATAGGCCGACCACCCCGCGATGATCAGCTTCGGCCGGTGTTTCGCCGCCTGCTCGGCCACTTCCGCCATGTCCACCCGATAGTCCTCTTCGGACACATGATACGCCGCCGTCCGGTACAGCCGTCCGGAGAAGTTCAGCCGCATACCGTGCGTGAGATGGCCGCCGTGGGCCAGGTCCAGCCCGAGGATCGTGTCGCCGGGTTCGAGCAGCGCGGCCATGACCGACGCGTTGGCCTGCGCGCCGGAATGCGGCTGCACGTTGGCGAACTCGGCGCCGAAGAGCGCTTTGAGCCGCTCGATCGCCAGTCGCTCGATCGTGTCGACATGGGTACAGCCGCCGTAGTAGCGGCGCCCCGGATAGCCCTCGGCGTACTTGTTCGTGAGCACGGTCCCCTGCGCCTGCATGACCGCCAGCGGCGCGAAGTTCTCCGAGGCGATCATCTCCAGCGTGTCCCGCTGGCGCCCGAGTTCTGCGGTGACGGCGGCCCACACATCGGGGTCGACGTCGGCGAGACCGGCGTTCATCACATCAGGCACAGGGGCTCCTCTTCCGCACGGCCGGCGTGGCCGTGGCGAGACAAGCCTCCCGCTCTGTCATTGGCCTGAGAGCTTCGCCGCCACCATCATCATCGATCATGGCGACGGTTTGCACCGTGGGCGAGACGTGTGGACGCCTCTTTTCAGAGTCGCTTCCCTCGCGCGGTAACTGGGCCTGAGAGTTTCTTGGGAGGAATTGCTCCTTCGGCGCCACGGGTCGTCGTGGCTCTCCCGCGCAAGATCGACAGCGGATTCAGTTGTCAGCGTGACGCTATGTCCTCATTCTACGGAGTGTCAACCGAGCCGGTCACCGTGATCGTGGTCGTCGCGGTGATCCCGCCGCTGGTCACCGACACCACGGCGGTACCGGGGTGTCGAGCGGTGAGAGTGCCGGTGCGTGCGTCCACCGCCGCCACCCTCGGATCGCTCGTCGACCAGACGTGTGACGCCGGATCGGCGATCGGCACGCTCAGCACCGGCAGGTTGTCGCCGCCGACGGCCGTTCCGGTCGCCGCCAGCGGCTCATGTGCGCCGACGCCGAGGCTCGCCTGTGGCGCCGCGATCGTGATCGCGGACAACACGGGTTCGACCGTGAACTGGACGTCACCGGACGGCGTGACGTGCAGCAGGGCGAAGTTGCAGAAACCGCCCTGGTCGGCCGGCGCGTAGGCGGGCATGCCGAGGTCGGCCACGGTGAGCTGCGGGATGCCGCCGTGCGCCGCGTCGGTCGGTTGGCCCAGCGGGTCGAGCACCTGCTCGGCGAATCCACGGGCGTGGCCGTACAGCATGATCACATGGCGGCCGGGGTGGGTCTGCTGGTAGCGCTGGATCAGCCGCACGTACATCCTGGCCTCCCACCGGTCGGTGAACTGGCTGTCCGCCACCGGATGCGGGTCGTAGGCCGGCATGTGCGTGACCACGACGACAGCGGGCGACGTCGCCGCCGAGAGCTGCGCCACCAGCCACGGATACTGCGCCTCTACAGGCACGCCGAACTGGTCGGACGACAGCAGCCCACCGTGTGCGCTGTCGGTGACGATCCACTGTGCGCCGCCTACCTGGTAGGCGTAGTGCGTCGCGCCGAAGTCGGCGGTGAAGTTTCCGTTCTCCGGCAACGCTCCCTGGCTGATCTCGTGGTTGCCGACCGCGTCCCGGAACGGCACGCCCAGCGACGCCATCGTGGACCTGGCGTAGGCGAGATCGGCCGGTAGGCCGTCGTCGGACATGTCACCGAGGAACTGCGCGGCCGCCGGACTCAGGCCGCGCGCCGCGATCGCCTTGAACACGTTGCCGCTCGCCGAAGCGGGATCACCGGCCAGCAGATGCGCGTCGTCACCGGTCAGGACGGTCGTGCCGGCTGGGCTGAACGAAGTCGTGCTTTCCTTGTACTGCAACCAGTTCGGGTTGTTCGGGACGGCGACGTACGGCGGCGTGACGACCGGTCGCGGCGAGTACAGCGCCTGCAGCCCGCCGACGTCCAGCGTGCCGCTGACCGTGGTGCTCGGGTTGATCGCCAGGAAGTCCAGGTAGTCCATCGTGATCGGGAACTGCGTGCCCGGCGGTATCTGTGCCGTGTCGAACCGCCAGCCCTGCCACGTCACCTGTGTTTCCGCGAGTGGCGCCGCCTGCCCGTTGATCTGCACGTACTGCTCGTGCAGGGTCAGGCCGTCGCGATCGCCGTCGACCCACAGGCCGATCGCGGTCGGGTCGGCGCCGTCCGCCTTCGGCCCGATGACGATGTCGTTGGTGTCCCAGAAGACGAGCTGCTTCACGCCAGCCCCCGCCGGCACCGTGTAGGTGAGTTGCAGCGAACCGGTTCCCGTGCTGCCTGGCGGCACGACGCCCGCCGCCAGGCCGAGTGTCGCCGGCGCGCCGGTCGTGTTGCGCAGCCGCCAGTTCGCCACGTCGGTCAGGTCCGACACGAGTTGGCTGTCCGAGCCGACGGCCACGCTGGCACTCGAAGTGCGACCGCCGACCGTCGCGGTCACCGTGACGAGTCCCGCCCCCTGCGCCGCCGCCGTGAACACGCCGTCAGCACTCACACTGCCCAGCTCCGGCCGGTCCACGGTCCAGCGCGCGGCCGCCGCCGGCACGCTGACCTGCGCCTGGCCGGAGGCCGTCGTAGCGGCCAACGTGAACGCCTGCGTCGCGCCGTTGGTCAGGTCCGGCTGATTCGGTGACACCGCAAGGGAGGCCAGTCGGTCGACCACCCGCAACGGTGCCGTGGCGACGACACCGCCGTCCCGTGCGACCAGCTCACCCTGACCGGCGTGGTGCACGGTCAACTCGCCATTGGTCCAGTCGGCCAACGAGGGTGGGAAGACGGTGACCGACGGCGGCACGGCGGCCGGGTCGTCGGCCTGGTCGGTGGCGTAGACGGGCACCGGCACGGTGGCGCCGGGCACCGTCGTCACCGGTCGGCCACCGTTGACGACGACCGACCGCGCGGGCCCGGCCGTGGTTTCCGTGCTGTAGACGAACAGTCCGTTCGCGACCGGCCGCTGCACCCCGTCCGACGGCGTGTTCAGCACCGACACCCCGGCCGTGCCCGGTTCACGTGCGACCATCTCGGTCGACCCGCCACCGTCGAGCAGCAACGCGCTGTAGGCACCCCGCTGCACCAGATAGCCGGCGACCTGGGCCGGACCCACGCCGACCGCGGTGGTCTCCCCGAACCGGCCGTCCAGCGTCACGATGATCGCGTGGCGACCGTCCTTGCTCAGTCCCACAGCGGTTTCCGGGTTCACGCCGGACGGCGGTGTGCCGGTCGGGTCGGTGTAGACGGCCCCGTCGCGCACCAGCATCGTCGCGCCGGACAGCAGTTCACGTGGCTGGTCGTCCGGGCTGATCCGCTCGCTGATCGCCAGCGTGTCCCCGGCGTGCACGGTGGCGGTGAGCCACTGCCCGCCCGCTCCCGCACCGAGCAGCCCAGTCGTTCCCGCAGGCACCGACGTGACGCTCGTCTGGATGCCGTCCACCACGAGACCGCCCGCAACGGTGTGCCCGGTGACGAGAACGGCCGGCGACGCGAGCTGACCGGTGGCGCCCAACGCGGGCGTGACGCGCGTGATGCCGCCGGCGACGACGTCGTTGACCACGTTCACCGAGGCCAGCGGCGAGCTGGATTGCTGGTCGGTGACGGTGCCGCTGTAGGACTCCGGGCCGATCGCCATGCTGCCGTCGGCGCGCACGGTGAGCTGGGCGTTGTAGTCGGGGCGCGGACTCTTCAGCAGTTGCCCGTCCGTGACGACACCGCCCAGCGGCCGGCCACTGGCGTGGATCTCGAAGTAGTCGCCGTTGATGCCGGCGACCGCGTGCGTGCGGGTGGCCATCGAGCCGACCGTCTCGTCGGCGGGGTCGGTGAGCGTGCCACCCGCCTCGACGACGCCCAGCCGGACGTTCGGGTCGGTCAGGTCGACGTCCATCACCTGGGTGTGCTGGCGCCCGCTGACCGTGTCCAGGGTTTCGGACCGCTCGGTGACACCCCTGGTCACCGTCATCGCGGGGGTGGTGTCGCGGTCGACGACCAGGTTCCAGCCGGCCGGCGTGGCCGGCAGCCACGATGGCGAGGCCGCCGCCGCGGTGCCAGCGGCGGCCAACGTGCCGCCGCCGACAATCGTAACCACCAAACCTAACTGGAGAGTTTTTTTCCAACCATACGAGCCGAGACTCATCGGTCCTCCTGGCAGGGTGAGCTGGTATGGACCAGCCCAGCACACAGGGGTGTCCGCTGGATAGCGACTAGGCGACTGACGGCCATGCGTCAAGCAAACCGTCGGCCTACCGATTCAGCAAAAGATCAACCAACAAGGGTCACGTGTCTTGGTCGGCTTGGGCCTGGTGGTGGTGTGCACCGTGGTCGGCGCGGTGGTCGACGGCCGCCCGGTCGACTGGGTCGGCGGCGTGGTGGTCGTCCCGCCGGAGTCGGTCGTCGACGTGACGGTGACCGTGCTGCTCGACGTCGTCGTGCCCGTACCGGTACCGGTGCCGGTCGACGACAGCACCACGGTCGTCGACGAAACCTGCGGTGCGGCGACCAGCGGACCGGTGGTTTCCTGGCCGTCGTTCACGGCCAGCGGAAACGGATTCTCGGTGCTGCCTACGGAACCGTCTCGACCAGTGGAAAGTCCGACCAGCAACAGGGCGGTGATTGCCGCACCGAGGATCGCCCCCACCGCCAACCGGCCACGCCCCCCAACTTGCGTGAGCACCCTGTGTATCTATCGGTTCCGCAAGTTGCAGTCAAGCGTTTCGCTCGGGAAAGAAGATGTTGATCACATTTCCACGAGCGCCTGCAGCGCGCGCACCTTCTGCCACGTTTCGTCGTCCGCCGGCGTGTAGGTGGTCAGCCTGATCTCCGAACGCCGACCGAACCAGAGATGCGTGTAGTCGAGGCGCAGCAGGCCGACTTCTGGATGCAGATAACGTTTCGTGAGGTTCTCCGGCGCCTTGACCTCGTGCTCGTTCCACATTCTCTCGAACTCGGCCGATTCCTCACGCAACCGTTTGACCAGGCATTTCCAGCTAGGTTCCGCGACATGTTGAGCCATTGCGGCACGAAACTGACCGACCAGCCGATGCGCGGTCCGGGCCCAGTCCACGATATGCGTCCGCCAGGCCGGCGAGAGGAATGCCAACACCAGCGTGTTGCGATCCTCGAACGGCAGATGGGACAGCCCACCGACCATCCGCTCGTACGTGCGGTTCCAGGCCAGGATGTCGCACCGGCCGTTGGTCACCATCGCCGGAACCGGCTCCAGTTGGGACAGCATGATCCGCATCGGCTCGCTGATGGCACGACAGTCCTTGACCAGCGGCGGTTCCGGCTGCCCGGCCAGGGTGTAGAGGTGGGCGCGCTCGTACGGGTCCAGCACCAGGGTGGCCGCGATCGCCGCGAGCACCTGTTCGGACGCGTGGATGTCGCGACCCTGCTCCAGCCACGTGTACCAGGTCACCCCGACCCCGGCGAGCTGGGCGACCTCCTCGCGGCGCAACCCAGGCGTGCGACGTCGGCCACCGGCCGGCAGCCCGACCTGTTCCGGCGAGATGCGCTCACGCCGGCTGCGCAGGAACGCGGCCAACTCGGAGCGCCGCACCGCACCGAGTTGCCTGGTGGTCAATGTGCCCGATCCAGGTGCCGGGTCAGCAACAGCCGGATCGGCCCGCGTCGACGTATCCTGCAGAAACGTGGTCACCTCAGTACCGTCCCATGTGATGGAGCCTGTTACCAGGTAGTCCCACTACCCGGATAAACACACACTGGCTACCAGTCTAAGTGACGCGCATGGTTGGTGCCATGACAACGGAGACGCAGCCGGTCGCCACACGGGCGACCACCCTGACTGGCCCCCATCCCACCGCAGGCACCGGCCCCCGGCACGCCAGGCCGGCACCCGCGCTGTCCGGCGCGGGCCTGGCCACGGTGCTGCTGGGCACGGCCCTACCGATGATCGACTTCTTCATCGTGAACGTCGCACTGCCCACGATCGACACCAGCCTGCACGCCACGACGGCCACGCTGGAACTGGTGGTGGCCGGCTACGGCATCGGCTACGCGCTGCTGCTGGTATTGGGCGGTCGACTCGGCGACTCGTTCGGCCGCCGCAAGCTGTTCCTGGCCGGGATCACGGCGTTCACCCTGACGTCGCTACTGTGCGGGTTGGCGCCGACGGCAGGCACGCTGGTGCTGGCGAGGGCGTTGCAGGGCGCGTCGGCAGCGATGATGCTGCCGCAGGTGCTGTCGACGATCCAGGCCACCACGACCGGGCAGCGGCGCTCACGAGCGCTCGGGTTCTACGGTGCGGTCGGTGGTATCTCCAGCGTGGTCGGGCAGTTGCTGGGCGGCGCACTGGTGTCCGCGGACATAGCGGGCACGAGTTGGCGCCCGATCTTCCTGGTCAACGTGCCGGTAGGCATGGCGGGACTGATCCTGGCAAGGCGCACAGTGCCGGAAACCCGCGCCACCAACCCGATCGGGGTAGACCACAGGGGGACGCTGTTGCTGGGCGTAACCCTGCTGTCCCTGCTGATCCCGCTGATGGAAGGCCAAGCACTCGGCTGGCCGGCATGGATCTGGGCGCTACTAGCCATTTTCCCGCCAGCAGCAGCCGGATTCGTAGTAGTGGAACGAAAGGTGGAGCGCGAAGGCGGAGTGCCCCTGCTACCCCCGTCGATCATGCGAATGCCCACCATGCGCCAGGGCCTGGCCCTGGCGGTCCCCTTCTTCACCAGCTTCGGCGGCTTCATGTTCGTCTACGCGGTAACCCTGCAGGACGCCCTGCACATGGGCCCGTTCGCAGCCGGCCTGGCGCTGACCCCGCTGGCCGTAGGCTTCTTCGTGGTATCGCTGATCAGCAGCCGCCTGGTCACCCGATTCGGCTCCCGAATCGTCGGCTACGGCGCGACCATCCAGGCCATCGGTCTGGTCACCCTGATAGCCACGACGCTGCTCACGTGGCCCCACCTGACCACGCTGGACCTGACACCCGGCCTGGCCCTGATGGGCATCGGCAACGCCATGACCATGACGACCCTGTTCCGAGTGGTCCTGTCCGGCGTCCCAGCCGAACGAGCCGGCGTAGGCAGCGGCGCCCTGGCAACGACGCAACAGACGGCGCTGGCGCTGGGCGTCGCCGTGCTGGGCACCGCGTTCGCCAGCCTCGCCACCCACCTGGGCACGCGAGACAGCTTCGTACTGATCCTCGGCGTCATGCTGGCGATCGCGCTGCTGATCTCCGCGCTCGGCCGCAAGCTGACCTGAGCTCACCAACCGCTCGCCTGAGAGGTCGGCAACCGCCGGCCCTCAGGCTTGCCTGAGTTCAGCAGGCTTGCCCGAGCTGGCCAGGCTCACCTGAGTACGCAGGCTTGCCCGAGTACCGCAGGCTTGGCTGAACCCACCAGAGCTGAACCCACCAGACTTGCCTGAGTACCGCAGCTTGCCTGAGTTCAGCGGTGCCGGCCCCAGGTGGTCGAGACGGGTGGTCGAGACGGGTGGTCGAGACGAGCGATCGAGACGGGTGGTCGCCGAGCCGGGGCTGCCTTTTGGGGCTCAACGAACGGGGCCGGGTGATTTGATCCCGACTTCGCTGATGATCACCCGATCTGGTGATCATCAGACATGTCCAGTGATCATCAAGCCCGCTGATCGACAGCTTAGTCGGTCAGCGGGCGCCGCATCCGCTTGACTGGCAAGACATCCGCTCAGCCAGTCAGCAGGCGAGAACACACATAGGCGGGACCGCACAACAGCACGGACGGTCGGACCGAGCACCACAACGAGCCGCACCTCGAAAACGAAAGACGAAAACAAAAGACGAAAGCGAAAGACGAAACGAAAGACGAAACGAAAGACCTCAGCGCAGCCGGCGCGCCGCAAGCTCTGCCAGCAGCGCCGCCCCGTCCGGTACGACCGCGTCGTCGAAGGCGGCCAGTGGTGAGTGGTTGCTCGGCGCTGACTCGGGGTTGTCCGACCGGCTCGCGCCGAGGAACACGTACGCGCCTGGGACTTCCGCCAGCACCCGCGAGAAGTCCTCGGAACCGGTGACCGGATTCTCCAGTGATACGAACACATCGTCGCCGAATACGTCTCGTACGGTGTCTGCCACGAACTGGTGCTCCGTCGCATTGTTCACGGTCACCGGGTACTCGGTCTCGTACCGGACTTCGGCCTGTAGGCCGTGCGCGGCTGCGATGTCCTCACACAACTTGACGCTGGCCGTGCGAATCCGGTCGCGGGCCTCGACCGAGAACGAGCGCACCGTCGCGTCGAAGGTGGCGTCGTCCGGGATGATGTTTCGCCTGGTGCCGGCGTGGAACATGCCCACCGTGACCACGACCGGGTCGAACACGTCGAACTTGCGCGTCACCAATGTTTGCAGCGCGGTGACCATCTCGCACGCCACCGGCACCGGGTCGAGGCCACCATGTGGCCGCGAGCCGTGCGTGCCCGCGCCGATCACTCGCACGAACAGGCCGTCCGACGCTGCCATCAACGGGCCCGGCCGGCCGGTGAACTGGTGCGCCGGGATCATCGACGACATCACGTGCAGGCCGTACGCGACATCCGCCTTACGCCCGGCCGCGGTCAGCACGCCCTCCCGGATCATGTGCCCCGCGCCGTCGAAACCCTCCTCGCCGGGCTGGAACATGAACACGACGTCCCCGGCCAGTTCGGTCCTGCGCGCCGCCAGCAGTTTCGCGGCACCGACCAGGCCCGCCGTGTGCAGGTCGTGACCACACGCGTGCATGACACCTTCGTGCTTGGACGTGAAGTCCTCGCCGGTACGCTCCGTAACCGGCAACGCGTCCATGTCCCCGCGCAGCAACACGACCGGACCTGACCGGGCACCACGCAGCACGGCCGTGATCGACGTGAGATCACTACCGGTGGTCACCTCAAGCGGCAGGCCGTCCAGCGCGGCTAGCACCCGCTCCTGGGTGCGCGGTAGCCGCAGGCCGATCTCCGGGATCTGGTGCAGTTCGCGCCGGAGGTCGATCAGCTCGGCCCCGATTTCCTTGGCGTCCGCTCGGATGGTCATCCGCTGGCCCCCTGTCGATCGTACGGCTGGCTAACGACATCATCGGAGCAGCGGAACACGGCCGCCGTCAAGGTGCGGAGGACTGGAATCAGGGAACGGCTCAGAGCCGACCGGCCGCGATCACCCTCCGCAGGAACTGGCGGGTGCGGTCCTGACTGGGATCGGCCAGCAGCCGCTCCGGCGGCCCCGACTCCACCAGCACTCCCCCGTCGAGAAAGCACACCCGGTCGGCGACCTGCCGCGCGAAGCCCATCTCGTGCGTGGCCATCAGGATCGTGGTGCCCTGCTCGGCCAGGTCCCGCACCAGGGTCAGCACCTCGCCGACCAGTTCCGGGTCCAGCGCACTGGTGATCTCGTCCAGCAGCAGCAACCGGGGCTCGTAGGCGAGCGCCCGCACTATCGCCACCCGCTGCTGCTGCCCGCCGGACAGTCTGTCCGGATACGCGGAAGCCTTGTCCGCCAAGCCAACCCGCGCCAGTAGAACCAGCGCGCGCTCGGTCGCCACTGCCTTGGCCACGCCGTGCACAACACGTGGCGCCAGCGTCACGTTGTCCAAAACAGACAGATGTGGGAACAGGTTGAACGCCTGGAACACCACGCCCATCCGCCGCCGCGCCACGTCCGCGTTGACGCGCGGATCGGAGATGTCCTCGCCGTCCAGGAGAATCCGGCCGTCGTCGAGCTCCTCCTGGAGGTTCACGCAGCGCAACAACGTCGACTTACCGGAGCCGGACGCGCCGATCAGCACGACCACCTCGTGCTCGCCGACCTCGATGTCGACGCCGTCCAGCACGGTGTGCTCGCCGTAGCGCTTCACCAACCCGCGCACTTCCAAAACAGCAGCCTCACTCACGCCGCACCCTCCCGCCGCGCCAACCGGCGGGCCGCCGCGTCGGCCAGTCGCGCGCACGGCACGGCCAGCACGACGAACAACAGCCCCGCCACCACGTACGGCGTGAACGTGAATAGCTTCGCGGTCTCGATCTGCGCCGCCCGCACCGCGTCGACGGCGCCGAGCACCGAGATCAGCCCACAGTCCTTCTGCAGCGCGACGAAATCGTTGAGCAGCGGCGGCAGCACACGGCGGATCGCCTGCGGCACCACGACGATGCGCATCATCTGCGCGTGCGTCAGCCCGATCGACCTCGCCGCCGCCCGCTGCGACGGATGCACCGACTCGATGCCGGCCCGGAACACCTCGGCCACATACGCCGAATACACCAGCACGAGCGCGATCCCGCCCAGCACGACGGGATCGTTCGGCACGCCGGTCAGCCGCAGGCCGGGCAGGCCGAACCCGACCAGGTACAGGCAGATGATCAGCGGCAGCCCCCGGAACAGGTCGACGTACCCGGTGGCCAGCGCCCGCACCGGAAACCACACCGGGCCGCGCAGCGTGCGCAGGGCCGCGATGCCGAGACCCAGCAACAGGATCAGCACCTCGCACACCACGAGCACCCGGACGTTCAGCCACAGTCCACTCAGGATCGCGGGGAACGCGGCCGCCGCGCTGGGCAGGTCGAAGAACGACGACCGCACGCGCGGCCACCCCGGCGACGACGTGATCGCGAACCAGGCGGCGACCGCGAACGCACACGTCGACAGCACGGCGATCAGCGTCGATCGCCGTGCTCGGGATCGCTTGTGGGCCAAGCGATCCCGCTGCCACTGACTTGGCGGTTGTGGTTCGGGACTCGTCAATTCAGGACCGGGACTCGTCAATTCAGGACCGGGGCGTTACCCGCTGTCGACAGCCACTGGTCGGTCAGCTTGGCCAGCGTGCCGTCCGAGCGCAACGCGTTCACCGCCGCCGACACGCACGACGTCAGCGCACTGCCCTTGTCCAGGACCGCGCCGAACTGTTCCGGCTGGCCGGTCGTGGCGATCTGGCCGACGATCATCGAGTTCGCCACCTCGCCGGCACCAGTGATCTCGAACGCGGTCGGCAGGTCCACCACGAGTGCCTGGATCTGGCCGTTGCCCAGCGCCTGCTTGGCGTCGTCGTTGCTGTTGTAGACGGCCACCTGCTGGGTCGGCTTCAGCACGTTCTGCGCCGCGTCGTAGCTGGTCGAGCCGACCTGGGCGCCGACCCTGACGCCCTTCAGGTCCGCGATCGAGTGGGCGTTCGCGGCCGGCGAGCCCTTCACGGTGATCACGGCCTGGGTGACGTCGTAGTAGGGCGCCGAGAAGTCGACGGCCTTGCGGCGGTCGGCGGTGATCGAGAACTCGTCGAGGTCGGCGTCGAAGGTCTTGGGGCCGGGCTGGATCGCCGCGTTGAACGACACCCGTGCCCACGTGACCTGGCTCTTCTGGTAACCGAGCTGGGCGGCGGCCGCGTAGGCGACGGCCGATTCGAAGCCCCTGCCGCTGGTCGGGTCGTCGTTGACGAACCACGGCTCGTACACGGGCTCGTCGGTGCCGAACGTGAACGTGCCGGCCTTGAGGGTGTGCAACTGGCCCGGCGCACACGCGCCGTGGCCGGGGGTGAGCGCGCCGGTCGCGGGCGCCGCCGCGTTGTCGTTCTGGTCGGCGGGCGCGCACGCGGCCGCACACAGGCCGGCGGCGACGAGGGCAGCGACGATCACGGGAGTGCGAGCAGGCATGAACCGCATACTGCCCGCTGTCGGCCACGGGCGGTAGTCGAAATCCCGATGTCCGGAACGACCGCAACGCAACGTGGATCACGCCCGTCCGACGTACGACCTTCACCCGATCGGCGTAGCCGACCGGCCAGCGATGCCAGCCGATCGGCTTATGTCCGGACACTTGTGTGACCTTGGTTACAGGCATAGCGTGCCTTGGGTGTAGCCAACGCACTCCTCTCCCACCACGGAGGAAGTGACCTGCGATGGCGCGGCCCGCCGTGCGCACCGAAACCGTTCAGGCGCTGTTCGAGCGCCGGATCGATCCCATCGAGCATCTCGCCGGCCAGTCCGGCGAAGTCGCCGCCGCCTGCCACGCGATGGCCGTCCGCTTCCACCGGGGCGGCAAGCTCGTCGTGTTCGGCAACGGCGGCCCGAGCACGGACGCCCAGCACGTCGCCGTCGAGTTCGTGCATCCGGTGATCGTCGGAAAACGGGCATTACCAGCGATTTCGCTGACCGGGGACGTGGCGACGGTGACCGGGGTCGCGGTGCGGGCCGGCCTGGCCGAGATCTTCGCGCACCAGATCCGGATACTCGCCGAGCCGGCGGACATCGCGCTGGGCATCTCCAGCGACGGGCACTGCGCGAACGTGCTGCGCGGCCTGCGGGCGGCCCACGCGCTGGGCATGCTCACCGTCGCGCTGGTCGGCGGGGACGGTGGCGCGATAGGCGCGGACCCGGCCGTCGACCACGTGCTGCTGGCGGCGTCGAACGACGCGCGGGTGGTCAAGGAGGTCCACGTGACCACCTACCACGTGCTGTGGGAACTGGTGCACGTCTTCTTCGAGCAGCCCGGCTTGCTCGGACCGAGGGTGGTCCGGTGAACGAGGTGAGCGACCAGACCAACGTCAGGGTCTGCCACGACGAGGTATGCCTGACCTGCTCCGATGCCGCGATCCAGGT
>DATBDL010000323.1:0-8568 GCA_036269975.1 Pseudonocardiaceae bacterium | reverse complement strand
GAGGTCGACTTCTACGACAAGCCGCTGGGCTACGCGTACTCGAAGATCTTCCAGGCCATCACCGGCGGTGGCGGCGGTACGCCTCCCCCGCCGCCCCCGCCCGGCGGCGCGACCGGCCCGATCACCGGTTTCGGCGGTAAGTGTGTGGACATAGCAGGAGCGAACAGCGCGGACGGCACCCAGGTCCAGCTCTTCACCTGCAACGGCACCGGCGCGCAGTCCTGGACCGTGGAGTCCAACAACACGTACCAGGCGCTGGGCAAGTGCCTCGACGTAGCCGGGGCTGGCACGGCCAACGGCACCAAGGTGCAGTTGTTCACCTGCAACGGCACCGGCGCCCAGTCGTGGACGCACACATCGTCCAACCAGCTCGTGAACGCCACCTCCGGCAAGTGCCTGGACGCCACCGGAGTGAGCTCGGCGGACGGCACGCCACTGCAGATTTGGAGCTGTAGCGGTGGAGCGAACCAGTCCTGGAACATTCCGTAAGTTCGGAAGTTCGTAACGGAGGGAAGGGTTTGGGCGGGGAGTGCGCGCGCACGCACTCCCCGCCCATCGTTATGTCCAACGGGAACAGGTGGCGGACGATCAGCCGAAGTCCGGCAACGCGACAGGGCCAGCCCAACGGGGCCCACCAACCAAGCCGCCGACATAACGGGACAGGGAACCAGCGCAAGAGGGCCAGCCCAACTCAGCCCCGCACCCAACGGACCGGACTCAATCCGAGGGCGTGCGGGGGCTGGGCGGAGCAGGCCCTCATGCGTTCAGTGCTCGGCTAATTTACCGTTACGGAATCGCCTGGAACGATTCTGCTGTATGCGGCTCCGGTGCCTGGGCCGCCTTCGCCCAGTAGCCTGTTGACCAGGCCAAGTCCGTCGTCATTCAGCAAACCGTCGTGCAACGCGTACGTCTGGCGCGGGTGTACCTCGCGCACGTAGTCGATGAGCTGGCCGATCCTCGACCACGGCGCGTGCACCGGCACCATCAGCGTGTCGACCTCCTCGTCCGGCACCGTGAGCGCGTCGCCCGGATGGAACAGCGTGCCGTCGACGAGGAAACCTATGTTGGTGATGCGCGGGATGTCCGGGTGGATCTCCGCATGCCACGTGCCATGTACGCGCACGTCGAAGCCTGCCACTGTGACTGCGTCGCCATGGCCGACCGTGTGTACTCGGTCGCCCAATCCCGTCAACAAGGCGGCGACGGCCGCGTTGGTCCAGATGTGCAGGGCGGGATCGGCTTCGGCCGCCGCGCGTAGTGGGCCTTCGGCGAAGTGGTCGGCGTGTTCGTGCGTCACCAGTACGGCTGTCGCGCCGTTCAGTGCGCCGGGGTCGGTGAAGACGCCTGGATCGATCAGCAAGCGCTGGTCGTCCTTGTCGATGCCGATACACGCGTGGCCGAACTTGGTGAGCCGCATGTCGATCAAATTACCCCGTCCACCATCCGACGCCCCAGTTCAGCCCTCGAACGGATGCCCAGCTTGCGGTATACGCGGGACAGGTTGACCTCGACCGTTCTCGTACTGATGAACAGCGTCCCGGCCACCTGGCGGTTGGTCATCCCACCCGCTGCCAGCTCCGCGACTCGCCGTTCGGACGGTGTCAGCGCCATGCCGTCCCCTACCGGCACCGTCGTGCGTGCCAGGTCGGCCTGGGCTCTGGCGGTCCACAGTGGAGTGCCCAGGTCCGTGAAGATCCTTGCCGCTTCGGTGAGCGCCGTTGCCGCCGCTGCCCTGCGACGACGGCGGCGCTGGACCTGACCCAGCACGAGCAGCGTACGAGCGCGTTCGAACGGCATCGGTAGCAGGTTGTGGGCGGTCAGAGCCTCGGTGGCCGCCTCGGCGGCGCCTTCCAGATCGCCCTGGGCGGCCAGTAGCAGGCTGCGACAGCGGGCCGCGATCGCTCGGGACCATGGTCGGTTGTCGTCGGGTATGCGGTTGATGACTGCTTCGGCGTCGGCCAGTCGCCCTACGCCTAGCAGAGCCTCGACCGCGTCCGGGGCGAACGGCGTCGTCCTCGGTTCGTGGTAGCCGGTGTCCACCAATGGTCCTAGCACCGCTGCGGCCGCTTCGTGGTCGCCCTGCGAGATGTGCAGGAATCCCAATGTCACCATCGGCCAGACGGTGATCGCTACGCAACTGCCGCGCTGGAAGATGGCCAGCGCCTCTTCGGCCGCTTCGCGTGCCTCTGCCACGTCACCCGTGTAGACGGCTACGTGGGCCTGGGTCAGCAGCGCTGTCGCGTGCGGCAGCACCGTGCCCAACTGCTCAGCCCTGGCCATGGTGTCCTCGGCCAGCAGCCGGGCGTCAGCCAGGTTGCCGCGCCAGCATTCGGTGATCACCGTGTGGAACGCGGTGATCATCAGGTCGCTCTCCTCGCCACGGTCCAGGCAACGGCGCCGCAGGGCCAGCATCCGGTCGTGTGCCTCGTCCAGCCGGCCCGTCCAGGACAGCAGTAGACCGCCGATCAACGACGGCCGTAGCACGACCGGTGCCGGCGTGACCGGATCGGGCAGGTCGAGGATCTGGCTGATCGTCTCGTCGCTGACGCCCTGCCCGCCAAGGAAGCGGATGATCGTCACCATTCCGTTGGCCAGCACCGTGAGCTCGTCGTCGCCCAGTGCCGTGCTGTCGGCGAGGGTTTCGTCGATCCGTGCCAGCGCTTCGCCCATCCGGCCGAGGTTGAACAGCACGTACAGCAGATCGATCTCGATGCGTACGCGAAGCTCGCCGGTGGCGCTTTCCAGTGCGCGCACCAGATACGCGGCCGCATCGTGGTAACTGTCGTCGTGCAGGCGCATCATCGCCAGCAGCCGCAGGCCCTCCGCTGTCGTCGTGCCTTCGAGCAGGGCGCGGGCGCGGACCGGGTCGCCGGCGTCGAAATGGTGCTGTGCCAGGCGATTGCGCCGTTCCGGTGTGTCGGCGCCGAGCTTGATCGCCAGTTCTAGCAGTTCCGCCGCCGCCGCTGTCGCGCCACGGGCCCGCGCCAGGACGGCCGCATCGTCCAGTGCCGCGACGGTGGCACGGTCCAGCCGGATCGCGGCCAGTGCCAGGTGGCGCGCCCGCTCCTCCGGATCGGTGACCACATCGGCCAGCCGCCGATGCACCGACCGCCGCCCCGCCGGTGACGCTGCCGTGTAGATACCGGTGGCCAGCAACGGATGCGTGAACCGCACCCGGTTGCCGTCCAGCCGGATCACGTCCCACTGCTCCGCGTCCTCCAGCAGCCCGTCGAGGGCGGCCGGTGTCGCGTCCACGGCTGCCTCGATCAGCTCGACGGTCGGACCGGCGAGCGCCGCCGCGACGAGCAGGGCGTGCCGGACGTCCGGCTTGATCCCGTCGATGCGGGCGCGGACGAGTTGGGCGAGGGTGGGCGGCAGTTCGGTCGCGGTGTCGGTGCGGGCCAGTTCCAGGGCGTAGAAGGGATTGCCGCCGGACACCTGGTGGATGCGGGCCATCGTGGGGCGCGGGAAGGAGCGGCCGGTGCGGGCACGCAGGAGCTCGTGCAGGCCGTGCATCGGCAGCGGACCGATCGGCATGCGGTGCGATTCCCAGGTCGGCTCGTCGGTGCGCACGGTCGCGAGCACGCCGACCGGTCCGCACAGCCGGCGCATCGCGAACGCCACCACCTGGGCGCTGGACGAGTCCAGCCACTGGGCGTCGTCGATGGCGACCAGGACCGGGCCGTCCTCGGCCAGCCGCGTCAGGATCGTCACCACGGCGGCGGCGGTCGCGCGCTGGTCGGTGGCTTGGCCGAACTGCGGCTGCCGCAGCAGGACGATGTCCAGGGCCTCCCGTTGCGGCTGCGGAAGTTCGGCCAGCACGCGCGGTTCGACGTCGGCGAGCAGGTCGGCGAGCGACGCGCAGGAGAGCTGTGTCTCGGCGGCGGACGGCTGGCACGACAGCACCCGAATGCCCTGGTCGGTGGCCTGTTCGACGGCGTAACGCCACAGGGTGGTCTTGCCGATGCCCGGCTCGCCGGCCAGGACGAGGATGTCCGGCCAGTCGGCAGCCAGGAACCGCGCGATCGCGCGCAGTTCGTCGCCCCGGCCGACAGCACCCACGTCCGCAGACTACGTGCACACCACCGAATTCAGTTCAGGAAGTCCGTCAGCGGGGCCGTGATCGCGGCCGGTCGCCCCAGATTGGGCAGGTGACCGGCCCACGGGGGAGTTCGCGCTGCCACCCGTCGCTCACGTCGTGGCAGCCGGACACGGCGAGGCAACGCGCGGATGCCGAGGTCCAACAGGGCCAGCACGTCGTCATCGTCCCGGTAGTCCTCGGTGGCGACGGGAGACTCGCCGAAGCCACGGAAATCGCAGCGCACCAAGCGGAAACCGGGAAGCTCGGTCCACTGTGGATCCCACATCCGGCGGTCGGGTCACATCGTGGGCGAGCGTCACGCGCACAGCATGCCGGGCGCGCCACCCCGGCCGCGACCGAATATCTAGATCCGGCCGACGAGGGTGTCCCCCACCGAGTGGATCAGGCGTTCCATGGTGTCCGGCTCGGTGTCGGTCGGGTGGACGCACAGCCGGTGCACGCCGGCTTCGGCGTAGCGGCGGGCCGTGTCCAGGTCCAGGACACCGGGCGGTGTGATGGTGATCTCCAGGTCGCCGAGTTCGGCGGGGCGGGGGTGGCGCTCTGCCGTCTCGCGCAGCGCCGCGATGGCCTTCTCGGTTTCCTCGGGGTCGAGTTGCCAGCCGTACCAACCGTTTCCGTGTTGCACGGCGCGCCGGTGCGCCGAGCGCGACATGCCGCCGACGACGATCGGCGGCCCGCCCGGCTGCACGGGGAGCGGCCGCTGGCGGCCGGCGAACTCGACGAACTCGCCATGGAAGTCGGCCGGACCCGCGTCCCACAGTGCGCGCAGTGCGGCCAGGTACTCGTCGGTGCGCGCTGCACGGTCGGCCAGCGACGCTCCGAGCGCCGTCAGTTCGGCCTCAATGTAGCCGACGCCGATGCCGACCGTGAGCCGGCCGCGGGACAGCACGTCGATCGAGCCGAGTTGCTTGGCCAGCAGCACGGGCTGCCGTTGCGGCAGCACGATGACACCGGCCGCGAGCCGGACCCGGCTGGTGACGGCGGCGAGGTAGGTCAGCGCCGTCACGGTTTCCAGGCGCGGCGCCTCGTCGACGCCGGGCGGCAACAGGATGTGGTCGCCCACCCACAGCGACTCGAAGCCCGCGTCCTCGGCCAGGATGGCGCGGCGGACGAGCGCGTCCGGTTCGGTGGCGTTGCTGTCGCGGTGCAGTCCGAACAGTGCCAGTTTCATCACGTAGGCGAAACTACCCGCTCACTCCGGTTCGTACGCGAGATTTGGCCGCAGCCATCGCTCCACATCGGTCAGATCGGTACCGCACCGTGCCGTGTAGTCCACGATCTGGTCACGGCCGACGCGGCCGACGGTGAAGTAGCGCGACGCCGGATTGGCCAGGATCAGGCCACTGACGCTGGCCGCCGGCATCATCGCGTACGACTCGGTCAGCGCCATGCCGAGCCGCTCGGCGTCGAGCAGGTCGAACAGGGCGCGCTTGTGGGTGTGGTCGGGCGTCGCCGGGTAGCCGAACGCGGGCCGGATACCTCGGAAGCGCTCGGCGTGCAGGTCGTCGATGGCGGGATCGGCGGCCGGCTCGAACCAGTCGCGGCGGGCCGTCAGGTGGACGTACTCGGCGAACGCCTCGGCGAGGCGGTCGGCCAACGCCTTCACCATGATCGCGCGGTAGTCGTCGTGCTCGGCCTCGTAGCGCGCGGCGAGGTCGTCGGCGCCGTGGATGGTGACCGCGAACCCGCCGATGTGGTCGCCGGCCGGCGCGACGTAGTCGGCGAGGCAGCGGTTGGGGCGGCCGTCCGGCTTGACGGTCTGCTGGCGCAGCATCGGCAGCCGCACGCCGTCGACCACGATGTCGTCGCCGTCGGAGTGGGCCGGCCAGAAGCCGTAGGCGCCGCGTGCGGTGAAGTCGAGTTCGTCGAGCAGGGTGTTCGCGTCGTCGTAGAGTTCGCGCGCCACCGGCTGGTCCAGGATCGCGGGGAACTTGCCCTTCATCTCCCAGGCCAGGAACAGGAACTGCCAGTCGATCAGCCGTCGCAGCTCGGCCAGCTCCGGCGACACGATCCGCACGCCGGTGAAGGCCGGCACCGGCAGATCGTCGAACGGGACGGACTCGGCGTTCGCGCGGGCCTGGGCCACGGTCAGCAGCGGGCTGCGTTGGCGGTTCTCGTGCTGGACCCGCAGGCGTTGCTGTTCGGCGCGGTTGGTCTCGGCCAGTTCTTCTGGCCGATTGAGCACGTCGGAGAGCACGCCGACCACCCTGGACGCGTCCAGCACGTGCAGGGTGGTGCCGTCGTACGCGGGGGCGATGCGCACGGCGGTGTGCTGGCGGGACGTGGTCGCGCCCCCGATCAGCAGCGGCAGCTTCAGGCCACGCCGCTGCATCTCCGTCGCCACGTTCACCATCTCGTCGAGTGATGGGGTGATCAGGCCGGACAGGCCGATGGCGTCGACGTCCTCCGCGACGGCGGTGTCCAGGATGGTCGCGGCAGGTGTCATCACGCCGAGGTCGATGACCTCGTAGTTGTTGCAGCCCAACACGACGCCGACGATGTTCTTGCCGATGTCGTGCACGTCGCCCTTGACGGTCGCCATGACGACCTTGCCCTGGCCACGACCGCCACCTTGTTTCTCCGCTGCCATGAACGGTTCCAGGTAGGCGACCGAGCGCTTCATCACACGTGCGCTCTTGACCACCTGCGGCAGGAACATCTTGCCGGCGCCGAACAGGTCGCCGACGGTCTTCATGCCGTCCATCAGCGGGCCCTCGATCACGTCCAGCGGCCGTGCCAGCTCTTGCCGTGCCTCCTCGGTGTCCGCCTCGACGAAGTCCACGATGCCGTGCACCAGCGCGTACGCCAGCCGTTGCCCGACCGGTGCCTCCCGCCAGGACAGGTCGACGGTGCGACGGGTGCCGCTGCCGGTCACGGTGGACGCGAACGTGACCAGCCGGTCGGTCGCGTCCGGCCGCCGGTCGAACAACACGTCCTCGACCAGTTCCAGCAGGTCGGCCGGGATGTCCTGGTAGACGGCGAGCTGGCCCGCGTTGACGATGCCCATGTCCAGCCCGGCCCGCACCGCGTGCAGCAGGAACGCCGAGTGGATGGCCTCGCGGACGACGTCGTTGCCGCGGAAGGAGAACGAGAGGTTGGAGATGCCGCCGCTGGTCCGCACGCCGGGACAGCGGGCCTTGATCAACGGTAGCGCGTCGATGAACGCCTTGGCGTAGCCGTTGTGTTCTGCCATGCCGGTGGCGACCGCGAGCACGTTCGGGTCGAAGATGATGTCTTCCGCCGGAAAGCCGACCCGCTGCGTGAGCAGGTCGTAGGCGCGGCCGCAGATCGCGACCTTGCGTTCGGTCGTGTCGGCCTGGCCCCGCTCGTCGAACGCCATCACGACGACACCGGCGCCGAAGTCGCGGATGTGCCGCGCCTGGGCGAGGAACGGCTCCTCACCCTCCTTGAGGCTGATCGAGTTGACGACGCCCTTGCCCTGCACGCACTTCAGGCCGGCGGCCAGCACGCTCCAGCGGGAGCTGTCGATCATGATCGGGATGCGCGCGACCTCCGGCTCCGTCGCGATCAGGTTCAGGAACGTGGTCATGGCCTGCTCGCTGTCCAGCAGGTCAGCGTCCATGTTCACGTCGAGCAGGTTGGCGCCGCCACGCACCTGCTGCAGCGCCACGTCCACGGCGGCCTGGTGGTCGCCAGACTCGATCAGCCGGCGGAAGCGCGCCGAGCCGGTGACGTTGGTGCGCTCGCCGATCATGGCGAACCCGGTGTCGGGTCCTATCTCGAACGGTTCGAGGCCGCTGTATCGCGTGCGGGCCGCCGCGTCGGGCAGTGGCCGTGGCGCGATGCCGGCGACGGCGGTCGCGAGCCGTTCGATGTGCGCGGGAGTCGTGCCGCAGCAGCCGCCGACGATGTTGACCATGCCTTCGGTCGCGAACTCGCGCAGCAGTCCCGCGGTCTCGGCCGGTGTCTGGTCGTAGCCGCCGAACGCGTTGGGCAGGCCCGCGTTCGGGTGGCACGCGGTGTAGGAGCCGACGAACCGGGCCAGGTCGGCCGCGTGTGGCCGGATCTCCGCCGCGCCGAGCGAACAGTTCACGCCGACCACCAGCGGGTCGGCGTGCTCGACCGAGCGGACGAACGCCTCGACGGTCTGGCCGGACAGCGTGCGGCCGCTCAGGTCGACGATCGTCACCGAGATCCACAACGGCAGGTGCGGCGCGACCTCACGGGCAGCGGCGATCGCGGCCTTGCTGTTGAGCGTGTCGAAGATGGTCTCGACCATCAGGATGTCGACGCCGCCTTCGGCCAGTGCCTCGATCTGCTCGGCGTAGGCGGCCTTGACCTGGTCGAACGTCACAGCCCGGTAGGCCGGGTCGGATACCTTCGGCGACAGCGAGAGCGTGACGTTGAGCGGACCGATCGAGCCGGCGACGAACCGGTCGCCGTACTCGTCCGCGGCCTGGCGGGCGAGCTGGGCACCACGCAGGTTCATCTCGCGTACGTACGCT
>DATBDL010000322.1:0-1574 GCA_036269975.1 Pseudonocardiaceae bacterium | reverse complement strand
GTGATCTCGTGGCACAGCACGGCTCCGAAGCTGTGGCCGACGAGTACGAGCGGGCCTTCGGTGTACCGCAACAGGTCCGCGGTGGCGTGCGTCGCGAGGTCGGTCAACCGCTGCGCGTGTGGCTCGGACACGCGCGGGCCGCGACCCGGATACTGCACGGCCATCGCGGTCTGGCCGGGGGCCAGCAGGTCCGTCGTCCACTCCGCCACCGAATACACGCTGCCACCGCCGAACGGTGCGAACACGAACGTCGGCGTCGTCGTGGGCACCTGGTCGCCGTAACGCCACAGCCACGGCGTCACCCTGCGGCGGCGGATCATGGGTTGGGCCATGACACGGACACCTCCTGTTCGTACGCGTCCAGCGCTGCGGCGAGTTCCGCGATGGTCGGATGGGCGTCGAGCACGGCTACGGTCAGTTCGGGGTAGTTCTGGCGCAGCTTGACGAGAACCGCCTGCGACTTGTCCTCGTCACCGCCGAGGCCGCCGAACTTGGTGTGCACGTCGATCTCGACGTGCTTGAGGACGGCGCGCCAGACGTCGGCGATCAGCCGCTCGGTCGTGGTGCGCGGCCGCTGGACCGGGACGGCCGGCGGCTTCACCGTGTCGGCGGCGAGCTTGCGCAACGCGGTGAAGTTCGTCTTTCCGTTGCGGGACATCGGAATCCGTGCGACCTGGTGGATTCGGCCGGGCAGGTGGCTGGCCGGTAGCGCACGCCTCAGCCTGCGCTCCAGGTCGGTGTGCTCGACCAGTCCGACCAGGTACGCCACCAGTTCCATCGGTTGGTCCGGCCTCGGCCGCTCGCCGGTGACTACGGCCTGCCGGATGCCGCGCTGGGCCACCAGCACGTTCTCGACCTCGGCCGGTTCGATCCGGTGGCCGCCGACGTCGAGCTGGCGGTCGACCCGGCCGACGTGCTCGATGTCGCCGTTCTCGTTGCGCCGCACCAGGTCCCCGCTGGCGAAGAATCGGCGGGCGCCCCGCTCGACGAACTTGGCCTCGGTCAGCTCGTCGTCGCCGGCGTAGCCGCGTGCGGGCGCCAGGCCGCCGATGTGGAGCCGACCCGGTTCGCCGTCCGCGACCGGCTGCCGTGTCTCGTCCAGCACGGCGATCTCGACACCGCCCAGCGGCCGGCCGATCGGGATCACGGCCGAGCCGAGATCGGCTTCGGTCACGCGGTGCATGAGCACGCCGATGGTGGTCTCGGTGGGGCCGTAGTGGTTGAAGACGGCCAGGTTCGGCCGTGCCGCGAGCACGGTCCTGGCCAGTCGGGTCGGGAACGCCTCGCCGCCGAGTACCAGCACGTCGGTCGGCAGGACCCTCCTCGCGTCGCCGTTCCCGATCAGGGCGGTGAGCTGCGACGGCGTGCACTTCAACAGGCCGACCGGGTACTTGCGCAGCCGCGCCACGAACGCACGCGGGTTCGACACGGTCTCGTCGTCGACGATGTCGAGCGTGCCGCCGGTCAGCAGCGCGCCGAACACGGACGTGTTGCCGAGGTCGGATGCGAACGTGGTGGTGCTGGCGAATGTCTTCGGTACCCGTCCGACGCGCTCGGACAGTGCTGTCACGTAG
>DATBDL010000321.1:0-17947 GCA_036269975.1 Pseudonocardiaceae bacterium | reverse complement strand
ACGGACCGAGGGCACGGTGCTGGCGGTACGGGAGCCGGTGGACCTGGCGGCGGTGGTCGGATCGGCATGGCACGCGGTCCGGTCGGACGCGACGGCATTGGGCTTGTCGGCCGTGTTCGCGACCGAGCCAGCACACGCGGTCGGTGATCCGGCACTGCTGGAGCGAGTGGCGGGCAATCTCCTGGAAAACGCGATCCGCCACAACGTCGACGGCGGCTGGATCGACGTCCGCACCGAAGCGGGCGAGGAGTGGTCGGCACTGCGGGTCAGCTCGTCCGGCCAAGAGATCCCGGCCGATCGAGTAGCGGAGCTGTTCGAGCCGTTCCGGCGGGGCGGGATCGACCGGACGGCCCAGTCGGGCACCGGCCTTGGCTTGTCGATCGTCCGGGCTGTCGTTTCCGCGCACGGCGGGCAGTTGTACGCGGAGCCCGTGACGGGCGGCGGGCTGACGGTGACCGCCCGCTTGCCCGCCGCCCCCTGACCCCCGATCATCCTGATCCCCTGGCTTACCCCGCCATCCTCTGCGCTCACCTCGTCATCCCCTGGCTCATCCCGTTATCTCCTGCGCTCATCCCGTCTCGCTCGCCGCACCTTCTTCCTACGCGACGTTTGAGAAGTGGAGTAGGTTGCGCTCAACTTCCTTGATCACCTGTTCGTGTTAGTGCTGGTCAGCTTGTTGCTGGTGCCTCGGTGGGTTGCGGCGATTCTGTCATGGGTGGGGTCGGGCAGGGCCTGGTTGTCCGCCCATGTGGATGGTTGTCGGCTCCTGTGGATGGTGGGTTGTGCGACCGTGGATGGCGGGTGGGTTTCGTGACCGTGGATGGCGGGTTGCGCGACTGACGGCAATGGGCCCGTGATCCTCTGGGTCAGGCCGCCGGTGGTGGGAGGCAACTGGGTACGTGGCTGGTGATCGTGCCGTTGATCATGATGCTGTCGGCCGTCGACGCGATTCCGAGGACGATGACCTCGCCGGCCGGTAGGGGTGCGCCGACCACGTGGACCGTCGTGGTTTCCTGGCCTACCTCGTCCACCCAGATCTGGTAGTTGGCCGGGATCGGCGCTGGTTGGGGCTCCTGGCACGACGCCGTCACCGGTACCACCGTTGCCGGGTAGCCGATTTCGGCCGTGGCCCCCGAGAGTCCGTCCAGTCTGCTCGCGTCGTGGATGGTGATCAGGGCTCCGTTGCCCTCCCGCTCCACCGCGTACGCCGGTGATGTGGTGCCGGCCAACACGATTCCTGTGATCGTGCCCGTGATGACCACCGCCGTGGCGGCGATCGCCCACTTTCGGGTGGTTTTCGGCGGGGGAGTGGGGGCGGGTCGGGCTTTCAGCAGCAGTTCGCGCATCAGGTGGTCCTTGAGTTGCCGGTGCCGACCGGCCGGCAGGTCCCGATCCGCCGGAACCGGCACCAGATCCGCCGGTATCGGCACCAGTTGTGCCAACTCGTGTTCTGGCTTCATCGGATTTCCTCCCGCCGTGGCCGGATCGCGGTTGTGCGATCACCCGTTTCCTGTCCGTCACCGTTGATCGGGTTCCTTAGCCGGGCTAGTTTCTTCCTGGCGCGCGCCAGCCTCGATCGCACTGTGCCCACCGGGATGCCGAGTGCCTGCGCCGCCGCCGCGTAGTCGAGTTCTGCCCACACGCACAGCGCCAGCACTTCCCGGTCCTGTTGGCGCAGGGTGGCCAATGCCTGCCGCACGACGCGAATCCGTTCGGCGTCGTCGATGCGGCCGACCAGTTCCGCCGCGAAGTCGGGTACTGCTTCCGCCTTCGGCAGGCGGTCGAGGGCTGCCGCGTGTCGTCTGGCGGCGCGGCGACTGTTGCGGGCCACGTTCGTCGCGATGCCGAGCAGCCACGGTCGCAGTGAACCGCCGTCCGGATCTACGGTGCCGCGCAGCCGCCACGCCTCCAGGAACGTCAGCGCCACCACGTCCTCGGCCGTCGACCAGTTCCCGGTCAGCCGGAACGCGTGGTTGTAGACACCGCGTGCGTGCTCGTCGAACAGCGTTCCGAAACTGTCGGGATCACCGGCTCTGATGCGGGCCCGCATACTCAGCTCCATACGTTGAGCTGTCCGGCACCCGCCGCCGAACTCCCCGATAGTGAGCTAGGTCACTATCGGGGAGAACGAGCTCAGACCGACGGGACCGACGCCGTCCCTGGCGCCAGGAACGGTTTGCCGTTGACGCGTTCGGACACCCCGGCGCGATCCAGGTACGGCGTGATCCCGCCCAGCCAGAACGGCCACCCGGCGCCCAGCAGCAGGCACAGGTCGATGTCCTGCGCTTCCGCCACGACACCGTCGGCCAGCATCAGCCGGATCTCCTCGGCCAGTGCCTCCAGCGCTCGGTCGCGTACCTGTTCCGCGGTCAGCGGTGCGTCGCCGAGTTGCCACAACGCGGCTACGTCCGGGTCGACCGTCTGATTGCCGGCCGCGTCCCACGTCCACACCGCCGTCTTGCCCGCCTCGACGAAGCGGCGCATGTTGGCGCTGACGCCGAACCGGTCGCCGAACGCGGCGTGCATCGTCTCCGCTACGTGCAGCGCTACCGCCGGACCTACCAACTGCAACAGCACCAGCGGGCTCATCGGCAGGCCGAGCGGCTCCAGCGCACGGTCCGCGACCTCGAACGGCGTGCCCTGGTCGACCGCGGCCACGACCTCGCCGAGGAACCTGGTCAGCAGCCGGTTGACCACGAATGCCGGCGCGTCCTTGACCAGGACACTGCTCTTCCTCAACTGCTTGCCGACCGCGAACGCCGTGGCCAACGTGGCATCGTCGGTTCGCTCGCCGCGCACGATCTCCAGTAGTGGCAGCACTGCTACCGGGTTGAAGAAGTGGAAGCCGACCACCCGCTCCGGGTGCCGCAGCTTCGCCGCCATGTCCGTCACGGACAACGACGACGTGTTCGTCGCCAGCACGCACTCGGCCGACACGTACTCCTCGACCTCGGCGAACACCTGCTGCTTCACCGACAGTTCCTCGAACACCGCCTCGATCACGAAGTCGGCGTCCGCGAACGCCGCCTTGTCCAGCGATCCCGACACCAGCGCCGCCAGCCGGTTCGCCTCGTCCGGCGAGATGCGCTTCTTGGCCGCCAGCTTGGCGATCTCGTCGTGCACGTAGCCGACGCCCCTGTCCACCCGCGCCTGGTCGATGTCCGTCAGCACCACCGGCACTTTGAGCCGCCGCACGAACAACAGCGCCAACTGGCCGGCCATCAGGCCGGCGCCGACGACGCCGACCTTGGTCACCTGGCGCGCCAGCGAACGGTCCGGCGCGCCGGCCGGTCTGCGGGCGCGCTTGTTCACCAGGTTGAACGAGTACAGCCCGGCTCGCAGTTCGTCGGTCATCAGCACGTCGGCCAGCGCGGCCGTCTCGGCGGCATAGCCGGCGTCCAGATCATCGTTTCTGGCCAGTGCCAACAACTCCAGCGCCCTCGTCACGCCGGGCGACGCGCCGTGGGTCTTGGCGTCGGCGAACGCCCTGCCGCGGGCGAGCGCCGCATCCCACGCGGCGCCACGGTCGACCACCGGACGGTCCACTGTGGTCGAACCGTGCACCACGGATGCCAGCCAGCGCAACGACTCCTCCAGGAAGTCGGCGGAGTCGAGCACGACGTCCACGATGCCCAAGCGGTGCGCGTCGGCCGGCCTGAGCATCTTGTTCTGGTTCAGGGCGTTCTCGATGATCACCGTGACGGCGGCATCGGCGCCGATCAGGTTCGGCAGCAACTGGGTGCCGCCCCAGCCGGGGAACAGTCCCAGGAAGCACTCCGGGAACGCGATCGCCGCGGCGTTGCCGATCAGCGTGCGGTAGTGGCACGACAGCGCCAGTTCCAACCCGCCGCCCAGCACGGCCCCGTTGACGAACGCGAAGGTGGGCACCGTGGACTCGGTGAGCCGCCGGAACACGTCGTGCCCTGCCCTGGCGATGGCCAGCGCCGTCTCGCGGGACGCCACCTGCTCCACACCGGACAGATCCGCGCCGACGGCGAAGACGAACGGTTTGCCGGTGACCGCGATCGCGGCCGGATTCGCCGCGAACGCCTGGTCCAGCGCCGCGTTCAGGCTCGCAAGGCCGCCGGGACCGAACGTGGATGGCCGGGTGTGGTCCAGGCCGTTGTCCAGCGTGACCAGCGCTACCGGCTCGTCGAGGCCGGGCACGTGCACCAGTCGGGTCACCGCCTGGGTGACGACCTCGTCGGCGAAAAGGGGGTCAGTCACTTGGCGCCTTCCCAGTTGGTGTTCTCCCAGATCACGGTGCCGCCCATGCCGATGCCGACGCACATGGTGGTGATGCCGTAGCGGACGTCGGGCCGCTCGGCGAACTGCCGCGCGAGCTGCGTCATCAGCCGCACGCCGGAGGACGCCAGCGGGTGGCCGCACGCGATCGCGCCGCCCCACTGGTTGACCCTCGGGTCGTCGGCCGCGATGCCGAAGTGGTCCAGGAACGCCAGCACCTGCACGGCGAACGCCTCGTTGATCTCGAACAGGCCGATGTCGTCGATCGTCAGTCCGGTGCGCGCCAAGGCTTTCTCGGTGGCCGGCACCGGCCCGACACCCATCACCTCCGGCTCGACGCCGACGAACGAGTAGCCGACGAGGCGCATCGCGGCCGGCAGGCCCAGTTCGCGGGCGGTGTCCTCGTCGGCGAGGATGCAGCCGGTCGCGCCGTCGTTGAGGCCGGCGGAGTTGCCCGCGGTGACCCGGCCGTGTGGCCGGAACGGGGTCTTCAGCGTTGCCAGCGTCTCGACGGTCGTGCCGGGGCGCGGCGGTTCGTCCTCGGTGGCGAGGCCCCAGCCGAGTACTGGGTCGATGCTCGATCCCGCAAGCGGATCTTCGGCCGACCGCGTGGCGACGGGCACCAGTTCCGGGCCGATCCTGCCGGCCTTCACCGCGTTGGCGTAGCGCTCCTGGCTGGTCGCCGCGTAGGCGTCACAGCGGTCCCTGGTGATCGCCGGGTAGCGGTCGTGCACGTTCTCCGCGGTCTGGCCCATCACCAGCGCGGACGGGTCGACCAGCTTGTCGGCGATGATCCTCGGGTTCGGGTCGACGCCCTCGCCCATCGGGTGGCGGCCCATGTGCTCGACGCCGCCGGCGATCACCACGTCGTACGCGCCGAACGCGATTCCGGCGGCGAGCGTGGTCACGGCGGTCATCGCGCCGGCGCACATCCGGTCGATCGCGAAGCCGGGCACCGACTTGGGCAGGCCCGCCAGCAGGCTCGCGGTACGGCCGATGGTCAGGCCCTGGTCGCCGATCTGGGTGGTGGCGGCGATGGCCACCTCGTCCACCCGCTCCGGCGGCAACTCCGGATGGCGGCGCAGCAGTTCGCGGATGACCTTGACGATCAGGTCGTCCGCCCTGGTCTCGGCGTAGATGCCCTTCTTGCCTGCCTTGCCGAACGGCGTGCGCAGGCCGTCGACGAAGACCACGTCGCGCACGGCGCGCGGGTGGGCGGGGTGGTCGGGGACAGGCACTGCGGTTGCGGCCACGGCGTGTTCCTCCCTGGCTGGCTGATCATGGCACGACCGCTTACTACCGGTCGGTAGCACCACTCTAGCCCTTGTTACCCGCCAGTAATCAGTTGGGTCACCCGGTCGACGCCGTCGCGTGCAGGGCATCGGCCAGCGCCGCCGCCGTCAGGCCGATCTGCCAGTTCCGCGCCCCGCCGGCCCGCAGCACGTCGACCACGGTCGCCTCGTCCAGCGTCGCCGGCGGCTCCCAGCAGGTTCGACGGACCAGATCGGGCTGCAACAGGTTCTCCACCGGCAGGGTGAAATCGCCGGCGATCCTGGTCAGCGACGCGCGGGCCGTCGCCAGCCGGGCCGCCGCGTCCGGGTCCTTGTCCGCCCAGCGACTCGGCGGCGGTGGGCCGTCGTGCGGGGGAGTGGGATCGGGTAGTTCGGTCCTTGGCAGGCCGCGCGCCGACCGCAGGGCCTCCGCCCACGTGTTGGCCAGCCGACGCTGCGCCCGGCCGCGGAACACCGGCAGTTTCACCAGTTCCACGTCGTCGGGCGGATCGACCAGCGCGGCCTCGATCACGGCGCGGTCGGGCAGCACCCGGCCGGGCGAGAGGTCCCGGTCGCGTGCGATGAGGTCCCTCGTCTGCCACAGCGCCCGCACCGCGGCGAGTTGCCGGGGCGTGCGCAGGCGGTGGATGCCGGACGTGCGGCGCCATGGTTCCTGGCGCGGCTTCGGTGGCTGCGCCATGCGGACGGCCTCGAACTCCTCCAGCGCCCACTCGAGCTTGCCGGCTTCGGCCAGCTCGCGTTCCAGCACGTCCCGCAGCGGGATCAGCAGTTCGACGTCCAGCGCGGCGTAGTTCAGCCAGTCCGCCGGCAGCGGCCGCTGCGACCAGTCCGCGGCGCCGTGGCCCTTCTCCAACTGGAAGCCCAGCAGCCGTTCGACCAGCGTGCCCAGCGCGACCCGGTCGTAGCCGGCGAGCCGGCCGGCCAGTTCGGTGTCGAACAGCGACGCCGGCCGCAGGTCGAGTTCGGCGAGGCACGGCAGGTCCTGGGAAGCGGCGTGCAGCACCCACTCGGTGCCGGCCAGTCCCGTTACCAGCGGTGTCAGGTCCCCGTCGAACGGGATCGGGTCGACGAGGACCGTGCCGGCGCCCGCGCGTCGCAACTGGATCAGGTACGCCCGCTGCGAGTAGCGGTAACCGGATGCCCGCTCGGTGTCCACGGCGACCGGCCCGGTGCCCGCGGCGAAGCTCGCCGCGGCGGCCCGTAGCTCGGCCAGCCCGGTGATCACCGGTGGCACGCCCTCCGCCGGCCTGGTCAACGGCACCGGATCGGCACCGTCCCGCTCCGCCGGATCTGGTGTCCGGTGCGCGGTCATCGCCACCTGTTGATCAGCCGGTGGCGTCGGGTCGTCGACGGGGTCTGCCTCCACGTGGTGACCCTACGTGCCAGGCAGCCCGGATGGACATCACTTGCCGCGACTGATGGTGTCGGTGTCTGATCCGCCCGAACCGGGCCGGCGACGGTCCGTCCCCGGCACGACCGGCGACATGTGGCCGCCATCCGTGTCCCCGTGCGGCGAACCGCACGGGGACACGAGAAGGTCGAGCGGTGTCCTGCCCGCCGCGCCCGAGGCAAGCAGCACTTCCGTCCGCCGATCTTTGCCGTGAGCGAGACGAGCTAGCGAATGACGCCGGCTCGCATCGCCAGAGCGACCATCTGTGCCCGGTCGCCGGTGCCGAGCTTCCGTCCGATACGGGACAGGTGGCTCTTCACCGTGAGCGCAGACAGGTTGAGCGCCTCGCCGATTTCCTTGTTGCTCTGGCCATCGGCGACGAGTTGGAGCACCTCGACCTCGCGTGCGGAGAGTTCCCGCGGCGTGTTGTCGGTGCCCGGCACCCTGGTGCCCGTGGCAAGCACGGGCGCCACGCTCGGATCGGCGTACACCCCGCCGTCGAGTACTCGGCGCACCCCGTCGGTTACCACCATCGGCGATGCGGACTTCAGCAGGTAAGCCTGTGCGCCTGCCTGGAAGGCCGATCGGACCGCATAGGGGTCGTCCGAGGACGCGAGTACCACGATGCGTGGCCAGCCGTGGGCACGGAACTCCGTGACCAGGTCTATACCACTCCCGTCGGGTAACCCGAGATCGAGAATCGCGAGGTCACACGGTCCGGTCGCCAGAGCTCGCGCTCTTGCTTCCGCCACCGAAGCGGCCTCATGTACGGTGCCCGCGCCCATCTGTGTGAGCCGGGCGGCTATCGCCTCCCTCAGTAGCGGGTGGTCATCGACCACCAGCACCGAGAACAGTTCCTCCCGCGGGTGCGGGACCATGTTCGCCGGCAGTACACCGGCTGGCGTGGTTCGAACGGCCTGACCTAAGCCGACGGCAGCCACGTCACTACCTCCCTGGAGTCGGTCGTGCCCCCCGACCGGCACCGGGCCCTTCGTCCGATCAGCCGCGCCACTGATCGACCGAAAGTGGTGTCGACGTTGGCAGCGTAGCCGCCCAAGCGGGTCAGCGGGACGATCAATTGGGTATCTGTCCCGATCGAGTAGTCACTCTTTGCCAGTTTTGTCGCACGATCGGGGGACAAATGGGGGAGTAGCTAACGCGAAGAAGCCTCATGACGACATCACGTCTTTGGGCTTCGGTCCGTTCGGGTCCCGGTCGGCATCCGGGGGCATCGGCAGGCCACCGATCGGCCCTGCCGGATTTAGTTGAAACATGTCCTTTGTCCGAGTCTCGGGCGACCGAACGGATTAATCTGTTCCGCCGGATCGGGCACCGGGACCCTCGGCGGCCGTCCGGTGTCCGGGCATGGCTGACCCACCGTGGATGGCCCGTAACAGTCCTCAGACGCCGTATCGCTGGCCGAACAGGGTCACTCCGACGGGTGGTAGCCCGACCGTACTCGCCATCAGCTCACAGAACGCCTCACCATGCGCGGCCAATTCCGCGTCATGTGCGGTCCACGATGCGCGCAATTCCAGATCGTCGGTTCTCGCGGGTCCCGCGATGTCGCCGAATCGCGCTGACGATGTCTGCGTGACCGTCCCGCCGAGCGACGAGTGCGTCGCGCCACAGGTCTCCAGCGCGTCGGTCAGCCACGACCAGCCGACCTCCGGCAGCAGCGGATCGGTCGCCAGTTCGACGTCCAGCTCGGCGCGGACGTAGACCACCAGCCGCAGCACGCCGGCCCACGCCGGTTCGCCGTCCGGGTCGTGCAGCAGGACCAGTCGGCCACTGGCCAGTTCGCCGGCCGGCCCGGTCACCTCGGCCGAGACCGCGTGCGCCCACGGCGCGAGACGCTGGGGCGCGCGTACGTCGCCCAGCTCGATCTCCGGTCGTGGTCGCACCGACGACAGCGACGCCACCGCCCGCCGGAACAACTCCGGCTCAGGCTCATCCGGGGTCACCGTCACCGGCCCTCCTCGACCATCTCGACCGATCCCCGGTCCAACGACCGGGAATGGTCACATGAGGTGACTTTAGAGCCACCCGGACGGGGGTGCGGCCTCGCCACGCCGAGCGGTGCCGTGGCCTTGTCCGCCACCGGCCGGGCACCATGGAACGATGGAGCGGACATGACCGAGAGCACACAGGTTCCGGCCCGCCGGGACATCGCAGCCGCCCCCCTGCTGGTCGCAGCGCGGGGTGGCCGACCGGACGTGGCGCCGGTCTGGTTCATGCGGCAGGCGGGCCGCTCGCTGCCCGAGTACCGCCGCATCCGGGAGGGCATCCCGATGCTCCAGTCCTGCCTGACACCGGATCTGGCCTGCGAGATCACGCTCCAGCCGGTCCGGCGGCACGGCGTGGACGCCGCGATCCTGTACAGCGACATCGTCGTGCCGCTGTACGCGGCCGGAGTCGACGTGGACATCGTGCCGGGCACCGGACCCGTGCTGGGCAAGCCCATTCGCACTGCGGCCGACGTGGCCGCGATGCCGGTCCTGCACGCCGACCAGGTCGCCCCGGTGGCGGACACGATCCGTTTGTTGATCACTGAGTTGGGTGACACCCCGTTGATCGGCTTCGCGGGTGCGCCGTTCACGCTCGCCTCGTATCTGGTCGAGGGCGGGCCGAGCCGCGAGTACCTGCGCACCAAGGCGCTGATGCACGGCGATCCGGACACCTGGCACGCCCTGCTCGACCGGATCGCCGATCTCACGCTCACGTTCCTGCGTGCCCAGGTCGCGGCCGGCGTGGACGCCGTGCAGCTCTTCGACTCGTGGGCCGGTGCGCTGTCCGAGCGGGACTACCGTCGGTTCGTGCTGCCGCACTCGGCCAAGGTGCTCGGTGGGCTGGCCGGCACCGGCGTGCCACGCATCCACTTCGGCGTCGGCACCGGCGAGCTGCTCGGCGCGATGCGGGAGGCGGGCGCCGACGTGGTCGGCGTCGACTGGCGGGTGCCGCTGGACGCGGCCGTCGAACGGCTGGCGGCTGCCGTGCCGGACGGGCCGGCGCCGGTCGTGCAGGGCAATCTCGATCCGGCGCTGCTGCTGGCCGACTGGCCGGTGATCGAGGCCGGGGTACGGCAGGTGCTCGCGGACGGCAAGTCAGCGGGCGGGCACATCTTCAACCTCGGGCACGGTGTGCTGCCGCAGATCGATCCGGGCGTGCTGACCAGGGTGACCGAACTCGTGCACGAGCTGACGGCTCGATGACAGGGCGGTGACAGTGCGGTGACTGGGCCGAGGGTCGCCGTGGTGGGCGGCGGGATCACGGGGCTGACCGCCGCGTACCGGCTGCGCGCCGCACTCGGCCCCGCCGCGACGATCACGGTGCTGGAGACCATGGACCGGCTCGGCGGCAAACTGCGCACGGTCGAACTGGCCGGTATGCCGTACGACGTCGGTGCGGAGGCGTTCCTGGTCCGCCGCCCGGAACTCGCCGCACTGGCCGCCGAACTGGGCATGGCGGCGGACCTCGTCCACCCGACCCCGGCCGTCGCCGGCATTCGCGCCGGCGGTGCGACCAGGTCGATCCCGGCCGGGACGGTGCTCGGCGTGCCGGTCAGCCCGGCCGCGGTCTCTGGCGTGCTGTCCGATGACGGCGTGCGGCGGGTGGCCCGCGAGGCCGACCTGCCGCCGCTGCGCCTGGCTGGCGTCGACGTCTCGGTCGGCGAACTGCTGACCGAGCGGCTGGGTGCCGAGGTGTCCGATCGCCTCGTCGACCCGCTGCTGGGCGGTGTCTACGCCGGCCGGGCCGGGAATCTCGGCCTGCGCGCGACGATGCCGGCGCTGGCCGCGAAGCTCGACGCGGGTGCCGGTTCGGTGCTGGCCGCCGCCGCGAGCCTCGCGCCGCCGCCGAGTCCGTCCGGTGGCCGCGCCCCGGTGTTCGGCACGATGACCGGTGGGCTCGGCACACTGACCGCCCGGCTGGCCGAGGCGGCCGACGCGGAAGTCCGAAGTGGACTGCCGGTGCGCGCGTTGCTTCGATTGGCGGACGGCTGGCGGCTTGAGCTCGGATCGGCGCCCCGGCCGGAGTTCCTGACCGTGGACGCGGTGCTGCTCGCGGTGCCGGCGCCGTCGGCCCGCAAGCTGCTGGCCGACATCGCGCCGGCCGCGTCGGCCGCCTACGGTCGGATCGAACTGGCGTCGATGGCCGTCGTCGCGCTCGCGCTGCCGGTGGCTGCCGGCGTGCCCGACTCGTCCGGCGTGCTACTGGCGTCGGGTGAGCGGCACTCGGACGGAACCCCGTTCCTGGCCAAGGGATTCACATTCTCCAGTCGCAAATGGGCACACCTCACCGGCCCGGATCACGTGCTGGTGCGCGGATCGGTCGGCCGGTTCGGCGAGCAGGAGGCACTACAACGCGATGACGCCGAACTGGTGGCCGGCGTGCGCGCGGACCTGGCCGAACTGACCGGGGTCACGGCGGCGCCGCTGGACACCGTGGTCACCCGGTGGGGTGGCGGGTTGCCGCAGTACGGGGTCGGGCACCTCGAACTGGTGGCGGCGATCGAGCGGGCGGTGGCGGACGTGCCGGGTCTCGCGGTGGCCGGCGCCGCACTGCACGGCGTGGGGCTGCCGGCATGTGTCGCGAGTGCCACGACGGCGGCGGAGCGAATCGCGGCGCAGGTCAGTCGGCTATCCCGGCCAGCGCGGTGACCTTGCTGATCCGGCCCCGGATCAGCAGTTCGCCGGGCACCGCGTTGCGCTTGCCGAACGCTTCGGCCGCATCGACACCCATGTAACGGCCGCCCAGTTTCGTCGCCCACACGAGCAGTTCCTCCGGGTCTTCCGAGACCGTCGCCTCGGCGTCGAACGTAACGTAGGAGTACGGCGGATTCTCGTCGTCGACGCACATGCCGAATCGCGGCTCGCGACGCAGGACGCGCCCCTTCACGCTGTCGCCCGGTGTGGTGAACACCACATAGTCGTTCGTGCCGTCGGAATCGACGACGAACCAGACCGGCACCACGTGCGGCGCCCCGTTTCGGCGTACCACGGCAAGTTTGCCAGTCTTCGTCCCTGCGGAAACGAAGGCGGTCCACTCGTCGCGCGACATCACGCGCATCCACGACTCCCCTGCTCGGCACCCTACGCAGCACGAACCCATACGGCGATCACTCACGACCAGTGGGATTATGGTGCGCATGGCCCGTACGAACTACAACGAGCTCAATAGCAAGATCCGCTACACCATGTGGTCGGTCTTCAAGGTCGAGCCGGGCCGGCTGCCGGTGGACCGTGGTCCCGTGGGGACTGAGGCCCAGGACTTCCTCGACGGTCTCGCCGCGAAGGACGTGGTGGTGCGCGGCGTCTACGACGTCGCCGGGCTGCGCGCGGACGCCGACTTCATGATCTGGTGGCACGCCGAGGAGATCGAGCAGTTGCAGGCCGCGTTCACCGGATTCCGGCAGACCGCGCTCGGCCGGGTCGCCACCCCGGTCTGGAGCCAGGCCGCGCTGCACCGGCCGGCCGAGTTCAACCGCAGCCACGTGCCGGCCTTCCTCGCCGACGAGGAGCCGCGCCGATTCGTCTGTGTCTACCCGTTCGTGCGGTCCTACGACTGGTACCTGCTGCCGGAGGAGGAGCGCCGCGCGCTGCTCGCCGAGCACGGCCGCCTCGCCCGCGACTATCCCGACGTCCGCGCCAACACGGTGGCGTCGTTCGCGCTGGGCGACTACGAGTGGATGCTGGCCTTCGAGGCCGACGAGCTCTACCGGATCGTGGACCTGATGCGCCACCTGCGGTCCAGCGAGACCCGCAGGCACGTCCGGCTGGAGATCCCGTTCTACACCGGCACCCGCACGCCGCCGGCCGAACTGGTGTCGAGCCTGCCGTAACGGCGGTTCGTCCGAACTCTCGGCACCTTCAGAACCGGATCGTGTCCCGCACACTCGCGCAGCCACGGTCGATCTCGGCCTTGTCCGCCGCCCACTGGCAGTCCACCTCGATCTCGTCGTAGCCGCGGAACGCGAAGTAGAGCACCGACGAGTACTCGCCGGTCTGGTCGAAGGTCAACTCGACTGTCCGCGCGCCGTCCAGCGTGGTCGTCGTCGGCTGTCCCGGTGTGAGCCCGCCGGCCGCCGGATCGGGCAGCGCCGCGACGATCTGGTTGGTGAGGCTGCTCATGCTGACCGAGTCGCTGTCCGTACGCAGCGGATAGTCCGACACGGTGATCACGTCGAGTTGAGCGACCTCCACCGAGGTGATGTAGCGGCCGGGGTTGGCGCTGCGGTACTGCAGGGTGACGTGGTCGGTGACGTCGACGAAACCGGCCGGCAGCAGGTAGCAGTACGGCGCGCCCTTCGGCTGGACCACCGTGCCGCCGACGCAGGACGGCGCGCCCGCCGCCACGGCGGAACCGTTGATCGTCGTGGTGCAGCCGGCCGCGACCAGGCAGCAGGTGAGCAGCGTCACCAACACCGACCATCGCATGCCGTCACTGTACGTTTCGAAGATGACCACGGCGAACGACGTTTTCCGCGCGCTGTACCAGGAGATCGCGGGTCGCGGGCCGGAACCGGACGAAGCCGAGATCCTGGGTGCCGACCCCGCGTTGCCCGGTGAGTTCCTGGTCGGGCCGGCCGCTGCCGCGTGTGTCGCGACCACGACGCTGTCGGCGGCGGAACTGTTGCAGGCGAGGGGAACCAAGCCGGGACAGGTCACAGTGGACGGTCGGCACGCCGCACTCGCGTTCGGCTCGGAACGCTGGCTGCGCGTCGGCGACCGGCCGCCGGCCGACGTCTGGGCCGAGCTGTCCGGCGACTACCGCGCCGCCGACGGCTGGGTCAGGTTGCACTGCAACTACCCACAGCACGCGCGGGCCGCCTGCCGGGCGCTGAGCGTGCCGGCGGACCGGGCCGCGGTCGCTGCGGCCGTGTCGCTGCGACCGGCGATCGAGATCGAGGAAGGCGTGCTGGCGGCCGGGGGAGTGGCGGCCGCGATGCGCACGTCCGCGGAATGGCGGAAACACCCGGCCGGCCGCGCCGCCAGCACGGCACCACTGCTCACGCTGGACTCACTGCCGGCGCCCGCGCGCTCACTGTCACTGGCCGACCGGCCGCTGTCCGGCATCCGGGTGCTGGAGCTGACGCACGTGCTGGCCGGGCCGGTCTGCGGCCGGACGCTGGCCGCGCACGGCGCCGACGTGCTGCACGTGGGCGCCGCGCACCTGCCGACGGTCGGCCAGCTCGTGATGGACACCGGGTTCGGCAAGCGCTCGACCCACCTCGACCTGCGCACCGAGACCGACACGGCGACCCTGCGCGGCCTCGTCGCCGACGCCGACGTGTTCGTGCAGTCGTTCCGTCCCGGCACGCTGGCCGCACGCGGCCTCGGCTTCGCCGAACTGGCCGGCATGCGGCCGGGCATCGTGGTGGTGGAGCTGTCCGCGTACGGCCACACCGGGCCGTGGCGCTCACGGCGCGGCTTCGACAGCCTGGTCCAGATGGCCGGCGGCATCGCCGACGACGGCGCGAAGGCGGCCGGCGCGGATCGGCCCGTGCCACTGCCGTGCCAGGCGCTGGACCACGCGACGGGCTGGCTGGCAGCGGCGGCCGTGTGCACCGCGTTACGCCGGCAGTCGGCCGATGGCGGCTCGTGGCTGGTACGGCTGTCGCTGGCCAGGGTCGCGACCTGGCTGGCCGACCTCGGCCGGCAGCCGGCACCTGGCGGCGACCCGATGACGCCGACCGAGCTGCTCAGCGCGGACAGTCCGTTCGGCCGCCTGACCTACCTGCCGATTCCGGGTCACCTGCCGGCCGCGCCGCCGACGTACGACCACGCGCCGCACCTGCCGGGCAGCGACCCGGCCGTGTGGTGACCGGGACCTACGCCTCGTCCGGCTCCAGCGTCAGCGAGATCGAGTTGATGCAGAAGCGCTGGTCGGTCGGGGTCTTGTAGCCCTCGCCCTCGAAGACGTGGCCGAGATGGCTGTGGCAGTTGGCGCACAGGACCTCGGTGCGGACGCCGCCGAAGCCGCGGTCCTCGCGCAGGATCACACTGTCGCCGGCCAGCGGCGACCAGAACGACGGCCAGCCACAGTGCGAGTCGAACTTGGTGTCGCTGCGGAACAGTTCCGTGCCGCAGGCCCGGCACCGGTAGACGCCGACGGTCCTGGTGTCGGTGTACTCACCGGTGAACGGCCGCTCGGTGGCGGCTTCGCGCAGTACCGCGTACTCCTGCTCGCTGAGCTGATCGCGCCATTCCTGGTCTGACTTCACGACTTTCGGCGTGGCGCCGACGACCGGTTTCATGCCTCCACGGTAACCCGTGTCGGTAGGTCAGTGCGCGAACGTCGAGAAGACCTCGATCACCGTCCGCCACGCGGCCCATGCGACGCCGAGCAGCAGCAGCCCCACCAGGATGACGGCCATCAGCCTGCGGTGGCCGTTCGCCCGGTTCGCCGAGTTCGCGAACTCGCCGAACCCACGCAGGTACCCCTCGACGGTGAAGGAGTTGGTCGGCGCGTGCATCCGCCGGAGGTGCTCCGCGAACGCTCGCGTCTCCGGATCCTCGGGGTCCAGCCCGATCAGCTCGTCCGCGATCGGGTCGACGTCGTCGTCATGATCATCCTGACGATCGGTCACACGTACAAAGTAGTCGCGAACGCGGTCGGCTACGACCCCATAGCCTGATCGGTCCAGCCCGGTGCCACGCCAGGACCGGTCACGACGTCGGTCGGGAGGATCGCGCCGACCGGCTCACCGTGCCCGAGCACCGGCACATCGGCGAGTCCGGCCAGGCCGGGGGCCGTGACACCCAGCCGCCGCAGCGCGGCCACCATGACGACCGACCTGGCCCGCGCCGCGCCGTCCGCGATCTTCATCGCCACCGCGCGGCCATCCGGCAGGCCGATCGCGTGCACGCCTTCCGCGCCGTCCTTGGCGACCGAGCCGGGCAGCGCGCGCATCAGCCGCGCGACCTCCCTGCCGGTGCCACCCACCCATTCGGGGTAGGTGTTCATGGCGACCCGGACCGTGTCCTCCGGGCTGCCGGCCGGGCCGAGAGCCACCTGCCGGAACGCCCGCGCCAGCCCGAGGAGGCTGATGCCGAACAGCGGCGCGCCGCATCCGTCCACGCCGACGGCGCCGACCGGTTCGCCGGCCAGCGCCGCGACCGTGTCCCGAATGGCCACCTGCAACGGGTGCGCCGGCTCCCGGTAGGACGCGGTCGACCAGCCGTTGCTCACACACGTGGCCAGCATCCCGGCGTGCTTGCCGGAACAGTTCATGTACACCGGGGCCGGTTTCGCATCGGCGCCCAGCGCCAGCCGGGAGTGCTCGTCCATCGGCAGGCCGGGCGTGCACTGGAGATCGTCGGGGGACAGGCCGGCGCCGGCCAGAATCCGCCGTACGCCTTCGATGTGGAACGCCTCGCCGGGATGGCTGGCGCAGGCCAGCGCGAGCAACTCGTCGGACAGCCCGAGCCCGTTGCGCACCATTCCGATGCCCTGCAACGGTTTCGCGGACGAGCGGGGGAACATCAGCGCGTGCGGCTGGCCAACGGTGAACGCGATCGAGCCGTCGGCGGCCAGCCCGACCACCGAACCGTGGTGCACCGATTCGGCAACATCGTTGCGCCACACCGTGGCGACCACCTCATGCACCCCGGACTCCTCCCATAGTGCGGTTTCGGGCACTCTTGACAGTAGTGCGCGAACTGCGCTGGACTGGTTACCGTGCGTTGAACTGACGACTGTCGACTGTTGACAGTTTGCGGAGCGGGAGCGCGTTTGTCGAGACCAGGGAGACATACATGACAGGTCCCGCGCCCCAGCGGCAGAGCCTCGCGGGGCAGACCGTGGACGTGCTCAGGGAACTGGTGTTGACCGGTGAGATCTCGACCGGCCAGCGGGTCAACGAGGTCGAGTTGGCGCACCGCATGCACATCAGCCGGGGGCCGCTGCGGGAGGCCATCCGGCATCTCATCAGCGAAGGGCTGCTGGTCTACGTGCCGCACCGCGGCGCGCACGTCCGGCAGGCCGACGCGGCAGAGCTCTACGCCCTGTTCGAGCTGCGGGCCGCGCTGGAGTGCGCCGCCGCCCGGCTGGCGGCGCTGCGCCGCTCCGACCACGACCTGGCCACGCTGCACCAGGTCAGCGCCGAGTCGCGGCAGAGCTACGAGGCGGGCCGGCGCTTCCCGTACCGGCTGGACCTGGCGTTTCACCAGTGCCTGCTGGAGGCGGCCGCCAGCCCCCGGATCGCCGACCAGGTGCGGCTGGTCCAGCAGCAGGTGATCCTGCTGCGCAGCCGGCACGAGGTCGACCAGGCGCACACGCACGCCTCCATGGCCGATCACGACCAGCTCATCGCCGCCATCGCCGATCGCGACGCCGATCGCGCGTCCGCCGTGATGGCCACCCACCTGGACCGGGTGCGCGACCAGATGGTTGCCGCGCTCGGCGAGAGCGACGGGCCGATGGACAGCGGCGATCGGGACGGCGATGGCGGCTGAGCCGGAACCGTGGGAATGGCCGGCGTCCACCTGGCGGACGCACGTCGACCGGGTGCGTGCCGGCCGCCCGTTGCTGCCGAGCGGGTGGCCGGGTGGTGCCAGGGTCGCGGTGGCACTGTCGTTCGACTCGGATCACGAGACGATCTCGTTACGCGCCAACGAAACCAGCCCCGGCAAGCTGTCCCAGGGCGAGTACGGCGCGCGAGTCGGCGTGCCGAGGGTGTTGGACCTGTTGTCCCGCAACGGCATTCCGGCTTCGTTCTACGTGCCGGCCGTGTGCGCGCTGCTGCGGCCGGCCGAGATACGTTCCTATGTGGACGGCGGTCACGAGGTCGCCATGCACGGCTGGATCCACGAGCGCAACGTGCTGCTCGACCCGGCCGACGAGCGGGAACTGGCGCTGCGCGCGCACGACACGCTGACCGGCATCGCGGGCGTGGCGCCGGTCGGCATCCGCACGCCGTCCTGGGATTTCAGCCACCACACGCTGGCCATCTCCCGTGAACTGGGCCTCGCCTACGACTCGTCGCTGATGGCCGACGACGAACCGTACGAGATCCTGGCCG
>DATBDL010000320.1:0-45555 GCA_036269975.1 Pseudonocardiaceae bacterium | reverse complement strand
CGCCGATCACACAGCCGCGCCCGATCCTGGTGCCGCGCAACACGGTGACCTTGGAACCCAGCCACGTGTCCGGGCCGATCCGGACCGGGGACTTCACGATTCCCTGATCCTTGATCGGCACGTGGATATCGGCGGTGACGTGGTCGAAATCGCAGATGTACACCCAGTCCGCGACCAGCGCCGCCGCGCCGAGTTCGATGTCCAGGTAACAGTTGACCGTGTTGTCCTTACCGAAGACGGCCTTGTCGCCGATGCGCAGCGAACCCTCGTGACAGCGGATCGAATTGCCGTCGCCGATGTGCACCCAACGGCCGATTTCCAGCCGGCCGTAACCGGGCCGGCAGTGGATCTCCACGTTCTTTCCCAGGAACACCATGCCGCGCAGGATGATGTGCGGATTGGCAAGGCGGAATCGCAACAACCGCCAGTATCGGACCAGATACCACGGGGTGTACGCGCGATGCCGCAGCACCCAGCGCAGCGAGTCGACGGTGAACAGCTTCACCTGCCGTGGATCGCGGCGTGCCCTTCGCCACGATCCGACCCGCGCGGCCAGCGGCGATCCCCACATGGACGTCATGCGCCAGACGGTAACCCAGGGTGCGCACGGCACAGGAACGCGGTCGGGGTGTCCCCGATCCGGGTGAGCACCACCGTCGCCGATACCGATCCGGCGAGTTTCAACCTGCGCCGCAGTTCGTCCGGCACGACAGGGAGGCCGCGCACCAGGATCTCCAACGCACCGACGTCGTGCCGGCGCAGCGTGGCACGCAGCGCCTTCTCCGTGTATCGGCCATGATCGAGCACTTCGAACGCCCGCGTGCCGGCGGGCCGGTCGTCGCCGGTCAGGTACGCGATCCTCGGGTCGAGCTGGCCGAGGCTGTGCCTTGTCGCATACTGCTGAACCAGACCGGCCCGGATCACGGCGCCGTCCGGGTCGATCAGCCATCGACCTGGTGCGCGGACCGGGCAGTCGGCCGGGTCAGCGGAGGTGACCGTCCACTGTGGCTGATCGCGGCGCAGCACGGTGGCACGACGCGCGACACCCGGCGTAGCGACGGAACCCGTCCACAGACATGCCTCCCGGACCGTGCCGTCCAGCGACACGAGCTCGATCTCGGCCGCCCACGGCACCGTCGCGAAGTCGAGACCGGGAGCGCACTTGACCACCAGGTCCCGGCTCGGATAGGCCGCGACCAGGTCCGGCAATGGCGGGATCACGTCGTCGTATCTGCGCCGTCCCGTGTCGTCGCGACGGGCCGGATCGGCGACGACGACCGTGCCGACGCTGACCGGACGCAGCGCGTCGGCCCGAACCAACGCGACGCCGGGACAGTTGTTGGCGGCCATGGCAATGCGGACCGGATCGAGATCCGAGCCGACGCACCGGTTGGCCACCCGAGCCAACTCGGCCAGGTCGGCGCCGATGCCGCACGTCACGTCGTGCACGTCCCGACCGCGCAGCCGCGTGGCCCGATGCGCCGCGACCGGACTCGGCGTCGCCTGTTGCAGGGCGGCATCACAGAGCAGCCACCGGTCCGGATCGGCCAGCTTGGCGGCGGCACGTCGTCGCAGCACGGCCGTTTCCATTGCCGCCGCGAAACGTTCGCCGGCCAGCGTGCGGGCGGCCGTCACGTCGGCGACCCGATCGGTCAGCGGACGGGCGGCCAGGGCGGTCAGCGCGGCGGTGCCGGCCGCCGAGCGCAGGAACGCGACGTCGGACGTGGTGAACGGGTAGGCCATCAGTCCGTCGGCTTGGTCCCGGTGATCAACACGTTGTAGAACAGTTGCATCGGCAGCACGCGGGCCAGCACGTTGTCGTCCAACCAGGACAGTCGCTGCCAGGCCCGGTAGGCGAACATCGCCCAGTTCCAACCGAGTTTGTCCTTCGGCACCGCGGCCTCGAACGTGCGGACGGGCCAGCCGAACAGCGCGGCGGACAATTCCTCCGTCACGGCACGGACGTCACGGGCACCGGCGGCACGGGCCGTTCGCTCCAGTGCTCGGGGATCGAACGTGTGCAGGTCGACGACGGATTCCAGCGCGGCGGCGCGCGACGACGAGTCCAGTTCGGCCTGCGGGCGGCGCCACGTGTTCAGCACCGGCAGTCGGGTCACGTTGGTGGTCAGGAACCACGTGAGCTGGCTGATCCTGCGGGCGTAGCGGTCGCCGATCTTCGTCGGCTCACCGGCGAACACGAAGCGGCCGCCCGGTTTGAGCACGCGCAGCACCTCGCGCATCGCGGCCGGCACGTCCGGGATGTGGTGCAGCACGGCGTGCCCGACGACCAGGTCGAACGTGTCGTCCTCGTACGGGATGCGCTCCGCGTCCGCGACCCGGCCGTCCACCGGCAGGCCGAGGCTCTCCGCGTTGTTCAGCGCCACCCGCACCATGCCCGGCGACAGGTCCGTCACGGAGCCCTTCGTGATCACGCCGCCCTGCATGAGGTTCAGCAGAAAGAACCCGGTGCCGCTGCCCAGTTCCATCGCCCGCCCGTACGGCCAGCCCCGGCTGCCGGCGACCGCGCGGAACCGGCCGACGGCGTAGTCGATGCAGCGCTCGTCGTAGGAGATGGACCACTTCTCGTCGTAGTTGCCGGCTTCCCAGTCGTGGTACAGGACGTTGGCCAGCTTCGGGTCCGACCAGGCCGCCTCGACCTGCTCGGCGGTGGCGTGCGGATTCGGCACTGAAATCGGTTCTGAATCAGGCACGGGGTTTGGCATGTTGGCGGCTCACTTCCCGCTGAAGGTGGCCTTGCCGGGGCCGCTCGCGAGGAACGAGCGCATCCCGGCCTCTTGGTCGTCGGTCGCGAACAGCGCTGCGAACACGTGGCTCTCCAGCATCAGGCCGTTCGCCAGGTCGGTGTCCAGGCCGCCGTCGATGGCGTGCTTGGCGGCGGCGATCGCCATCGCGGGCCCGTGGGTGAACTGGGCGGCCCACGTGCGGGCGGCGCTGTACACGTCGTCCGGCGCCACGATCTCGTCGATCAGGCCCATGCCGAAGGCTTCGTCCGTCAGCACGATCCGGCCCGTGAACACGAGGTCTTTCGTCTTGGCAGGGCCGATCAGGCGGGCGAGCCGCTGCGTGCCGCCGGCACCGGGGATGATGCCGAGCAGAATTTCCGGCTGACCGAGCTTGACGTTGTCACCGGCGATCCGACGATCCGCGCACAACGCGAGTTCGAGACCGCCACCGAGTGCGTAGCCGGCGATCGCGGCGACGGTCGGCTTGCGGATCGCGGCGACGGCGCCGATCGCGGCGGACAGTTTCGGCGCCCGCGCGGTCATCTCGGCGTGCGACATCTCGACCATTTCCTTGATGTCCGCACCGCCTGCGAAGCACTTCGGGCCGCCGTACACGATCACGGACCGCACGTCCGCCCGCTCGTCGGCATCGGCGGCCACGAGCGCGATCTCGTCCTGCATCTGCTTGTTCAGCGCGTTGACCGGGGGCCGGTTCAGCCGGATAGTGCCGATGCCGTCCTCGACCTCGAGATTGACGAACTCTCCCACCAAGCCTCCTACGCCCTCGTTACTGTTGGGTAGCCTATGCCCGGCGGGCGAAGAACCGCCCACCGGACCGTTCCAGCAGCAGCGGCTGGCCGAACGTGTCGGACAGGTGCGCCGCGGTGAGCACGTCGTCGAGCAGACCCTGGGCGACGACCCCGCCGTCGCGCAGCAGCATGGCGTGTGTGAAACCGGGCGGGATCTCCTCGACGTGGTGCGTGACCAGCACGGTCGCCGGCGCGTCCGGGTCCATCGCCAGCGCGGTCAGCCGGGACACCAGGTCCTCCCGTCCGCCCAGGTCGAGGCCGGCGGCCGGCTCGTCCAGCAGCAGCATCTCCGGGTCGGTCATCAGCGCCCGCGCGATCAGCGTGCGCTTGCGTTCGCCCTCCGACAGCGTGCCGAACATCCGGTCCCCGAGGTGCGCGACCCCCATCGCGTGCAGGAGTTCGGTGGCCCGGTCGGTGTCCATCGACTCGTAGTTCTCGCGCCAGCGGCCGAGCACCGCGTAACCGGCGCTGACCACGACGTCCGTCACCTTCTCCTCGGGCGGAATCCGGCCGCCCAGCGCCGCGCTGCTCAGGCCGATCCGGGTGCGCAGCTCGAACACGTCGGTACGGCCGAGCCGTTCGCCGAGTACGTGCACCACGCCGGTCGTGGGGTGCAGTTCGGCGGCGGCGATCCGCAGCAGGGTCGTCTTGCCGGCGCCGTTGGGCCCCAGGATCACCCAGCGCTCGTCCAACTCGACCGACCAGTCCACGGCATCGAGCAGTACCGTGCTGCCGCGCCGGACGCTGACCTGCGACATGTGGACCACCAGGTCGCCGACATCCACCGTCTCGTCGCTGCCCCGCGTCTGCTCGGTCACGCGGACATTGTGTCGCGGGCGGCCACATCGGCTCCGGGCGGCCCACCCGCCCAGGCCACCCGATCAGGTGACATTGATCGCCTGACAGCTCGGTTACCGACGCGTTATCAAGCACTGGGACAAGCACGCTGACGACTGGTCGCGGTTCGTTCTGTCGTGTCACGATTGCCGCGTGACCGAATCCCTGTTCGCCTGGCGTGACCGGGCGATCGACCTGCTCCTGGTGGCCTCGAGCGGCTGTACCGGGACGCGGTGCGAAAACCGGGTTTCTTAGTCACGACTCAGTCCAGGCACAGGCCCGTTGGGTAGCTTCTCGCCATGAGGAGCAGGTCAGGGCTGTGCCCGATGCCGCATCGCGTCGCTCGCGTCCGACCATTCCTCGGGATCACCAGGAGCGAACGATGACCGCATTGCCGACCGAGATCGACGTACACCCGGACGTGGCCGACCCGTTGCTGGCCGACCTGATCTATCCGGACCGGACACAGTGGACACCGCGCGAGCTGCGCGACCTGACGGCGACCGTCGCGTCCGAACTGACGACGCCGTTGCTGGACATCCTGCGGTATCAGCAGAACAGACGATGGTGGGCCCGGCTGGCGTTGACCGACGGGGTCGAGTTGTGGTTGCTGTCGTGGCTGCCGGGACAGGGCACCGGGCCGCACGACCACGGCGGCGCTGCCGGGGCATTCACGGTGTTGCTCGGCGAGTTGGCCGAGGACTACCGGTATCCCGGCGGGCCGATCCGGCAGCTCAGCCACACCGTGGGTAACGCGATCGGATTCGGCGCCGGCAGGGCGCACGATCTGCGTAACGACAGCGCCGTTCCGACGGCCAGCGTGCACGCGTACTCGCCGCCGTTGGTGCCCACCCGGCGATACGGCAGTCTGCTCGAAGTACCCACCGAGATTCCCCCGTTGATTCCGGAGCCCAGGATATGAGCGCTGTGGACGAGCTGCTGGCAGCGGCTCGGGCCGAACTGGATCGGGTGACACCCGAACAGGCGGACCGGCTACGGACGGCGGGTGCGCTGTTCGTGGACATCCGGCCGCACGCCAACCGGCTGGCCGAGGGTGAGATCCCTGGGTCGGTGCCGGTCGAGCGGATCGTGCTGGAATGGCGGCTCGATCCGCGTGGTGAGCACCGGCTGCCGGGGTTGACCGAGGACACTCCCGTTGTCGTGCTGTGCAACGAGGGCTACGCCTCCAGCCTGGCGGCGCGGGACGTGCGGCGGCTCGGGATGCGGTCGGTGACGGACCTGGTCGGCGGGTTCCGGGCGTGGCGGACGGCCGGACTGCCGGTCCAGCCGGGCGCCACGCCCGCCGTCGACTAACTGGCCAACACCACCCGGCCCAGTTCCGCCGGGGTGGCCAGTAGACCGTGGTGCGGCAGAACCCGGACGGTGTAGCCCAGTGCGCCGGCGTGCGGCAGGCGCAGTTCGGCGGTGTATTCACCGTCCGTGCCCGCGCGCATCGAGGCCGTCACCACATCGCGTAGCTCGTCGGTGTCGTCGACCCGCCCGACGACGACCTGTACGTCCACATCGGACGGAGTGAGACCGGCGAGGTCGATGCGCGCCTTGACGTGTGCCGTCGCTCCGATCACCGGTGGTGTCGCGCCGTCGACCGCCAGTTCGCCGCCGAGCACCCGCACCCGTGGCCACGACGTACCGATTCGGACCTGGTAACGGGCCAGTTCGCGCGCCCCGGCGTAGTCGTCGTCACCGACCCTGGCAACCGATATCGCGGCCGGCAGATAATACGATTCGACGTATTCCCGGACCATTCTGTCGGCCTGGACCCGTGGGCCGAGCGAGCCGAGCGTGTGCCGGACCATGGACAGCCAGCCGGCCGGTACATCGTCGGCATCCCGGTCGTAGAACAACGGCGCCACCTGCTTGCCCAGCAGGTCGTACAGCGCGGCCGCCTCCAGGTCGTCGCGGCGGTCCACGTCCGTGATGCCGTCCGCGGTCGGGATCGCCCATCCGTTGCTGCCGTCGTAGAACTCGTCCCACCAACCGTCCCGAATGGACAGGTTGAGTCCGCCGTTCAGTGCCGACTTCATGCCGCTGGTCCCGCACGCCTCCAGTGGTCTGGTCGGGTTGTTCAGCCACACGTCACAACCCCAGTACAGGTAGCGGGCCATCGACATGTCGTAACCGGGTCGATAGACGATCCGGTGCCGCACGGCGGGATCGTCGGCGAACCGGACGATCTGCTTGATCAGCGCCTTGCCGCCCTCGTCGGCCGGGTGCGACTTGCCGGCCACCACCACCTGTACCGGACGGTCGGCGTGCAACAGCAGGTCACGCAGGCGTTGGCTGTCGCGGAGCATCAGGGTCAGCCGCTTGTAGGTGGGCACCCGGCGGGCGAAGCCGACCGTGAGCACGTCCGGGTCGAACACCGAGTCGACCCAACCCAGTTCGAGCGCGGACGCGCCGCGTTGCAGCCACGCCGTGCGCAGCCGGCGCCGTACCTCCGCGACGAGCCTGCGACGCAGCCGGCACCGCAGTTCCCACAGGTCGGCGTCGGGGACGGCCGTGTCGATGGCGGCGATCTCGCGTGCCGTCCACGTCGGGCCGTGCACGCCGTTGGTGACCGAGCCGACCGGCACCTCGGCGGTGTCGAAGCCGGGCCACAGCCGCGCGAACATCTGCCGTGTCACCTGGCCGTGCAGAGCCGACACGCCGTTCGCGCGCTGGGCGAGGCGCAGCCCCATGTGCGCCATGTTGAACATGCCGGGGTTGTCCTCGGCGCCGAGCGCGAGGACGCGCCGCACCGGCAGGCCGGGCATCAGGCGGTCGTTGCCGAAGTAGTGCTGGACCAGGTCGACCGGGAAGCGGTCGATACCGGCGGGGACCGGGGTGTGCGTCGTGAAGACCGTGCCGGCGCGGACCGCGGACAGTGCCTGGTCGAAGTCCAGATCGGTGCTGGTGACCAGTTCGCGGACGCGTTCGAGACCGAGGAAGCCCGCGTGTCCCTCGTTGGTGTGGAACACCTCGGGCTGCGGGTGGCCGGTCAACTCGCAGTAGCGGCGGACCGCGCGGACACCGCCGACCCCGGCCAGGATCTCCTGCCGGATGCGATGGTCCTGGTCGCCGCCGTACAACCGGTCGGTCACGCCGCGCAGACCCGCGTCGCCGTCGTTCTCCGCGATGTCGGAGTCGAGCAGGAGCAACGGGACACGGCCGACCCTGGCCTGCCAGATCCGGGCGTGCAGCACGCGACCGGCCGGCATCTCGACGCGCACCAACACCTGGGCGCCGGACGGCTCGGCCAGCGGTTCCAGCGGCAGGCCACGCGGGTCGATCACCGGGTAGTGCTCGACCTGCCAACCGTCCAGCGACAACGTCTGCCGGAAGTAGCCCGACCGGTACAGCAGGCCGACGCCGATCAGCGGCACGCCGAGGTCGGACGCGGCCTTGAGGTGGTCGCCGGCCAGCACGCCGAGGCCGCCGGAGTAGTTCGGCAGCACCTCGGTGACGCCGAACTCCATCGAGAAGTAGGCGACGGCGGCCGGCCGGTGCTGTGTGTCGGGCTGTTGCTGGTACCAGCGTGGTTCGGTGAGGTAGCGCGTCAGGTCCTCGGCGGCGGCCTTGATCCGCTGGACGAAGTCCTCGTCGGCGGCCAGGGTCTCCAGCCGGTCGGTCGGGACCTCGGCCAGCAGGCGGAGCGGGTCGGCGGCAACGGCCCGCCACCGGTCCGGATCGACGGCCTCGAACAGGTCGCGCGTGGCCGAATGCCAGGTCCAGCGCAGGTTCACGGCCAGCGTGTGCAGGTCGGCCAGCGCCGCCGGCAGGCCGGGGCGAACGGTGAAACGACGCAGTGCTCTCACCATCCGGACCCTATCCCGACCTCGATCGCCCACCGCGTCGGCGGGAGGCGACGGGTGCGCCAAGCGGGTGGTCGCTTGTCTTCAGGGCTTGCGTGATCCACGTCACCCCTTAGCCTGGATGGACGGTGACCGGCCAACGGTGTCCGGTCTGGGTGTACCGGAGATCGGGGTGTCGCATGAGGATCTCGGACGTGCTTCGACAGAAAGGGCCCGCGGTGGCGACCATCGGGCCGGGTGCCACGGTCCACGAGCTGGTCAGTACCTTGCGTGCCCACAACATCGGCGCCATGGTGGTGACCGACGGTGAGACGGTGGTCGGCATCGTCTCCGAACGTGACATAGTCCGGAAACTGGACGAACAGGGCGCCGAACTGTTGGGAGCGCCGGTAAGCACGATCATGACGAGGGACGTGCTGACGTGCGGCCCGGACGACACCGTGGACAGCCTCGCGGAGACCATGACCGAACGGCGGATCAGGCACATGCCGGTACTGCGGGACGGCCGGCTGGCCGGGATCGTCAGCATCGGTGACGTGGTGAAGAGCCACATCCGGCAGTTGGAGACCGACCGGGAGCAGTTGCAGTCCTACATCTCCCAGGGCTGAGCTGTCGTCTCACGCGCTCGGGCCCCCATCGCCGCGACGATGGGGGCCCGAACCGCGAAGTCGGGGTCAATCAGATGACGTTGACACCGGTGGCCTGCGGGCCCTTGGTGCCCTGGCCGATCTCGAACTCGACGCGCTGGTTCTCCTCCAGGGTGCGGAAGCCGCGGCCCTGGATTTCCGAGTAGTGCACGAAGACGTCGGCGCCACCGCCGTCAGGAGTGATGAACCCGAAGCCCTTCTCCGAGTTGAACCACTTCACCGTGCCCTGTGCCATGTTGGCAGTCTCCTCTAACAGATCACTAAACAGTGGTCACGGCTGTGACCACCGGGCCGGTTTCAGACGGCGACTTCTCCGGCTGACCCAAGAGGAAACCCATCCGCCCGCAACATCGTTTCACGAGCGTGTACCACACGAACACAGAAACTACGACCTCGTACAGCTAACCACAGGATCCGGCCGTGCTCCAGCCGGTAGTTCTGGTGGCACAGCCCACATAACCCGCAGAAACCCCACGCCAGCACGGCGCTGACCACGGGTACTCGGGACCGCTCATCGGCCGTCGCAAGGAGGGCGACAGCGCACGCGGCAAGTGGGCGCCGGGGTTGTCGGTGTCATGTCGTCAAGTCAGGTGGCGCGTCGTCCACGTTGGTCGCCCGAGTTGGTCGGCGCCGTGCGCCGAGCAGGCGGTCAGAAGAGGGCGCTGGCCAGGTCCCGCCGCGCCTTCAGGACCCTCGGGTCGTCCGGGGCGAACAGCTCGAACAGCTCGACCAACTGCTTTCGCGCCTGGTCCCGATCCTCGCCGAAGTTGTTGCGTACCGCGCGGATCAGCCGGGCGAATGCCTCGTCCACCCGCTGTTCCGCCACTTCCGCGTCGGCGGCCCGCAACTGGAGCGACAGGTCGTCCGGGGTGGCATCCGCCGCCGCTATCGCGGACGGGTCGACGGCTGACGCGCGGACCAGGAAACGTACCTGCGCCAGCGCCGTCCTCGCCTGCTCGTTGGCCGGTTCCTCGTCGAGAATGCGCTGGTAGGCCGCTATCGCCTCGTCGAAGTCGCCTCCGTCCACCGCGTCTTCCGCCGCGGTGAACCTCGGGTCTTCCGGTGCCGGCTGTTCCTCGGCCGGTTCGCCATCCGCGGCGGCGTCCTCGGGCGCTATGCCGGGCATCTGCTCACGCAACGCGTCCAGGAGGCCGCTGATCCACTGCCGTACCTGCGGTTCCGGCTGCGCACCCGCGAACGCGTCGACCGGCTGACCGCCCGCGACCGCCACCACCGTGGGAATCGACTGCACGCCGAACAACTGCGCGATCCTCGGGCTCGCGTCCACGTCGACCTTCGCCAGAATCCACGCGCCCTTCGCCGCCTCGGCAAGGCGCTCCAGGACCGGGGACAACTGTTTGCACGGCCCGCACCACGTGGCCCACAGGTCGACGATCACCGGAACCCGCATCGAGCGCTCCACGACCTCGGCCTGGAACGTGGCCTCGGTTACGTCGATCACCCACTCGCTGGCCGGCTCGTCCGACGCGGGCGCGGTGGCTTGCCGGTTGGCTGCCTCCGCACGCGCCTTCACCGCGGACAAATCGACCGCACCGGACAATGCCGCCGACAGCCTGGCGTTCTGGCGTGGATCTGACCTCGTCACTACACCATCCTGGCACGAACTGTCACGTCCCCGCCGCGACCCCGACGAACTGGCCGCCGGCTGGGAAACACGGCGCACTCAGGCCGACAACTCCTCGGCCGCGTTGAGGGCCATCGGGTTGGCTCGCATCGCCTCGTTGGCCTTCGCCAACTGGCGGGCTATCGGCGTCAGCAGATCCATCAGCCGGGTGGTCCTCACAGCGCCGATCGCCTGCCACGGTGCCGTCGCCGCCTGATCGGTGCGTTCCTCCACCGAGCGGCGTGCCTCCCTGCCCGCCGCGGTCAACTCGCCGGCACCGGTCAGCAATCCCCTGACGACCAGCCGGTCGGTGGCCGACCGCCAGTCCGGTTCCGGCCACGCCCTCGCGGCACGCAGGTACGACGCGTCGAGACCCCTGTCCGCGCCGAACATCACGAGCGTTTCGCACGGGTCGAGGTCGGCGGCGATCAGTGCGGCTATGTGGCCGTCGCCTCGGGATTCGCGCAGCAGCGTCGCTGCCTGCCACAACGCCAGGTGCGGACTGTCGGGACCGGCCAGCAGCGCGTTCGCCGCGGCGAGTGGGCGCCCCGCGGTCTCGGCACCGGCCGCCGCTTCGACGGCCAGTGTCGCCGCTTCCGCCAGGTCGGCGCCGTCCACCTCGCCCAGCATCCTGCGCAACGCGTTGTCCGCTCCAGCCAGGCGGGCCGCCAGGAACTGTCGCGGCGACGCGATGTGCCACGCGTCCGGCAGCGCGCGCCGGACCAGGGACGGGTGGAAGTTGTAGAACGCCGACACCACGATCTCCGGCGACGCGGCGCCCATCGGCGCCGCCCTGGTGCCGAAGTAGCCCATCCAGCCGCCCTTGCAACCCAGGGCATCCGTGGCCGCGCGGGCCTCGGGGGTGAAATAGGTGACGTCGTGATACGTCTCGAACCGGACCCACATCCGGCGGGCGACCTTGCGCTGATCCTCCGACATGGTCACGACCCTAGAACCGGGCCGGCTCGGTGTAGCTGCCCCACACGTCCCGCAGCACGCCGCAGATCTCGCCCAGCGTCGCCTCGGCCCGTACCGCCGCCAGCATCGGCTCGATCAGGTTGCCGTCGCCGCGCGCCACCTCGGTCATGGTGGCCAGTTCCTTGCGCACCGACTCGTTGTCGCGGGCGGTACGGCGAGATCCCAGTGCCACCTTCTGTTCGCGTTCCACCTCGTGGCTGACGCGCAGGATCTCCAGGTCGTCCGCTGTCGAGTCGACCAGGGTGTTCACGCCGACCATCTTCTTCTCGCCCTTCTCGATGGCCCGCTGGTAGGTGAACGCGGCGTCCGCGATCTCACCGGTGAACCAGCCGTCCTCGATGCCGCGCAGAATGCCGCTGGTCATCTCGCCGACCGGGTGCGCGCCGCTGGGTACCGCGACCTTGGCCATGTGCTTGATGCGGTCGAAGACCTCTTCCGCGGCCGCCTCGATCTTGTCGGTCAATGCCTCGACGTACCACGAGCCGCCCAGCGGGTCGGCGACGTTCGTCACACCGGTCTCGTCCATGATCACCTGCTGGGTGCGCAGCGCGATGTGCGCCGCCTTCTCGCTCGGCAGCGCGAGGACCTCGTCCAAAGCGTTGGTGTGCAACGAGTTCGTGCCACCGAGCACGGCCGCCAGCGCCTCGATCGCCGTCCGCACGATGTTGTTGTCGGGCTGCTGCGCCGTCAGTGAGACGCCCGCTGTCTGGGTGTGGAAGCGCAGCCACTGCGCGCGGTCGGTGCGCGCGCCGTACACGTCCCGCAGCCAGCGGGCCCAGATCCGCCGTGCGGCGCGGAACTTGGCGATCTCCTCGAAGAAGTCGATGTGCGCGTCGAAGAAGAAGCTCAGGCCGGGAGCGAACTGGTCGACGTCGAGGCCGCGCGACAGACCGAGTTCGACGTACGCGAAGCCGTCCGCGAGCGTGAACGCCAGTTCCTGCGCGGCGGTCGAGCCGGCCTCCCGAATGTGGTAGCCGGACACCGACAACGGCTTGTACGCCGGGATCTCCTTGCCGCAGTAGGTCATCAGGTCGCCGATCAGGCGCAGGTGCGGCTCGGGCGGGAACAGCCACTCCTTCTGCGCGATGTACTCCTTGAAGATGTCCGTCTGGAGCGTGCCGTCCAGTTTGGCGATGTCCGCGCCCTGCCGCTCGGCCGCGACCAGGTACATGCAGAACACCGGCACCGCGGGACCGGAGATCGTCATCGACGTGGTGACCTGTTCGAGTGAGATGTCCGCGAACAGCATCTCCATGTCGGCGGCCGAGTCGATGGCGACGCCGCAGTGACCGACCTCGCCGAGGCTGCGTGGGTCGTCCGAGTCGCGGCCCATCAGGGTCGGCATGTCGAAGGCGACCGAGAGGCCGCCACCGCCGCCGGCCAGCAGCATCTTGTACCGCTCGTTGGTCTGCCTGGCGTTGCCGAAGCCGGCGAACTGGCGGATGGTCCACGGCTTGCCCCGGTAGCCGGTGGCGTGCAGGCCACGGGTGAACGGGTACTCCCCCGGCCAGCCGATCCGCTCGAAATCGGCGGCGTTCTCGCCGCCGGGCGGCCCGTAAACGGGGTCCACTTCGACGCCGGACAGCGTCGTGAAGTCGGCCTCCCGTGTTCGAGCGTCGGCGAATCGGCGCGCCCAGCGCTCCCGACCTGCCTCGATGTCGCCACTGCTGGTCATGATCCACCTCCGAACGATCCCCATCGTATGGTGTCCGATGGTAGGACGTCCTACTATTTCCCGCCACGTGGCGTCGGACACCGAGTATGGGTGCGGCTCCCCAAGGAGAAGTTTTCGCTGGTAATTTCGGGTACCATGACCGCCCAGCCGCTGCCGTTCGATCCGATCGCCCGAGCGGCGACCCTCTGGGAGGAGCACGTCGGTCCCGCCACGGTGATGGGCGCGGTCACCAGCGTGATGCGGGTGCAGCAGATCCTCCAGTCGGCCGTGGACACCGCGCTGCGGCCACACGGCCTGACGTTCGCCCGCTACGAGGCCCTTGTCCTGCTGTTCTTCTCCCGACGGGGCAGCCTCCCGATGCGAGTGATGGGCCAACGGCTGCAACTGCATCCGACGAGCGTCACGAACATCGTGGACCGGTTGGAAGCGGACGGCCTGGTCAAGCGCATCGCCCACCCGACCGACCGCAGGACGACGCTGGTCGAGATCACCGAGGCCGGCCGGCAACGCAGGGCGGCGGCCACGGAGGCGGTCACGGCGGTCGAGTTCGGGCTACGAGGACTGACGGACCGCCAGACGGCCGCGCTGACCGACCTGCTGGCCAAGGTGCGCAGAGCCTGCGGCGACTTCGCGTAGGCCGAGAACCCGCTCTGACCACCATTCTGCGAACCCGCCGCGACAGGACTACCCTCGAGGACTTCTCGCAGCCAATCGTGGAAGGAGCGAACACATGCTCGCACTGACCCCAGCGGCAGTCGAGGTCGTCACCAGCCTCACCGCGGCCTCCGGCGTACCGGAAACCGGCGGACTGCGCATCGCGAGTACCGGGGAGTCCCAGACTCCCCAGGCGAGCACGCTGGAGCTGGCAGTCGTAGAAGGCCCCGCGCAGAACGACGAGGTCGTCGGGGCGCACGGAGCGCGGATCTTCCTGGAACACGAGGCGGCCGGCTTCCTGGCCGACAAGGTGCTCGACGGGCAACTGGACGACCAGGGCAGGGCCCGTTTCGTCGTGGGCGACCAGGAACCGGACGGCCTGCAACCGGCGTAGCCGATCGGCGTCCCGCGGGGACGACACGCGCGTGTGTCGTCCCCGCGGGAAACGTCCTACCGCAGGTGCTTGCGTCCGCCCGGCTCCTGCCGGGGCAGGCTCTGCGACGCGCCGGGCACTACCGGCTTCGGCAGCACGCTCGACGTGTACTGGGCGTACGTCAACGGCCCGGCCGTGTCCGGCAGGACCGGTGGCGCGGCCTTGCGGTCGTTGAACCGGAAGACCGAGCTCATGTCGCCGAACGTCGACCTGCGCCAGCCGCTGATGTTGGTCTCCTTGACACCGGTGACCAGCTCCATGAACTGCAACACCGACGTGTGGTCGAACGCCTCGCTGGACACCCAGCCGCCGGCCGTCCACGGCGACACGATGATCGCCGGCACCCGGTAGCCGCCGCCGACCGACAAGCCGTTGCCTGGGGTCTTGCCCGGCGACGTCTTCGTGACGAACTCGCCCGGTGTGCCCGCAGGCGGAAGCGGCGGCACCACGTGGTCGAACAGTCCGTCGTTCTCGTCGTAGTTGAGGATGAACGCGGTCTTGGCCCACACCTTCGGGTTGGCCGCGATCGCGTCGATCTTGCTGGCGACGAAGGCCGCGCCGTCGGCCGGCGTGAAGTCGGGGTGTTCGGACTGGAAGCTGGTCGGCAGAATCCAGGAGACGGTGGGCAACTTGTCGTTACGGGCGTCGAACTCGAACTGGCCCTCCGGACCGAACGCGATGCCCTTGTCGAACAGCGGGTCGCCGGCCTTGGACTGCTGGAAGTTCTTGAACTCCGCCAGCATGTTCGTGCCGTAGTTGTCCTGCTGCTGGTACACCTTCCAGCTCACGCCGGCCGCTTCCAGCCGCTCGGCGTACGTCGTCCACGTGTAGCCGCCGGCCGGTGCGTTGTTGTCCAGGATCGGGCCGCCGTTGCGGCCGTCCGCGTCCACCGTGCCCGTCATCCACATCATGCGGTTCGGCCAGGTCGGACCGAGGACCGAACAGTAGTAGTTGTCGCAGATGGTGAACGCCTCCGCCAGCGCGAACTGGAACGGGATGTCGGAGCGCTCGTGGTAGCCCATCACATAGGGGCCGTTCACGCCGTCCGCCTTGCGGTGGGCCGGCAGCCAACTGTCCATCTTGCCGCCGTTGAGCGCGTTGTGCTGCACCTGCCACGCGTGCGACGTCGACGGGATGTGCTGCGCGCTGGTGGTGTTGGTGTTCAGGTGGAACGGCAGCGTGTAACCGTCCGGGTTGACCGCGTCCGGCTGGAACAGCACGGATCGGCCGTTGGCCAGCTTCTGCCGTTCGGCGTCGGCGAAACCGCGCACGCCGGAGAGGGTGCCGTAGTAGTGGTCGAAACTCCGGTTCTCCTGCATGAGCACGACGATGTGCTCGATGTCGCGGATGGAGCCGCGCGCTGGCAGTGGCTGGGCAAGGGCCTGCTGAACGTTCGGGGGCATCAGGGTGGCGGCGGCTGCGGCGGCCGCCGCTCCCGCTGCTGTGCCGAGTAAGCGTCGGCGGGTCAGTTCCGGCATCTCGCGCCTTTCCGGGGTAGGCGAAACAGGCTTTCGGACGAGCCCTCGTGGCGCCTGCCGACACTTCACCCCGAACACACCGCTCGTTGAACCCGAACGAGAACGAAGAGCAAACGCACGATGAAAGGTGTCGACACGACACCGCCCGGTCGACCCCCAAACGTGCTGGGCATCGGCCGGGCGGTGATCACCTTGCGGCGTAACGGTTTACTGTCAACAAATCATCCGACGCCGAGTGTGAACACGTGGATCGTCCCGCCGCCGCTCGTCGTGGCCGGCAGGGTCACGCCGGCCACCGTCTTACCCGCCGCCAACGCGATCGGCGTCGTGTAGAAGAGATCCGTGCCGACCGACTGCGAGCCGCCCGATGTCATGTTGCGATACGGGGTGGACACCGCGAGCAGATTGCCGAACGCCGGCGTCCCGCCGCCACCACCGAGGGTCCAGTCCGAGAACCCGATGGTCGCGGTCTGGGTGGTGCCGTCGGTGTAGGTGATGGTCAGCGTGCCGGAGGTGTTGCCGTTGCTCGCGCTGCCCAGCAGTTCCAGCTTGGTGGCGCCGGCCGACGCGGTCGGCAGGTCGATCGTCTGTCCCTGCGCGGCCACGTTGTCCGGGTCCCCGACACTCGCGTCCGGGAACGTGAGGCTGACGCCGTTCGCGGTGAGCGTGCCACCGGGCGTGACGCCGGCCGCTGCCAGGCCGTTGGCCGAGTAGGCGAAGCCGTCACCGTCGAAGTTGGCCACCGACGTGTTGCTGTCCGGCGAGATGCCGACGTTGTCGTACGCCGCCTCGATGCTGCCGGGAACGGCCACCAGGACGGTCAGCGAACTGGCCGACAGCGGCCCGCTCGGACCGCTCACCGCGACCGGGATGTGGTACGTCCCGAACGGCGTGCCTGGGGCGACCGACACCTGGATGTCGGTGCCCATCTTCTGCCCGCCGGGCACGGTGACCTGGCCGGACGTCGCGGACAGCGTGATACCGGCCGGCGGCGTCGCCGTCCAGCTCACGTTCACCCCGTTGCCGGACAGGTCCTGCGCGCCGATGCTCGCCGTGTCGGTGCCGCCGGGGCCGATGACCAGCCGCGACGGGTTGACGAACGGGATCGCGGTCTGCTCACCCTGCCGGAACGACGGCGGTGCGTCGGCCGCCGCGGCGCCCCACGTGGTGTCCGGCGTCGCGGACAGCGTGAAGTCCAGCGTGCCGCCCTGCTGCGCGAATGACTCCGGCAGCCAGGACTTGGTGCTGGTGGCGCCGTTCACCTTCAGCCCGGTGACGTACTGGTTCGTCGCGGACGAGCCGGGGGCGTTGATGGTGAACTTGCGGCCGTCCGGGGTCGCGACCTTGACGCTGGTGAACAGCGGGCTGCCCACCATCAGCTCGGCCCGGCCGGGGATCTCCGGGTACAGGCCCATCGCCGACCACACGTACCAGGACGCCATCTCGCCGAGGTCGTCGTTGCCGCCGAGACCGGAGGGCGTCGAGTTGAAGAGCTGGCTCTCCACCTGGCGCACGATGGCCTGCGACTTGTACGGCGCGCCCGCGTAGTTGTACAGCCACGGGGTTTCCAGCGTCGGCTCGTTGGACAGGAACGCGAACGGCTGCTGCGTGCCCACGTTCAGGTGCGTGAAGAACGTGTCCAGCCGCGAGTTCACTGCGGACATGCCGCCCAGCGCGGTGAACAGGCCGGCCGCGTCGTAGGGCACCATCCACGTGTACTGGGCGCCGTTGCCCTCGACGTACCCGCTGGAGCTGCCCGGATCGAACGAGCCGTTGAACGACCCGTCCGTGTTGCGCGGCTGGAGATAACCCGTCGCCGGGTTGTAGAGGTTCTGCCAGTCCTGCGCACGCTGCATCATCTCGTTGAACGTCGCCGAGTCACCGAGGCGCTGCGCGAGTTGGGCGATGGCGAAGTCGGCGCTGGTGTACTCCAGCGTGTCGGCCGCCGCGCCGGGCACGTAGCCCAGTTTCTCGTATGGACCGAGGCCCGGCCGTTCCACGTAGCCGGTGCTGCCGTCGGTCACCTGGGTGGCGCCCTTGAGCATCAGCAGTTCGGCCGTCTTGGCGTCGAAGTTCTTGGCGCCGAAGGCATACGCGTTGGCCACGATGATGTGGTAGGGATCGCCGTTCATCACGCCGGTGAAGTCGTTGGCGACCGTCCAGCGGTCCCACGCGCCGCCCTGCTCCGCGAACTGCATCATCGAGTTCGCGATGTCGGACATCTCGTTCGGCGCGAGCACAGCCAGCAGTTGGCTCTCCGAGCGGTAGATGTCCCAGCCGGAGAAGTTGGTGTAGATCGCGTGTCCCTTGGCCACCTTGTGCACCTGGCCGTCGAAGCCGGCGTACTGGCCGTTGTCGTCGGAGAACACGTTGGGCTGCAACAGCGCGTGGTACAGGCTGCTGTAGAACGTCTTCACCTGGTCGGCCGTGCCGCCGGTGACCTGGATCTCGTTCAGCCGAGTGTTCCAGGTGGACCGTGCGGCCGCCGCGACCTGGTCGAACGTCTGGCTGCCGCTGTTCTCCGTCGTCAGGTTGCCCTTCGCGCCGGCCGCCGACGTGAAGGAGAGGCCGACCCGCACGTTGACCACCGGGTTCGTGGTGGAGTTGAACGTGACGAAGGCACCGCTGCCCGGTCCGGAAACGGTGACGTTCTGCGGCTTCTGCGCCTGCGCCACGGCGCTCGGGCTGACCTTCTGGGTCCCGGCCGGGGCGTCGGTCTGGGCCGCCGCCAGCGCCGCGTTCGCCTTGGTCACGGCGGGACTGGCCGGCCGGCCGCCGTTCTGGGTGGTGTTGTTCGGCGTCACGGCGCCGTTGTGCCACGTGCCGACGGACGCGAAGTTCTGGTCGAACGCGGCGTAGAAGTAGACGCGGTAGTGGTCACCGGCGCCGCAGAACATGCCGCTGTCGGCCCAGCCGCTGATGAAGTTCTTGCCGATGGTCACATTGGAGTCGGTGGTGCCGCTGATCGATCCAGAAGCGTTGACCAGCAACGTGGCCGGCTGTCCGGCCGGGTAGGTGAAGCGGGCGGAACCGGTGCGCTGGGTCGCGGTCAGTTCGACCTTCGCGCCGCTGTCCAGTGCGACGCTGTACTGGCCGGGGCTCGCGGACTCGTTGGCGTGCGAGAACGTCGAGACGTAGCGCATCGGGTCGGTCGCCGGCGAGTCGGTGACCTGGCCGACCACCGGCATGAAGGGAAGGTCCTGATAGGTGAAGCACCCGGCACCCGACAGGTGGGTCATGGAGAAGCCCATGATCCTGTTGTCCTGGTAGGAATAGCCGCCCGGCTGCTCGCTCACGGTGTCCGGGCTCCACTGCACCATGCCGAACGGCACGTCGGCGCCGGGGAAGTCGTTGCCCGCGCCGCCGCCGGTGCCCTGGTCCGCCGCACCGGGCTGGGTGCCCAGGAACGTGTCCACGTTCTGGGCGAGATCCTGTAGGGCCGGGCCACTCTTGGCCTGTGGCGCGGCGTTCGCCACCGCCGCCGATCCCACTGCCAGCACGATGGCGGCGAGTAACGCACCGCCTCCGCGCGCCACGCTCCGACCAGGTCCTCTCGAGTTCGGCCTCCGCCGCATGATCAACCCTCGCCTTCCACAGCGCGCACTGTCGCTCGCACGCGGCGCAGGTGCCGCGGGCGAATGTCCACTGACAACCTTGTCTATCGAACGGTGGGTGCGCGGGCAGAATCGGCGCGTAACCGGCCGGGAGTCAAGGCATACACACCAGCTTGTCCGGTTCTGGACAAGGATTTGCGACCATTGGTCGCATCTCGTGTTGACAAGCCGGCCCTCCCGGTGTGGAATCCGTCGGCAATGACAACGTTGTCCAGCGCGGGCCACGGCCGAGTCAAGCGAGCCACGATGAACGACGTGGCCCGGCTGGCGGGCGTGAGCCTGAAGACGGTTTCCAGGGTGGTCAACGGCGAGGCCGGCGTGCATCCCGGCACCGCGACGAGAGTGCTGGCCGCGATCGACCAGCTCGGCTTCCGGCGCAACCTAGGCGCCCGCAACCTGCGCCGGGGCTCGTCCACGGGCACCATCGGCGTGCTGCTCGAAGACGTGGCCAACCCGTTCTACTCGATCATCACCAGGGCCGTCGAAGAGGTCGCGCGGCAGTACGACCGGCACGTGCTCACCGGATCGTCCGATGAGGACCCGGAGCGGGAACGTGAGCTGGCGCTCGAATTCTGCGCCCGCAGGGTGGACGGCCTGCTGGTCGTGCCGGCCGGCCTGCGTCACGGCTACCTCGTGCCGGAGATCCACGCCGGACTGCCGGTGGTGTTCCTGGACCGGCCGGCCGGCGACATCGTCGCGGACACCGTGCTGGTGGACAACCTCGGCGGCACGGTGGAGGCCGTCGCGCACCTCGCCCGGCACGGCCACCGGCGGGTCGCGTTCCTCGGTGACGCACCGAACATCTTCACCGCGAACGAGCGGCTGCGTGGCTTCCGGGAAGGCTATGCGCGCGCCGGGCTGCGGTTCGACGAGGAACTGGTGGTGATGGGCCCGCACGACGAGCGCACCATCGCCGAAGCCCTGCGCCACACCATGCTCCGGCCCGACCCGGCCACCGCACTGGTCACCGGCAACAACCGGATCACCGTGCTGGTGCTGCGCGCGCTGGCGGCCCTGACCGACCCGGCGGACCGGCCGGCGCTGGTCGGGTTCGACGACTTCGAGCTGGCCGACCTGCTGAACCCCCCGGTGACCGTGATCGCGCACGACACCGCGGCCCTGGGCAGGGCGGCCGCGGAACTGCTGTTCGCCCGGCTCGCCGGGGACAACTCGCCCCCGCACCGCGTCACCCTGCCGGTGCACGTCATCGCCCGAGGATCTGGAGAGAAGCACCCGTGAATCCTTCGCCGCCAGCAGGTTCGGCCAGCTCGGCCAGTTCGGCACCCGCCGCTCCCAGCGCCGCCTCGGCCGCCTCGAAGAACGGCGTGGGCACCGGGGCGCGACCGATCGTGCTGCCGGCCAACCAGCCACGCCAGTTCTACCGGGGCGGCGCTGCCATCGCGGCACTGCGCGGTGTGCCGCCGCAGTCGGAGTTCGGGCCGGAGGACTGGGTCGCGTCCACGACCACCCGGTTCGGCCAGGCGACGGACGGCCTGTCGGCGCTGCCGGACGGCCGGCTGCTGCGCGACGTCGTCGCCGCCGACCCGACGGCGTGGCTCGGCGCCGACCACGTGGCCGTTTTCGGGACCAGCACGGCGATCCTGGTCAAGCTGCTGGACGCCGGACAGCGGCTGCCGGTGCACTGCCACCCGTCGAACACGTTCGCGCAAGCGCACTTCGGGTCGCACTTCGGCAAGACGGAGGCGTGGGTCGTGATCGGCACGTCCGGCGCCGATCCACGGGTACACATCGGTTTCCGCGACGAAACAGCACCCGACGAACTGGCCGGCTGGGTCCGCGACCAGGACCACGACGCGATGCTCGGCGCGCTGAACAGCACCACGGTCGCGCCCGGCGACACGGTGCTGATCCCGGCCGGCCTGCCGCACGCGATCGCGGGGGGCGTGTTCATCGTGGAGTTGCAACAGCCGACGGACCTGTCGGTCACGCTGGAATGGGACGGTTTCCTCACCGACGCGGCGGCCGGGCACCTCGGGATCGGCTTCGACACGGCGCTGGGCTGCGTCGACCGGGCCGGCTGGGGCGATGGCAGGTGGGAGTCGCTGGTCCGGCACACCGGCGGGCGGATCGACCAGGTGGTGGACCTGTTCGACAGCGGCGCCGACACCTTCTTCCGCGCGCAGCGGCTCCAGGTGCGCGAGGGCGTCGACCTGGACGCGTCGTTCGCGGTCCTGGTCGTGCTGGACGGCAACGGCCGGCTGCGTACCGAGCACGGCGGCACGCTGGACCTGCGACGCGGTGAGACCATCGTGGTGCCGCACGCCGCCGGTCCGTCCAGTGTGGAGGGTGAAGTGACGGTGGTGCGCTGCCGGCCGCCGGCGGGCAGCCATGACTGACCAACCGGTGCTGGAAGCCCGCAACCTCGTCAAGCGCTACGGCTCGGTCGAGGCGCTGCGCGGTGCGTCGTTCAGCGCGCGGGCCGGCGAGGTCGTCGCGCTGATCGGCGACAACGGCGCCGGCAAGTCGACGCTGGTGAAGTGCCTGTCCGGCGCGGAATACCCGGACAGCGGCGAGATCGTCCTGGACGGCAAGGTGATCACGCTCGACTCGCCGACATCCGCCCGCGCGCACGGGATCGAGACGGTCTATCAGGACCTGGCGGTCGCGCCGGACCTCGATCCGGCCGCGAACCTGTTCCTCGGCCGGGAACTGCGGCGGGGTGGCCTGCTCGGCCGGCTGGGCATGCTGGACAAGGTCGAGATGCGGCGGCGCGCGGTCGCCGAGTTCGCGCGGCTCGGCGTGCAGTTGCAGAGCGTCGAGGTGCCGATCGGGGCGTTGTCCGGCGGGCAGCGCCAGAGCGTCGCCGTGGCGCGGTCGGTGGTGTGGGCGAGCAAGGTCGTGTTCATGGACGAGCCGACCGCGGCGCTCGGTGTCGTGCAGCGTGAGCGGGTGCTCGACGTGATCAAGCGGGTTCGGGACACCGGTGTGTCGGGGGTGCTGATCAGCCACACCATGCCGGAGGTGCTCGCCGTCGCCGACCGGATCGAGGTGCTGCGGCTGGGCAGGCGGGTCGCGCGGTTCACGGCGGCGGAGGCCACGCTGGAGCAGTTGGTCGGCGCGATGACCGGCGCACTCACGAACGAGGAGGACGCCGCGTGACCGACACGCAGGAGAAGGTCGTCGAAGGCGGCCTGCCGCTGGATCAGCGTTCGTGGCGGCAGAAACTCATCGGCGCCAACGTGTTCTGGATCGCGCTGATCCTGGTGCTGCTGTGCGTCGTGTTCAGCGTGCTCGCGCCGGACGCGTTCCCGACCCTGTTCAACGCGCAGACCACGCTGATCGAGACGTCGGTCCTGCTCATCCTGTCGGTCGGCATGACGTTCGTGATCATCACGGCCGGCATCGACCTGTCCGTCGGCTCGGTGCTGATCTTCGCCGGCATGATGGCCGGCAAGACGCTGAACGCCTTGGGGGTCAACGGAGATCCGACCAACGAGGGCTGGGGCACGATCCTGGTCGGGCTGCTGGTCGCGATCGCGGCCGGCACGGCGTGGGGGCTGCTCAACGGACTCCTGATCGCGCACGCGAAGATCCCGCCGCTGGTCGTGACGCTCGGCTCGTTCGGCGCCGCGCTGGGCGCGGCCGACCTGCTCAACAACGGCTCGGACATCGAGACCGTGCCGAAGGCCCTGAACACCACGCTGGGCTACGGCACGTCGTTCGGCATCGTGCCGAACATGGTGCTGATCGCCGCCGCGATCACGCTGGCCGGCGCGTGGCTCCTGCACACGACGAGGTTCGGCCGCTACACGTTCGCCATCGGCTCGAGCGCCGAAGCCGCCCGACGAGCGGGTATCGGCGTCAAACGGCACCTGGTGCTGGTCTACACGTTGACCGGACTGCTGGCCGGCGTGTCCGGGTTCATGTCGCTGGCCTACTTCGGCACCACGAACATCAGCGGCCACACCACGGACAACCTCGATGCCATCTCGGCCGTCGTGATCGGCGGCACGAGCCTGTTCGGCGGCATCGGCACCATGTTCGGCACCGTGATCGGCGTGTTCATACCCGCGGTGCTGAAGAAGGGCTTCGACATCATCCACGTCCAGGACTTCTGGCAGTTGATCGCGGTCGGCGCGGTCCTGGTCGCGGTGGTCTGGTTCGACCAGCGGCGCCGCAGCAGCCGCGATCGCTAGCGCCCCTTCGGCGTTCTTTCCCGGAACCGGTCACAACGAGGTGCGGAGGTACCACATGAGGATCACGATCAGGACGGGCGCGGCGGCAGTCGCGACCGTCGGGGCGGCAGTGGTGTTGGCCGCGTGCGGCAGCGGCACGGTCGGCGGCTCGTCCAGCGGTTCCGGCAGTACGCCCGCGAACGACAACAAACACCTGGCGCTGGTGGCCGGCGTGGACAACGAGCCGTTCTACTACACGATGGAGTGCGGCGCGAAAGCCGAGGCCACCAAGCTCGGCTACACCCTCGACTTCAAGGCACCCGCGAAGTTCGACGCCGGCCTACAGAACCCGATCATCACGGCCGAGGTCAACGACCACCCGGCCGGCGCCCTGATCGTGCCGGACAGTGACACAGCGTCCCAGGCCCCGATGCAGCAGTTGAAGAACGCGGGCACCAAGGTGGTCGAGGTGGACACGTCGCTCAAGGACTCGTCCGTGGCGCTGTCGGCGATCTCGTCGAACAACACCGAGGGCGGCAAGCTGGCCGCGGACACGCTGGGCAAGTTGCTGAACGGAAAGTCCGGTTCCGTGATCGCGCTGGACACGATCGCCGGTACGTCCACAACGGACCAGCGCGCCCAGGGCTTCTCGGACGAGATCACGGCCAAGTACCCGAACCTGAAGGTGCTGACCACCGAGTTCACCAACAACGACCCGGCGGTGGCGGCACAGAAGGTGACGGCGGCGATCGCCAGCACGCCGGATCTGGTCGGCATCTTCGCCACCAACCTGAACACCGGCCAGGGCGCGGCAACGGGCCTCGGCAACGCCCACAAAGCGGGCCAGATCCAGTTGGTCGGCTTCGACGCCAGCCCGAACGAGGTGACGGACCTCAAGTCCGGCCAGTTCCAGGCACTGATAGCCCAGGAACCGGGCACGATCGGCAAGGACGGCGTAGACCAGGTCGTGAACGCGATCACGGGCAAGCCGGTGACGAAGAACATCCCGACCGACCTGGTCTCCATCACCCAGGCCAACATGAATTCCAACTCGCAGTTCTTCTACACCCAGACCAAGTGCTGACCGCGTGCGACGGCTGGGGCGGCCACGCGCCGCCCCCACCACTTTGGACAATTCTTGGACATGGGTTAACACGACGACCACCCGACGCGAAGAACGGATCAACCAGCCGGCGGCGGGCGCCGGTCATCGTGTGAGAAGGTCGTCATGTCGTTTCCCACGGCGCCAGCCGCGCCGCCGCAACAGCTCCAGCGGCCCCAGAACGGCCTTGGCACAGCCGGATTCGTACTGGGCCTCATCGGCCTGGTGTTCTCGGTCATCCCGATCATCGGCGTGGTCGCATGGCCGCTGGTCATCCTCGGTCTCATCTTCTCGCTGATCGGCTTCTTCCGCGGGCGGGCCGGCCGGGCCACCAACAAGGGACTGGCGCTGGCCGGCGCGATCCTGTCGGTCATCGGCCTGCTCATGTGCATTCTGTATCTCGCCGCATTCGGCAAGGCAGCCAACGACATCAGTAAGGAAGCAAACCAGACGGTCACCATTTCCTACGATGCCGGCGGTACGGCGAAGGACGCCACGGTCACCTATTCCACCTTCTCCACCGGCGGTTCGTCCGAAGGCCAGCAGGACACGAGCCTGCCGTGGCACAAGGACGTCAAGGCCACCGGATTCGGCAGGGGCGGCATTCTCACGGTGACGGCCGGCGTCGACGGTGGCACGGTCACCTGCAAGGTCACCGTGAACGGGGTCGTGCAGAAGACATCGAGCGCATCGGGCGTCCTCGCGTCCGCGACCTGTAGCAACTTCTAGGACAACTGCTACTCGGCCGCACCGAGGCCGGCGATCATAGCGTCGGCGGCCGCGTACGGGTCCAGTTCGCCGGCCATCACGCGCTTGGCGAACTGGTCCAGTGCGTCGCCGCCGCGCAGGTCGCCGATCCGGTCGCGTAGCACGGCCACGGCGATCGCCTCGACCTCGGCCGCCGCGCGTGCGATCCGTCTACGTTCCAACTCGCCGTGCTCCGCCAGCCACGTGTGGTGCTCGGCGATGGCCTCGACCACGTCCGACAGTCCCTGCCCGCGCGACGCGACAGTGGACACGATCGGGATACGCCAGCTCGGGCCGTCCTTCTCCCTGCGCCCCAACGAGATCATGTACTTCAGGTCGCGCACGACCTGGTCGGCGCCGTCCCGATCGGCCTTGTTGACGACGAAGACGTCCGCCACTTCCAGGATGCCGGCCTTGGCCGCCTGGATGCCGTCGCCCATGCCGGGTGCGAGCAGCACCAGCGTGCTGTCCGCCAGCGAGACGACCTCCACTTCGGACTGACCGACACCGACCGTCTCGATCAGGACGACGTCGAAACCGGCGGCGTCCAGCACGCGTAGTGCCTGCGGTGTCGCCCACGCCAGGCCGCCGAGGTGACCGCGCGTGGCCATCGAGCGGATGAAGACGTCCCGGTCGGTGGCGTGGTCCTGCATCCGGACCCGATCACCGAGCAACGCGCCACCGGAGAACGGCGACGAGGGGTCGACGGCCAGCACCCCGACCCGCTTGCCCTGCCGCCGGAACGCCGACACCAGGCCGCTGGTGGACGTCGACTTGCCGACCCCAGGCGAGCCGGTGATGCCGATCACCATCGCGTGCCCTGTCCACGGCGCGAGCGCGGCCGCGACATCACGCAGCACCGGACTGGCGTCCTCGACCAGCGAGATCAGCCGAGCGACGGCACGGGCGTTCCCGTCCCGCGCCCTGGCGACCAGCCCACCGACGTCGATTGACACGATCCGACCCTAGCCGCTTCCGCGGGTACCGTGAGGTCATGATCACGGACGTGGCGCGGTCGGCGGACGGAACCGAGATCGTGTACCACCGGACGGGCTCCGGGCCGCCGGTGGTCATGGTGCCCGGCGTGCTGGCGCCAACGGCCCTCTACGAGCCGATCGCCCTGCTGCTCTCCGAGCACTACCAGGTGGTGCTGGTGGAGCGGCGCGGCTACGGCGTCAGCGGCGACGGCCAACGTCCTGCGACCTTCGCCATGCAGGCCATGGACATCGCGGCCGTGCTGGCGGCCGTCGGCGAGCCGAGCTTCGTGTTCGGGCACTCGGCCGGTGGCATCGTCACCCTGAACACGTTGCCCGTCGCGACGCCCCCGGTGCGTGCGCTCGCGCTGTACGAACCGCCGGTGAGCCTCACCGGGCCGCGGTTGGCGCCGGTGCTGGAGCGGTGCCGCGCGTTGGTCGCCGATGGGCGTGGTGCCGACGCGATCGTCGCGTTCCTGACCGACATCGGCGCGGCCGGCGGGACCGACGCGCTACGGGCGGTGGCGACGACGCTCGAACATCGCGCGGCCGGCCTGATCCTGGACCTGGAGTGCATGACGTCGATGTCCAACGAGGCCGGTCGCTGGACGCCCGGCGACACCCCGATCCTGCTCGCCTCCGGGAGCGAGGCCGACACCTACGCCAAGGAGAGCCTCGACCTCCTCCAGCAGGAGCTACCAGTGCTGGACACGGTTGTCTTCGCAGGTCAGGGCCACCAACCGAGCGACCCGGAACCCGTGGCGGCCGCCCTGCACGCCTTCTTTGCCGCCCACTGACGAGCGGGAGATCGCTACACCCTGATGATCAGCGCGTCACCCTGACCGCCGCCGCCGCACAGCGCCGCGGCACCCACACCGCCCCCGCGCCGCTTCAACTCCAGCGCCAGGTGCAGGGCGAGCCGGGCGCCGGACATGCCGATCGGGTGCCCGAGCGCGATCGCACCACCGTTGACGTTGACCTTGTCGGCCGCCAGACCCAGCTTCTCCGCCGACACGACGCCGACCGCCGCGAATGCCTCGTTGATCTCGACCAGGTCCAGGTCGGCGACCTGGATGCCGTCCTTCCGGCACGCCGCGAGGATCGCGTTCGACGGCTGCTCGTGCAGGCTGGCGTCCGGCCCCGCGACCACACCGTGCGCGCCGATCTCGGCGAGCCACGACAACCCGAGTTCGACGGCCTTGGCCTTGCTCATCACGACGACCGCAGCGGCACCGTCGGAGATCTGCGACGCCGAACCCGCCGTGATCGTGCCGTCCGGAGCGAACGCGGGGCGCAGTGTCGCCAGGCTCTCGACGGTGGTGTCGGCGCGGATGCCCTCGTCGGTGTCGACGATCTTCGGGTCGCCCCTGCGCTGCGGGATGGTGACCGGCGCGATCTCCTCCGCGAACACGCCACGGGCTGCCGCGGCGGCCGCGCGCTGGTGGGAGCGGGCCGAGAACTCGTCCTGCGCCGCGCGGGTCACGCCGTAACGGGAGTTGTACTTCTCCGTCGACGCGCCCATCGCGACCTGGTCGAACGCGCAGAACAGGCCGTCGTAGGCCATGTGGTCGACGAGCGCGACGTCGCCGTACTTGAACCCGACCCGCGACTTGGGCAGCAGGTGCGGCGCCTGCGTCATCGACTCCTGGCCGCCGGCAACGACGATGTCGAACTCGCCCGCCCTGATCAACTGGTCGGCCAGCGCGATGGCGTCCAAACCGGACAGACAGACCTTGTTGATCGTCAGCGCCGGCACGTCCATGCTGATGCCGGCGGCGGCCGCGGCCTGCCGTGCCGGGATCTGGCCGGCACCCGCTGTCAGCACCTGGCCCATGATCACGTACTGCACCTGGTCGGGCCGCACCCCCGCGCGCTCCAGCGCCGCCCTGATGGCGACGCCGCCGAGCTGTGCGCCGGAGAAGTCCTTGAGCGAGCCGAGCAACCGGCCCATCGGAGTGCGGGCGCCACCGACGATGACGGATCCGTTCGTCTGCGGCATTGCAGCCTCCATCCGCGTGCAGGGGTAGGACATCGACGATACCGGGGGGTAACCGGGCAGGCCATGCGCTGTCGTGAGCACCACACGTTGACACACCGAACCGTTTCAGCACTCGTACCCTGCTCGACATGGACTCGCTGCGTTCGTTCGTCACGGCCATCGACCACGTCGGCATCGCGGTGCCGGATCTGGACGTCGCGATCGAGTACTACCGCAGGACGTTCGGGCTCGATGTGGCACACCAGGAGGTCAACGAGGAGCAAGGAGTGCGCGAGGCGATGGTGCGCGCGCCGGGGGACACCGGATCGGGCACCGCCGTGCAGTTGCTGGCGCCGCTGGGTCCGGATTCGACGATCGCCAAGTTCATCGACCGGTCCGGCCCTGGTTTGCAGCAGCTCGCCTACCGGGTAACCGACGTCGACAAGGCCGCCGACGCGTTGCGGTCGATGGGGCTGCGGCTGCTTTATCCGGAAGCACGGCGCGGCACCGCCAACAGTCGAGTGAATTTCGTTCACCCGAAAGATGCCGGTGGCGTGCTGATCGAGCTGGTGGAGCCAGCGCAGACGCACTGAAACGGTACTGAGTGCGGTCGCTCACATCACTGGCTCTGTACCGTTACTCATCGGTAACCTCCCCGCCATCTACGCCGGATGGAGGCACACCGTGCAGAAGATCCTGGATGCCATCCTCAACGACGAGCTCGATGCGATCGGTTCGCTCCCGGTCCCGGAGACCTACCGGGGGATGACCGTGCACGCGGACGAGACCGAGTTGTTCGCCGGCATGGACAGCTCGGCCAAGGACCCGCGCCGATCGCTGCACCTGGACGAGGTGCCGACGCCGGAACTGGCGCCCGGCGAGGCGCTGGTCGCTGTGATGGCCAGCGCGATCAACTACAACACGGTGTGGACGTCGATCTTCGAGCCGATGTCCACGTTCGGATTCCTGGAGCGCTACGGCAAGTCGTCGCCGATGGCGAAGCGGCACGACCTGCCCTACCACGTCGTCGGCTCCGACCTGGCCGGCGTCGTCCTGCGCACCGGGCCGGGCGTGCACGCGTGGCAGCCCGGCGACCAGGTGGTCGCGCACTGCCTGAACGTCGAACTGGAGCACCCGGACGGCCACAACGACACGATGCTCGACCCCGAGCAGCGGATCTGGGGTTTCGAGACCAACTTCGGCGGCCTGGCCGAACTGGCGCTGGTGAAGTCCAACCAGCTCATGCCCAAGCCGAAGCACCTGTCGTGGGAGGAGGCGGCCGCGCCCGGCCTCGTGAACTCCACCGCGTACCGGCAGCTCGTGTCGCGTAACGGCGCCGACATGAAACAGGGCGACGTCGTGCTGATCTGGGGCGCGTCGGGCGGTTTGGGCTCGTATGCGACGCAGTTCGCGTTGAACGGCGGCGCCATTCCGGTCTGCGTCGTGTCCAGTCCGGAGAAAGCGGAGATCTGCCGCCGGATGGGCGCGGAACTGATCATCGACAGGGCGGCGGAGGATTACCGTTTCTGGTCCGACGAACACAACCAGGACGCGCGGGAATGGAAGCGGTTCGGCGCCCGGATTCGCGAACTGACCGGCGGGGACGACCCGGACATCGTGTTCGAGCATCCGGGCCGGGAGACGTTCGGCGCGAGCGTGTTCGTGGCCAAGCGCGGCGGCACGATCGTGACGTGCGCGTCGACATCGGGTTTCCTGCACCAGTACGACAACCGCTATCTCTGGATGAACCTCAAGCGCATCATCGGCTCGCACTTCGCGAACTACCGCGAGGCGTGGGAGGCGAACCGCTTGATCGCCAAGGGAAAGATCCATCCCACGCTGTCCAGGGTGTACTCGCTCGCGGACACCGGGCAGGCGGCCTACGACGTGCACCGCAACCTGCACCAGGGCAAGGTCGGCGTGCTGTGCCTCGCACCCGAGGAAGGCTTGGGGGTACGGGACAAGGAGTTCCGCGACCGCCATCTGGGGGACATCAACCGGTTTCGTGGCGTGTGATCCACGTTGGGATGGGCGTCTGTCGCACGAGCGGGTTACGCCGCCCGGTAGCGTGAACCCATGGGTCTTGGTAGCGAACGCGATTTGGTTCCGTTGGGCGCCGGCTTCGACATCGTCAAGCGTGGCTACAGCCGCACACAGGTCGAGGAACACCTGGAGCGGTTGGACAGCGACCTGCGGCTGATCGCCGCCGATCGCGACGCCGCGATGTCCCAGGCCGCCGACATCGCCCGGCAGATGGAACGCGCTCGCAACGAGATCGAAGAGCTGCGTGGGCAGGTGAACCGGCTGTCGCTGCCGCCGACCACGTTGGAGGGCCTGTCCGAGCGGTTGCAGCGGATGCTCAAGCTCGCGCAGGAGGAGGCGAGCGACACCAAGGCGAGGGCCGAGACGGACGCGGTGCAGATCAGGGCCCGCGCCGAGGTCGAGGGCGCCGCGCTGCGCAACCGGTACGAGAAGTTGATCGCCGAAGTGGACGGTCGCAGGGTAGAGCTGGAGACCGAGCACCGCGAACTGGTCGAGAAGGCCCAGGCCGAGTTCGCCGCCAAGTACAAGGCGGCCGACGACGAACGCGTCAGGGCCGACGCGGACGCCGAAGCAAGGCGCAACCAGATCGACGAGGACTTCGAGATCGCGATGGCGGCCCGCCGCACCGACGCGATGAAGAAGTTGGCGACGCAGGAAGCGACGAGCAAGGCGGAGGCACAGCGTCGCGTCCACGAGGCCGCCGACGAAGCGGCAAGGCTGCGCGCCCAGGTCAACGAGGAGTCGACGACGCTGCGGGCACAGGTGGCCGAGGAGCAGCGGGCCAGCAAGGCGGAGGTCGAACAGCGGCTACGCGAGTCGGCGGCGGCGGCAGAGCAGCGGTTGCGTGAGTCGACCGCGGCGGCCGAGCAGCGGTTGCGCGAGTCGACCGAGGAAGCGGCCCGCATCCGCGCGATGGTCGTCGAGGAGCAGCGGGCGAGCAAGGCGGAGGCGGAGCGTCGAGTCCGCGAGGCGACCGAGGAAGCCAACCGCCGCCGCCACGACGCGCTCACCGAGGCACAGGCCCGAGTACAGGACGCCCACGACGAGGCGAACCGCAGGGTCCGCGAGGCAACGGACGAGGCCACCCGCAGGATGAACCACGCCGCCGGCCGGGTCGAGGCGTTGCGGGTGCTGCGGGCACAGATCGCCGAGCAGTTGCGGTCGGCGCACGTCCTGATCACGAACGCGGCGCCGGCGCTGGAACCGCTACCGGAGGAGCAGGAGGCGGTGCAGACCGGCCTGGTCGCCGAACAACCGGGCCGGGCGGTACCGAACGGCGGCTGGCCCACGTCGCAGCGGCAGAGTGGTGCGCCGGCGCAGGCCAGGCCGGGCACGCAGTCCTGGCAGCCCGCCGGGTTCTCGGCATCGTTGATCACGCAGCAGACGCAGGCCGCCGGGCAGCCCGCCCAGACCAAGGCACCGGCCACGGCCGCCCAGTCCCAGGTCACGGCCAAGGAGCGGGGCGGCGCGTCTTCGCAGGTCACCATCCCACTGTCGCCCGCAGGACCGGCACCGGCTCAGTCCGAAGCTGCGGCCCAGTCGCCGACCGACACCGAGTCCACTCCGGCCGGCCAGCCGGGGCCGGCCAAGGACTCCGCTCCGGCGTCGGCCAAGGACTCCGCTCCGGCGTCGGATGCGGACGCGGCACGGCCGGCCGGACCAGCCAAGACCGGCGTCGGCCAGGCGACCACCACCCAGGCCATCGCGAACGCACCCACCCGCCGCACACCTCAGGTCACGCAACCCAAGAGCGGCCAGCAACCCCAGTCCGGCCAACAACCAGCGGCGAACCGCCCGAGCCCGGCCGCGCAGCCGGCCGTCCCCAACCGCACCGGCCAGGGCGTACGCCGGGAACCCAGCACCAAGCGCTGAGCTCTGGGCATAACCAGTGCCGCACGACCGGTCGTCTCACCAGCGTTTCGCGGTGGGACCTCTGCGGCCTCTGGCCTGCCAGCAGCCGCTGTGCCAGTGCCGGCGGTCGGCTACCGAGCCGTGTTCGGCGGCCGGCCAGACCACCAGGTGCGGCACGCCCGGTTTGATCTCGTGGTCGCAGCCGGGGCAGCGGTACGTCTTCGTGGCCTGCGCTCCCGTTACCTGCCGGACCAGCCATTCTCCGTCCCCGGACGACTCCGCGTGCGGCCAGCCGGCTGGCAGCGGCCGCTCTGGTGGCGTCGGCCGCGCTCGGCGGGACCGGTTGTGGCGCGGCACGAGCCGACCGTAACCGACCTCGGCGGTGCGACAATGTCCGCATGCCGACCTACGCCTACAAGTGCCGCGACTGCACCGAGGAGTTCGAACTGGCCCGGCCGATGAGCGAGTCGGCGGCGCCGGCCACCTGCCCCGCCGGTCACGCGGACACCGTCAAGCTGCTGACCACCATCGCACTCGGCGGCCGCGCGGGAGCGGGCGTGTCGTCCGGTGGTGGTGGCTGTTGCGGCGGGGCCTGCGGCTGCGGCTAGCCGAAACGCGCACCGCCACCAGCCGAGGTACGCACCGGCACCAGCCGAGGTACGCATCGGCACCAGCCGCAATACGCGCCGGCCCTAGCCGAAGTACGCGCCCGGCGACACGCCGACCGCGCGGCGGAACGCGGCCACGAACGCGCTCGGCGTCGCGTAGCCGACCCGGCTCGCCACCCGGTTGACCGCCATCCCGTCCGCGAGCAGCGGCAACGCCGCCTGTAGCCGCAACTGGGTCCGCCACTGCCCGAACGTCAACCCGGTGTCCGCGACGAACAACCGGGCCAGGTTTCGCGCGCTCGCACCGACCTGCCGGCCCCAGTCCGCGAGCTGCCGGTCGTCGGCGGGGTCTGCGTGGAAGGCGGCGGCGATCGTGCGGAGCCGCTCATCGGTGGGTTCGGGTACCCCGATGGTGGTCACCGATACGGGGTGGACCAGGTCGAACACCACGGCCTCGGCTCGCCGCCGCTCGTCGGGCGGCAGGTCCTTGTGCCCCAGGTGGGTGATGAGTTCGCGCAGCAGGGCGGGCACCGCGATCACGGTCGGTTCCGGCAGGTGCAGCGGGCAGCGGTCCGGCCGCAGGTACGCCGAGCGCATCGTGGTCAACGCGGACGCTCCGGTCGTGTGCGGCAGGCCGGCCGGCAGCCACAGCGCGACACTCGGCGGCAGTACCCACGTCCTGCCGTCCCGAATCCGCACGTTCGCCACGCCGCTGGCCGCCCACACCACCTGGTGCTCGGTGTGGTCGTGCCAGCCGAACCACTGGCCGCGGACCAGGTGGAAATCGCCGACCACGACTGCGGTCTGTCCGTTACGCGACATCGCTTGGCAGCATAGCCGCTGGCGGACGGACCCCGTCGTCCCTAACGTCGAGGCCATGAACCGCATGCATCGGAAGATCTGCTCATCACCCGAGTGGGCGAAGTCGGTGGCGGAACGCTTGCCGTTGGTGACCGATCGGGTCGACCTCGGCGCGGCGGTCCTGGAGATCGGGCCGGGTTACGGCGCTACGACACGGGTGCTCGCCGAGCGCATTCCGAAGCTGACGGCCCTGGAGGTGGACGAGGCGTCCGCGATGCGACTTGCCGACGAGTTCACCGGCGACGTACGGATCGTGCACGGCGACGGCGCGCGAATGCCGTTTCAGGACAACGATTTCAGCGGTGTCGTGTGCTTCACGATGCTGCACCACGTGCCGACGCGGCAGGCCCAGGACGACCTGTTCGGGCAGGCATACCGGGTACTCGCGCCGGGTGGCGTCTTCGCCGGTTCGGACAGCCAACTCAGCCTGCGGTTCCGGCTGCTACACCTCGGCGACACGATGAACGTGGTCGACCCGGCAACGTTGCGAGACCGGTTGGCGGCAGCCGGCTTCACGGATGTCGAAGTCGAACACGAACCGAAACGCATTGTCCGGTTCTGGGCCAGGAAGGCGTGATTCAGCTCGTGTAGTCGCGGAATCCCTTGCCGGTCTTACGACCGAGCCGGCCGGCCGTGACGAGATGTTCCAGCAACGGAGCCGGCGCGAAGCCGGATTCGCGGAACTCGTTGTAGAGCGTCCGTTCGATGGCCAGCGACACGTCAAGTCCGACCACGTCCAGCAGCGCGAACGGGCCCATCGGCAGGCCGCAGCCGACCATCATCGCGGTGTCGATGTCGTCCGCCTCGGCGTAATGGCCTTCCAGCATTTTCACGGCGTCGTTGAGGTACGGGAAAAGCAGCGCGTTCACGATGAAACCGGCGCGGTCGCCGCAGTGCACCGGGTGCTTGCCGACCCGCTGGCAGATCGCGTGCGCCGTGGCGACGACGTCCGGCGACGTTGCGATCGTGGCGACCACTTCGACGAGCTTCATCACCGGCGCCGGATTGAAGAAGTGCAGGCCAACGACGTCACCCGGCCGTGAGGTGGCCGCCGCGCACTCGATCACCGGCAGTGACGAGGTCGTCGTCGCGAGCACCGCGCCCGGCTTGCACACCTCGTCCAACGCCGCGAACACGCCGGTCTTGACGGCAAGATCCTCGGCGACGGCCTCCACCACGAGATCGCAGTCGGCCAGCGCCTCGAACTCCACCGCGGGCGTGACCCTGGCGAGGATGGTGTCCCGGTCGGCCGCCGCCAGCTTTCCCTTGGCAACGGCCCGATCCAGTGACTTGCCGACCTTGCCGATCGCGGTACGGGCCTTGTCGAGGTCGCGGGCCCGCAGCACCACGTCGAACCCGCCCTTCGCGAACACCTCCGCGATGCCGGTCGCCATCGTGCCGGTCCCGATCACGCCGACGCGGTGCACCGCGCGGCCGGTCGCGGTGGTGTCGCGATCACGCGGGGTGTGGCCGTCGGCGATCACGGTTGGCGAGTCCGGCGCGTCGTAGGTGTAGAAGCCGCGACCGGTCTTCCGGCCCAGCAGACCGGCCGTGATCATCTGCTTGAGCAGCGGAGCGGGAGCATGCAGGCGATTGCGCGACTGGTGGTACATCGTGTCGAGGATCTCGTAGGCCGTGTCGAGGCCGATCAGGTCGAGCAGTTGGAGTGGGCCCATCGGGTAGCCGCAGCCGTGGCGCATCGCGGCGTCGAGGTCCTCGCGGGTGGCGTAGCGCTGTTCGTACAGGGTGGCGGCATGGTTGAGGTAACCGAAGAGCAGCGCGTTCGCGATGAAGCCGGCGCGGTCGCCGATCACCACCGGTTCCTTGCCCAGCGACCGAACGAAACCGACCACGTCGTCGATCACGTCCGGCTCGGTGACCACGGTTCGGACCACCTCGACCAGCTTGAGGACCGGCGCCGGATTGAAGAAGTGCAGCCCGACGACCTTCCCCGGACGAGTGGTACGCACGCTGAGTTCGGTCACGGAGAGCGACGAAGTGTTGGACGCGAGAATGACACTCGGACGAGTGATCCGGTCGACCTCGGCGAGCACCGCGGTCTTGGTGTCGACGTGCTCGGGAATGGCCTCGATCACCAGGTCGCAGTCGGCCAGCGCGGCGAGGTCGGTGCGATAGGCGATGCGGTCGAGCAGCGCGGACCGCTCGTCGGCGGTGAGTTTGCCGCCGGCAACGGCCCGGTCGGTGGAGTGCTCCAGGTGACCGCGGCCACGCGCCGTCCCGGCCTCGTCCAGTTCCACGGCCACCACCCGCAACCCGGTACGGGCGACGACTTCGGCGATGCCGGTACCCATGGTGCCAAGACCGATGATCCCGATGGTGGAGAACTCGCGCGCCACGGCCGCTACCTCCGATGTGTTCGACCAGGCGAACAGCGCGACGAGCACGCTACGCGCCGGTAACTTGTTGGAGATGCTGCCACCTTCCAGCACCGTTCCCACGTGAGCTTGCCCACCGAATCGAGCCAGAAACCTTCGGTTGAGTCGATCAGGTGACGTCGGCCAGCGGTCGGTGGCCAACGCCAGCCGTCGACGTCGGCCGGACGAACCGGCAGCGCAGGGAACACGCGAACGGCTGCCAGCAGGACGCTTGTCCGGCGGTACCGCGACACCGCCACGGTGGTCGAGGGGAAACGAGACGTCAGCGGGCCTCGTTGAAGTTGTCGTCGGCCAGGCGCTGTATTCGGCTTATCGCTTCCTCGGCCTGCGGCCCCCACGCCGTCACAGTCAGACGGTCGTCCTTGCGGGCAGCGAGGCCGAGCAACGCCAACACACTCGCTCCGTCCGCGCGCTGGTCGCCCAACCGGACGACCACCTTCGCGTCCAGTTCCGCCACCGATCTGGCCAACAGCGCGGCCGGCCGGGCATGCAGACCGACCTCATTGGTCAGGACGATTTCCGTTTCGGCATCCGCCGCCCGAACGGACTCGGCATCCCCAGCCCGGACCGACTCGGCGACCGCCGCCTCAACCGAATCGGTATCCGCCGCCTCAACCGACTCGGCGACTGTCCGACCCTCCGCCGCCGCGACCACGGCGGCCAGGTCCGCTCCCCCCGCGGCCGCCACAGCCGCCGCCACCGCGCCTTCCACCAACGGGGCGTCCGCGACCACCGCCCGCGTCGGGTCGGCCAGGGTTTCGACCGCCATGTCCGCCGTCATCCGCGCGCTGCCCAGGTCGAACAGCAGCACCACACCGGCGCCCTGATCCGCGGCCGCCAACGCCGACTCGACCGCGGCGAAGTCCGTGCCGAGGCCACCGTCCGGCATTCCGCCTGCCGCTACCAACGGCACGCCGGGCGCCATCTGGCCCGCCAACTCGACGACGCCCGCCGCCAACCGCCGGCTGTGGGACACGATCACCAGCCCGACGCGCTCACTCATGCCGATTCGGCCAGCGCACGCAGCAACAACGCCGTCGAGCGGGCGCCCGGATCGAGGTGCCCGGCGCTGCGTTCGCCCAAATAGGACGCTCGCCCCTTCCGTGCCACCAACGGAATCGTGGCCGCGGCACCGTCGTCCGCCGCGTCGGCCGCCGCCACCAGTACGCCGTGGATGTCGGCTCCGTTCTCCAGCGCCTTCTGCGCCGCCTCGACGGCGGGTGTCAGCGCGTCGACCATCGTCTTGTCGCCCGGTTCCGCCTTTCCCCTCGCCACGACGCCACTCAGCGCGGCCCGCAGCGCCGTGACCGTGGCCGTCGGCGTCAGTTCGGGCGCGTCGCCGATGGACGCGGCCGCGCGCAGGCACGCCGTGCCGTACAACGGCCCCGCGGCACCGCCTACCGTCGAGATCAGGGTGCTGGCCAGCAGTTTCACCACCGCGCCCGGCGTGGCCGGTGCCGCCCTCGTCACCGCTACGACGAACGTCTGGAAGCCGCGTCGCAGGTTCTCGCCGTGATCGCCGTCGCCGATCACCCGGTCCAGTTCCACCAGCTCGTCACGGTGGGCCGAGACGACATCCGCCGCCGCTGTCAGTGCCGCGATCACGCCTTCCGTTCCGCAGCCCATCACACCCCCCACCGCAGCGCCGCCGTGTGCACCGGCGCGTCCCACAGGTCGATCAGCTCGTCGTCGAGTCTGAGCAGGGTGATGCTCATGCCCTGCATTTCCAGGCTGGTGATGTACGGGCCGACCAGTCGCCGCGCCACGGTGATTCCCCGAGAAGCCAGCAGACCCTCCGCGATCCCGTGTGCCAGATACAGCTCGACCAGGGGTGTCCCGCCCATCGAATTGGTGAACAACAGCACCCGATCGCCTGATTCGAATGGCAGGTCCGTGACGACGGCGTCGACCAGTCGGGTGACGATCTGTTCCGCCGATTCCAGCGGTACGCGCTCGCGGCCGGGCTCGCCGTGGATGCCGATGCCGACCTCCATCTCGTCGTCGGCCAGGTCGAAGCTGGGCACGCCGACGTGCGGAACGGTGGGTGCGGCCAGCGCCATACCCATCGACCGGACGGTGCCGACGACACGCTGTGCCAACTGGTCCAGCTTGTCCAGGTCGTCACCGCGTTCCGCGGCCGCGCCGACGAGCTTCTCCAGCAACACGGTGCCGCCGACGCCCCGCCGGCCGGCGGTGTACGTGGAGTCCTTCACGGCGACGTCGTCGTCGATCACGACCGACCGGACCGTGGTGCCGTCCGCCTCGGCCAACTCGGCGGCGGTCTCGAAGTTCAGCACGTCACCGGTGTAGTTCTTGACCAGCAGCAACACGCCAGCACCCGCGTCGACGGTCTGGATCGCGGCCTGGATGGCGTCGGGTGTCGGGGACGTGAAGACGGCGCCGGGCACAGCGGCGTCCAGCATGCCGAGGCCGACGAAACCGCCGTGCAACGGCTCGTGGCCGGAACCGCCGCCGGACACGATGCCGACCTTGCCGGACACCGGCGCGTTCGCTCTCGCGACGACGGCCGGGTCGTAGGTGATACGGAGCAGGTCAGGATGGGCGACCGCCATGCCGCGCAGCGAGTCGACCACCACGGTCGACGGGTCGTTGATGATCTTCTTCATCGCAGCGCCTCCCGTGGCCGAATCCGCTGGTGAGATCCGGACCCCCTCTTTCTACACCTCGGGACCGCCGGTGGTGAGCGCCGTTTCAGCGTCCGTAACGCAGGCGTACCAGTCGCAACAGCTTGCGCACCGTACGGCCGCCACGGGTGAACGACATCGGCCGCAGCAGCGGACGGAACCGTTGGCGGGTCACCGACTGGGCCCTGGTGAACTCGCGCAGGCCGTCGGCACCGTGGATCCGCCCGAAGCCGGACTCACCCGATCCGCCGAACGGCAACGCGGGCACGGCGGCGTAGGACAGCACCGAGTTGACCGACACCATCCCGGCACGCAGCCGGCTGGCCAACTCCGGTCCGCGTGCCTTCGCGAACACGGCGGCACCCAACGCGTAGCGGCTGGCGTTGGCCCGTTCGACGGCCTCGTCCGCGTCCCGTACCCGGTTGATCACCATGGTCGGCCCGAACGTCTCGTCCGTGACGGCGATCGAGTCCTCCGGCACGTCGACCAGCACGACCGGTTCCACGTACGGCGAGCGCACCGACTCCAGCCCGCCGACCACGGCCTGGCCACCCCGTGCCATGGCGTCGGCGATGTGCGAGCGGACGACGTCGACCTGCGACAGCAGGGTCATCGGCCCGACGTCGGCACCGGGATGCGCGCCGACCCGCAGGGCGCGGGCACGGTCGGTGACGAGCCCGACGAACTCGTCGGCCAGCGAGTCGACCACGTAGACCCGTTCCACCCCGGCGCACGACTGGCCGGCGTTCGCCATCGCGCCCCACACCGCCGCGTCCGCGGCGGCGGCCACGTCGGCGTCCTCGTCCACGATGAACGCGTCCTTGCCGCCGCATTCCATCAGGACCGGCGTCAGCGTCTCCGCGCACTCGGCCAGCACGTTGCGCCCGGTGGCGCCGGAGCCGGTGAACGCGATCTTGTCCACACCGGACCGGCACAGCGCGGCCCCGGTGTCGCCCTGCCCCGTCACGACGGTCAGCACCGGATGCTCCGGCACCACTTCGGCGAACGTGTCGGCAAGCCACATGCCGACGCCGGGCGTGTACTGGCTCGGCTTGAACACCACGGCATTGCCGGCGGCCAGCGCGTAGGCGATCGAGCCCATCGGCGTGAACACCGGATAGTTCCACGGCCCGATCACACCGATCACACCGAGCGGCTGGTATTCGATCGTGGCAGCCTGATTCATCATCAGCATGCCGGTCCGCACGCTCCGCTTGCGTAGCACCCGTTCCGCGTTGGCGGCGGCCCACTGCAGGTGGGTGATCACGAGCACCAGTTCCAGCCGTGCGTCGTCGGCCGGTTTCCCGGTTTCCGCCGACATCAGGGTGACGAGGTCCTCGACCCGCCGTGCGATCAGCTTTCGCCAGGTGTCCAGGCGTTCCCTGCGTTCGGCGAATCCGATGCCGGCCCACCAGCCGGCCGCGATCCTGGCAACGGCAACACGTGCCGCCACCTCGGCGTCGTTGTGCACCGGATGGCTACCGACGAATTCCCCTGTCCGCGGATCGGTGGACGGGAATGTCGGTCGGGGCTTGTCTTTCCCGGTCGGCGTGTCCTCAACAGCCGGCTGTGCCATCCGTGCCTCGCCTCCAGGTAAAGACAAACAGTCCGATCAACCCGGAGGGTACGGCCAGAACGACGTTCAGTCATCCGGCGTTGTCATCCGACCTAGGCACGAAAGTCGGCCGCAACGCGGCCCACAGCGCGAACAGTGCCGCGAGGACGAGCATCGGGATGCCGGTCCACAGGTTCACATTCACGTGCACGTCCTGGCCGCTCGCGGTGTAGGTCTTCGCGTTCGCGAGCAATCCCATGAGTGTCACGACGATCCCGTAGACGCCGAACAGGAACGCGAGAATCCATCGTAGATCGAACAGCAACACCCTGGACTTCCCGCCGCCACTGGTCCGATTGGCGTCCGCCATGTCAGATCCTCCTGCCGCAACCGAATTACTCATGAGAATCCTCACCAGAACACGATGTTGAGCGCCAACGCGATCACGAGCACGGTCGCGCCGAGCACGGCCGGCCGCCGGTACCAGGCACGATCGCCCGGTTCGTCGTCGCCGCCACGCAGCGCGCCCCTCGGTGTCAGTGACCACACCAGCCCACGCAGTTCCGAGTCCGGCTTCGGTTCGGTGGCCAGCGAGACGACGACGCTCACCACGACGTCCACCACGAACGCCACCATGGCGCCGACGAAACTGGGCCCCTGCGTGTCGGTGCTGCCGAAGATCGTCAGCACACCGGCGTTGGCCAGCGCGAACACGATCACAGCGGACACGGTGCCGCTCACCAGGCCCGACCAGCCTGCCGCCTTCGTCATCCGCTTCCAGAACAACGCCAGGATGAACGTCGCGAACAGCGGCGCGTTGAAGAAGCTGAACAGCGTTTGCAGATAGTTCATGACGTTGCCGTAGCCGCTGGCGATGAACGCGGCCGCGATCGCCACGACGCAGCCGACCACCGTGACGAGCCGGCCGATCCGCAGGTAGTAGCCGTCCGGCCGGTCCTTGCGGATGTAGGGCTGCCAGATGTCGTATGTGAACACGGTGTTGAACGAGCTGATGTTCGCCGCCATGCCGGCCATGAACGCGGCGAGCAGACCGGCGATGGCCACGCCGAGCATGCCGTTGGGCAGCAGGTCACGCATCAGGAGCTCGGTCGCGTTGTTGTAGTTGATCCCGTCGAGGGACTTCAGGTTCGGGTTGGCCACCTGGGCGGCCTTGAACTTCGCCAGCTCCGGCGAGATCACGGCGGCCAGCATGCCCGGAATGAAGATCACCAGCACGATGAACGTCTTCGGGAACGCGCCGATCAACGGCGTCCTGCGCGCGGCGGACATGTTCTTCGCCGACAGTGCCCGCTGCACCTCGGCGAAGTTCGTTGTCCAGTAACCGAAGGACAGCACGAACCCGAGTCCGAACACGATACCGAGAACGGAGAGCACCGGATTGTTGATACCGGTGATGTTGGTACCCGGCCAGGACGACAACTGCGCGCTCGGGTTGAGGTGCGTCGCGTTGATCTTGTCCATGAGCCCGCTCCAGCCGCCCACCTTCGCCAGCCCGACGATCGTCAGCGGGATCAGCAGCGCCAGGATGACGAAGAACTGCATGACCTCGTTGTAGATCGCGGCGGAAAGGCCCCCGAGCGTGGTGTAGGCGAGCACGATCGCGGCGGCGACCACGATGGACACCCACAACGGCCAACCAAGCAATAGATTGACGACGGTGCCCAGTGCGTAGAGGTTGATGCCGGCGATCAGCACCTGCGCGACGGCGAAACTGACGCCGTTGACGAGATGTGTGGCGGGCCCGAAGCGGCGCAACAGGAACTCCGGCACGCTGCGCACCTTGGAGCCGTAGTAGAACGGCATCATCACCAGGCCGAGGAACACCATGGCCGGCACGGCGCCGATCCAGTAGTAGTGGACGGTCGGTACGCCGAACTGTGCTCCGTTGGCAGTCATGCCGAAGATCTCGACAGCGCCGAGGTTCGCCGAGATGAAGGCGAGCCCGGTCACCCAGGCCGGCATCGAGCGGCCGGACAGGAAGAAGTCCAGACTGGACGAGACCGACCTGCGGGCCATCGCGCCGATGCCCAGCACGAGGACGAAATAGACGCCGATCAGGACGTAGTCGATCGGCGCCGCGTTCAGCCGCAGGCTCGCGTCGGCAAGGACCTGTGTGGTCGCCACGTGCACCCCTTCCGGTTCACATCCGCCGTCATCCGATCACCGAGCCGGCACGCCCGCCACCCGGCAGGTCGCTGTCACACCGAGCGGGCGACACTGGGTGGGTGCTTCCCCCGCTGACCTGGTCCGCCGTGCTGACCGAGTGGACCCCGGACCTGCCCACGATCGCGCTCGTGCTGGTGCTCGGCGCGGGTTACGTGATCGCGGTCCGTCTGTACTCACGGGCGGCGGATACCCGGTGGCCCAGGTCACGACACGTGGCATTCGGGGCTGGTCTCGGCTTGATCGCGCTGATGGGCGTTTCGTTCTTCGGGGCGTACGCGGACACCCTGTTCTGGGTGCGGGCGGCCCAGGTGATCACGCTGCTGATGGTCGTGCCGCTGTGCCTGGCGCTGAGTTCACCGGTGGCGCTGGCACTGGCGGTGCGGCCGGGGTTGCGGGTGGTGTTGGCCAGCAGATGGCTGCGCGTGCTGACGTTCCCGGCGACGGCGTCACTGCTGCTGGTGGCGACGCCGTGGCTGTTGTACTTCACCGGCTGGTACCCGGCCGTGCTGGGCAACGCGGTCGTGGATCACCTGTCGAGGCTGGCGCTGCTGCTGGTCGGCTTCCTGTACTTCTACAGTCGGTTGCAGTTGGATCCCGTGCCGCACAAGTATCCGCACCTGATCTCGGTGGTGATCACGTTCGTCGAGGTGATCTTCGACGCGGCGCTGGGCCTGGTGCTGTGGCTGAACCCGCACATCGTCGCGGAGGGTTACTACGAGACGGTCGGGCGGACGTGGGGCCCGAGCCTGCGCACGGACCAGATCGTCGGGGCCGGGGTGCTGTGGCTGGTCGGTGACCTGGCCGGCCTCCCGTTCCTGGGCGCCCTGATGAACCGAATGTCCCACGACGACGCGGCAGAAGCGGTCGAGATCGACCGTCAACTGGACGAAGCCGAGGCCACCGACGCCCCACCCCGCCTGTGGTGGGAGGACGACCCGGCACTCGCGGAACGCTTCCGTCGCAGCCACGGATGATACTATCATTCATGATACTAACATGGATGATAGTAGGTGAAGGGTGGCGCGTTTCGTCGGCCGGCAACATGAGCTGCGAATCCTCCAGGACGAGCTCACGGGGATCACCGCCGCGAGCGACGACGACCGGCCAGGACGTTGTCTGCTCGTGCGTGGGCGTCGGCGAGTCGGCAAGTCCCGGCTGATCGAGACCTTCGTCGACCGTGCGGGCGTGCCGTCACTGTTCTTCACCGCGACCGGTGCCGCGACGGCGTCCGAGTTGGAGCGTTTTCGACAGGACGCCCAGGAGTCCCCGCTGCCGGCACGGGATCTGCTCGTCGCCGGTGACCCGAACGACTGGTCCGACGCGTTGCGTCTGCTGGCCGCGGCCCTTCCCGATGCAACGCCCTGCATCGTCGTCATGGACGAACTGCCCTATCTCATGGACGAGGGGCACACGTTCGAAGGACAACTGCGACGGGCATGGGATCGGTACCTGTCGCGCAAGCCCGTCCTGTTCGTCCTCATCGGATCGGACCTGGCGATGATGGAGGCGCTGAACAGCTATCAGCGCCCGTTTCACCAGCGAGGTCGGGAAATGGTGATCGGCCCTCTGAATCCGCTGGACCTGGCGGACATGCTCGGCCTCGACCCGGCAGACGCGTTCGACGCCGCGCTCGTCACCGGTGGACTCCCGTTGATCTGCGGTGACTGGCGGCCAGGCCAGGACCTGTGGGACTTCCTCGACCAATCGCTGACCAATCCCACCTCCCCGCTGCTGGTCTCCGCAGAACGTTCGCTCGCGGCCGAGTTCCCTGAACACACCCAGGCGCGGGCCATCCTGACGGTGATCGGAGCCGGCGAACGAACCTTCACCAATATCGCCAAGGCTGCCGGCGGCCTGGCCGCCACCTCGCTCCAGCGGTCGCTGCTGACCCTGACGGACAAACGAATCGTGGCCGCCGATCTGCCGCTGTCGACCCGGCCGTCCAAGGACCGCCGCTACCGCATCGCCGATCCGTACCTGCGGTTCTGGCTGCGCTTTCTCGCACCGGCGATGGCCGAAATCGAACGCGGCCGCGGCGACCTGACCCGCCAACGCATCCGTCGCGACTGGACGGCGTGGCGCGGGCGAACCGTCGAACCCCTCGTCCGCGAAGCACTCGCACGACGCCTACCCGACGACGACCTACCCGCGGCACCCGCGATCGGTGGCTACTGGACCAGAACCAACGACATCGAAATCGACATCGTCGGCGCCGACCGGGGACCGACCGCGGGGACACTGCTGTTCGCCGGATCGATCAAATGGCTCGAACGCTCGCCGTTCGACCACCGTGATCTCGCCACCCTGTTCCGTCACCGCGCCGCTCTCACATCAGAACCGCTGCCCGCGATCGCGGTGTCCCGCAACGGTTTCTCCTGCGACGGGCTGGATGCCCGCTACGGCCCGAACGACCTGATCGAGGCATGGCGACACCCTGGCCATCCGGCCGACAAAAGTTGATCGCCACGTCGTCGGGCAACTCGACAGCAGCCTCAGGCTTGCTCATTCCTGTCGGCGGCATCGGGGCGAACCGTGTGAACTGCGGCTCCACCGGTATCTGCGTCGGCTGTGGCGGCCGCAACGCACAGCCCAACTGCCCAGGATCAAAGCGTGGTTGCTCGGCCGTTCTCTTCAACGCGCGAAAGTCAATGAAGTCATCGACATCCAGTGTCGCACTCGGCAACTGCTCCAGGTCAGCGACCGTAACCGCGAGATCGGCATTCTGGACGCTGACATCTGCCTGCCTGGATTCGACATAGGCGCGCTTCTGCTGCCTGCCGGCTTCGGCTCGGGCCCGCGCATCAGCCTCGCCCGCTGCTCTGACAACCGGACGGTTGCTCACACGTGCCGTAGGACACCCGAGGACTACCGCGGACGGCGCACTCGACCGGCAGATCAGAACAGGCGGAACTCGTTCGATTCGATGCCGCGGAGTGTGTCGTAGTCCAGGGTCACGCAGCGGATGCCCCGGTCCTCCGCCAACGTCTTCGCCTGCGGCTTGATGAGCTGGGCCGCGTAGATACCGCGTACCGGCGACAGCAGCGGATCGCGGTTGAGCAGTTCCAGATACCGCGTCAACTGCTCGACGCCGTCGATTTCGCCGCGTCGTTTGATTTCCACGGCTACCGACGCGCCCCGTTCGTCCCGGCACAGGATGTCCACCGGGC
>DATBDL010000319.1:0-5801 GCA_036269975.1 Pseudonocardiaceae bacterium | reverse complement strand
GCCAGTGTGCGTGCGATGTCGGCCACCGTCGCCCGCAGGTCGTCTCGTTCCACCACGACCACCTCGTGGTCGGAGCGCCGCAGCGCGGCCGCCAGTTCGGCCACCGGCTCGGCCGCGTCGCCGATCAGCGGGCACAGCGTGAACCGCGCGGTTTCGGGCATGTGCTGCCGTGCCACGGACAGTGCCACCGCGCCCAGCACGCTGGCCGCCTCGGCCGTCGTCGAGCCGATCACGGCCAGGTTCCGGCCCGGCGCCGACGTCAGCGTCGTGGTCGCCGCGCTGCCGGCCACGTCGATGATCTGCCCGAGCAACGCCTTCGGCACGCCAGGATTCGGCCCCAGCTTGCGGAAATCGGCCGTATCGGCGAGCGCGGGCACGTGGCTGCCGTCGAACAGCCGGGGCGGCGGCAGGGTCGCCGCGCGCATCCCGAACAACCGCTGTTGCAACACGTCGAACGTGCCCCTGCTGGTGGCGTCCGGGATGCGGACCATCTCGTTGCCCTGTGCCACCCCGGATTCGTGGTTCACCACGGCGTGCCAGCGCGGCAGTTCGACGGCCGCGTGGTTCGTGTCCACCAGGACGCGCCGTGCCTTCGGCAGCGCGATCCGCAGGATGAACTGCTCGAAGATCGCCGGCTTGCCCCAGAACGTCTCGATCCCGGACACGTCCTGGCTGGCCAGCACCAGGTGGATGCCCTGCGAACGGCCGCGCCGCGCCACGTCCTCCAACAGGCGGGCCGCGGTCGCCGCCACCACGTCGCGTTCCGCGAACAGGTACTGGAATTCGTCGATCACCGCGACGATGCGCGGCCACCGACCGTTCGGGTCCTCGGCGCGCAGTTCCTCGATCTTGGTGACCTCGTGCCGTTTCGCGGCGTCCGCCCGTTCCCGCATGGTGTCGGCGAGAAACGCGAGCAGCGCGACGCCGAATTCCCGGTCGGCATTCACGTTCACGCCGACGAGTCGCGCGTGCGGGAGCCAGGTCGGATCGCGCCGGCCGGGGGTGAACTGCGCGAACGACACGCCTTCCTTGAAGTCCAACAGATACAGTTCCAGCTCGTCGGGTGAGTACCGGGCAGCCAGCCCGCCGAGGAACATATAAAGAAAATTCGTCTTGCCAGATCCGCTCGGGCCGCCGACCAGCGCGTGCGGCGACGAGTCGCCCAGCACCACGTCCACCGGATTCCCGTCCCGGCGGCCCACCGAGGCCACCAGCCCGGCGGCCGAGTTGTGCTGCCAGAACGGTTCCGGCACCAGATCGGCGAACGTGCACACCCGTGCCCTGCGGGTCTTGAGCTCCTCGGCGATCGCGGCGCACGCGGCCGGCACCCTCGCCCGTGGCAACGGCGGGTCCGGCGTGAACGTCGCCTCCGGTCCCGTCATGCTGCATCGGGCCGTGTGCTCGCCGATGAACGTGACCGTCTCCATCGGACTGTTCACCGTCAGCGGCATGTCGACCACGATCAACTGCACACCGCACGCCAACCCGTTGCGGGCCACCCGTTGCAGCCGCTGCTGGTGCTCGTCGCGCAGCGGCCGCCGGTCACCGAACAGCACCGCGATCCGCCACGGCTCGGTCCGCCGGCCGGCTCGTCCGCTCACCACGCCGACCGACGCGTCACCGCCGGCCAGCACGCCGGTGTGCACGCGGCGGATGTGCTCGGACAGTTCGTCCAGCAGTTCCTCCGGCCGGGCCGAGTCGTGCACGGTCAGCAGCCCGGCCCTGGTCAGTGGGTAGAGGCCGGGCAGCGAACCGGTCAGCATTCCGGTGTCCCACACGTGGATCAGCGCCAACCCCGGCTGCACGTGGTGCAGCACGCGCAACAGCAGCGCCTCCACCATCGCCTCGCCGGCCGCCCGTGACTCGAACGTGGTGGTGACCTGGAGGTGGGCCGAATCGAGCAGCGGCACGCCGACCGGGAACGACACCTGTTCCGGGGCGTGGTCGGCGGTCGCGGTGCCGATCCGCCAGAGTTCCGGCATGTCGCCGGTGCCGGCTGTGCCATCGGCGGTGCCGACTTTGTCCAGCCAGGTGTGCCACGGTTCGCCGGCCGCGCCCGGTGCGCACCGCGTGACCAGTTCGGTCAGCGCGAGCGGACCGTCCGAATTCCACGCCGCGAAATGCTGTTGCCGGTCGGCGGCGACCTTCGCCACGACGTCGGCCATCACCGGCATGGCGAGCGTCGCCCGCAGTGCCGGATCGGCGTTCGCCGGATCGAGGCCCTCCGTGCGCAGCCAGAGCTCGACCATGGTGCGGGCGTGCTCCTCGGCGACGCCGTCCTGCTGGCCGGCCGCGACGCCGAGCGCCGAGCTGACGGCGGCACGAAAATCGGCAAGCGTTGCCTCGATCTTCTTGCGTCGTTCGTTGCGCTTGCTCAAAACCAGACCCCTTGGCGCCTCTCGGCCCTCCCCATGGGTGTGATCAATTTAGCAGCTCCAACTCACTGCGTCCCAACTCACAGCGTCCCAACTCACTGCGTCCCAACTCACCGCGTCCCAACTCACAGCGTCCCAACTCACAGCCCCGCAACGAAGCGGTCGATACACGCGAGGCTACCTGCGATGAGTTCCAGGCACCCGGCAAGCTGCTCGTCGGCGCGCAGGTGCTCGGGTGGGATCAGTGACGACGAGTGGTTGCGGGACAGGTCCGCGAGCATGCGTGCCGCGACCGCGAGTTGGGCTCGCGCGGTGACCACGCCGTGGTGCGCCCCCGTCAACTGGTCGCGCACGTCCGCCGTGGCCGCCCGGATCGCCTCAATGGACATGAGTTCTGCCTACTACACCTAGAACCGCCACACCTAGAACCGCCACACCTACAGCCGCGCCGCGTAGCTCTCCGCTGTGGAGATCGCGGCCAGTACGCTCTGCGTGGCTTCGCCGATGGCCTGGACCGCCTGGGCCAGCAGGCCGTTGGCCTGTTCGGCATCGGGCTGGCCACTGCCCTGGGTGACCATCGTGAGGGAACTCTGCGCCTGTTCGAGCGCGGAACTGGCCTGTTGCAGCGCTGCCATGCTCTCGCTGGCCTGCTGGTTCGCCTGCGCGATGCCGGCCCGAACTTCCTCGACGCTTGCCATCTGAGATTGGACTCCTGCTGTTCTCGGTCGGTGGATCTTCTACAGTGGATCTTGCCCTGGTGACGCAGAGCGAGTAGCAGCGGCCAATCGGGTGACGACGGCACCCAACTGGATAGTTATTCCGGGAATCAACGCGGGCGCGACGTCCCGCGACAGGTAAAGAAGATGATTACCCTCGGCGACGCACGTCAGGGCTCGACGACAACTCCAATTCTGTAATACCCGATTCCGGCCGTGGTTTCGCCGTCCACGTGGTGATGGCTGTTTCACCCTCCCAGCGCAATGCCGACCACCCCGGTCGGTCCAACGCGGACACGGCGGTCAGCACGGCCTGGGGCACCGGCGTGTGCGCGGTGCCGAGGTCGACCAGCACGCTGAGCACGCCGTCGTGCTCGGTAACCCCGGCCAGGGTGGCGGTCCGGGAGATCCGACTGGCCAGTGCGCGGGCTTGCCACTGCGCACCGGCTACGCGCGAGGTTGCCACATCGACCCGCAGGGTCAGCCGACACCCCGTCCCGGCGTGGATGCCGCCGGCCGCCCGGTGCCGAGCACCGGAATCTCCAGCCGGCTCAACTTTCGGTTCAGAAGCCGTTTCGGCTGTGTTCCCCGGTGTTTCCGGTGCCCTTTCGACCATGGATTTCGGTGCGATTTCGGCCGGCGTTTCCGTCGTGTCGGGATACGGGTCGCCGCCATACCAAGCCTCGACCAGCAGTCGCTCCGCCCCCGATACGAGTGACTGCACGGCATCCGGGTCGTCCAGCACCGTCCACGCGGTCGGCGGCTCGCACGAGACGGTCGGTACCACGAACGCCGGCCCCAGCCCGCGCACGAACTGCCGCACTGCTCGCGCCAGCGGTGCGGCGACGTGATGTGTGGCACGTTCCTCACTCGGCACCCGCAGCGTGACCGACCAGCAGCCGGGTTCCTCGGCGGAACAGTCCGCCGACGCCACGATCCGGCCGTCCACCTGCCACACCAGATCCCGGCACGCGGCACGTGCGGCCCGCTCACCCTCGGCCGCGAGGACCACCGTGACGAGCAGTTCGACGTGGTCGTCCATAGTCCGCACATTGTCTCGCAGGCCACACTCGCGGCACCACGCGCCTGTGCCGCGGCGTGGCAGGATCGTCCGGTATGAGCGTTGTCGACGACGTCAAGACGTGGCTACAGGCCCGTCGTACCGCGACGATGGATCATCCCGGCGGCACGCTGTACACGCACCTGGTGCGCGTCCACGAGCGCATGCGAACACTGGCACTCGCCGACGACGTCTGCCTGGCCGGCCTGGCCCACGCCGCCTACGGAACGGACGGATTCCCGGTCGCCCTGATCGACTGGGACGACCGATGGCCACTGCGGGATCTGCTCGGCGAGCCGGCCGAGGACCTGGTCTATCGCTACTGTGCCTGCGACCGGGCCGCCACCTGGCGCACCGTCGCCGTGACGGCCGAGGTGACCGATCGGTTCACCGGCCGAGTGACCAGGCTCGATCCGGGCCCGCTACGCGACTTCCTCGACCTGAGCATCGTCAACGAACTGGACGTACTGGAGCAGACGGGCAAGCACGCCGACTACTACCGGTCCCTCTTCCCGACCTGGGCACCGCTGGCATCACCGACGGTCGCCGCCGACGCGGCCGTCGTCCTGGCCCGGCCATGAAGATCGTGATCGCCGGCGGAAGCGGCCACATCGGCCGATTCCTGGCCACTTCCCTTGCCGCCAGGGGCAACGAGGTCGTGATCCTCAGCCGAGGAACCCAGGTGGCCGACGTCCGTGTCGTGCCGTGGGACGGCCGCACGGAAGGCCCGTGGGTCGACGAGGTGAACGGCTGCGACGCCGTGATCAACCTGGCCGGCCGGAGCGTGAGCTGCCGCTACACACCGGCGAACCTGAAAGAGATGATGGATTCCAGAGTCGAATCCACCAGAGTGGTCGGCGCGGCGATATCCGGCGCCACCGCCCCACCGCCGGTGTGGCTGCAGATGAGCACGGCCACGATCTACGCCCACCGTTACGACGCCACGAACGACGAGGCCACCGGCGTGATCGGCGGTGCGGAACAAGGAGTTCCCAGCTACTGGGCCTACAGCGTCGAGATAGCCAAGGCATGGGAGGCAACGCAACAGGCCGCCGACACGCCGAACACGCGGCAGGTTGCCCTGCGCACGGCCATGGTGATGAGTCCCGGCCGGGGCGGCGTGTTCGAGGTGTTGCTCCGGATGACGCGCCTCGGCCTCGGCGGCCCGGTGGCCGGGGGCGCCCAGTACGTGTCCTGGATTCACGATGCCGATTTCCTGACCGCCGTGGAATTCCTGCTGCGCGAACCGGCGTTGACCGGCCCGGTGAACGTGGCCGCGCCAACCCCGTTGCCGCACCGCGATCTGATGCGCGGCCTGCGCGTCGCGGCACACGTCCCCCTCGGTCTGCCGGCGACCAGGTGGATGGCCGAACTGGGTGCGCTGGCAATGCGCTCGGACACGGAACTGCTGCTGAAGAGCCGCAGGGTAGTTCCGGGCCGCTTACTGGCGGCCGGCTGCACGTTCCGCTATCCCGACTGGCCGACAGCAGCAGAGGAACTGGTTCGCCGCGCCTGACCGCAGAAGGAGCCGCATGGATCTGGGACTGACCGACCGGGTGTATCTGGTGACCGGCGGCACGCAGGGCCTCGGCTACGCGACGGCCGCCGCACTGGTGGCCGACGGCGCCCGCGTCGTGGTGTCGTCGAGGT
>DATBDL010000318.1:0-12878 GCA_036269975.1 Pseudonocardiaceae bacterium | reverse complement strand
ACCGAGCGCGGTGGTGATCGCCGCGACGGCCTGCTTGCCGAACTCACCGACCTGGGTGGCGACGTCGGCGTCGAGGGTCTTGGCCCGCATCGCCTTGCAGCCGTTGGGGTCGCCGTCGATGGTCACGACGAACACATGCTTGGGATCGCCGATCGGGGCGAGCCGGCCGGCCGAGGTGAGCGCGGACTGCACGGAGGGCAGCAGGAAGTCCGACGGGACGAAGATCGCGTTGATACCGGCGTTCTTCTGTAGCGCGTTCGAGGTTCCGTCCAGTGCCTCGTCCGGTTTCCAGTCGGTCGGGACCTGGCTGACGACGCTCACGTCGGAGTCGCCCGCGACTCCCGCGCCGAACCCGTCGCGGCGGCCGATCGCGTTCTGGTCGGTGAGCGCACCCACCAGTTCGAGGACCCGCAACGGTTTCGTCTTTCCGGCGGCGGTGAACTCGGCGGCGGCGAGCTTGCCGTCGGCGACCGGGTCGCCGGTGACCTGGAAGGTGATGTCCTGCTGGTCGGCGACCGCTCGGTCGATGGCGACGAACGGGACGTCGTGTGCCTTCGCCAGACTGATCGATGCGGCGATCTGCTGCCCGTCCTGGGCAATCGCGATCACCGCCGAGACCTTGCGGGTCTGGATCAGCTCCTGGATCTGCGCGGCCTGCTTCTGCGCGTCCTGGTCGGCGACGTCGAAGACCACGTCGTAGCCGGCGGCGCTCGCGGCGTTCTGGATCGCCGTCTTCTCCGCCTGCCGGATCGCGTTGAGCAGGTCGAAGCTGACGCCGATGGTCTTCCTGGCCGATCCGGCCGAACCTGTCGAGCCCGCCGCCGAACCGCATCCCGCGAGCAGCAGGGATGCGGCGGCGGCCGCCATCGCGTATCGGACTGCACTGTGCCGATTCATCTGTCGTTCCCCTTTCATGGTTCGGTCAGCCCCACTGCGCGGGTGAGCTCTCGCCACCGAACCCCGGCGGCGAGGACGGCGGCGAGCAGGACGCTGCCGCGGACGATGTCGAACACGTACGGCGAGGCCCCCGAGAAGACCAGGCCGGTCTGGACGGTGGTGAGTACGAGCGCGCCGAGCACGGTGCCGGTGACACTTCCCCGGCCGCCGAACAGGCTGGTGCCACCGAGCACCACGGCGGTGATGACCGTCAGCTCGTAGCCGTCGCCGATGGACGGCTGGACGGCGCCGAGTCGGGCGGTCTGGGTCAGCGATGCGACCCCGGCCAGCAGCCCGGCCAGCGTGTACACGCCGACGAGGACCCAACGGACCGGCAGCCCGGCCTCGACGGCGGCGGTGCGGTTCGAGCCGACCGCCTGGACGTACCGGCCGAACACGGTCCGGGTGAACGCCAGGCCGGCGCCCGACGCCACGACGACCGCGATGATCACCGGATTCGGCACACCGAGCAGGGAGCCGGTGCCGATGCCACGCAGGTTCGACGGGAGGATGATGTCCTGCTGTTGCGTGATGTGGCCGCCGGCGCCGCGGAACACCTGCATCGTCGCGAGGGTGACGATCAGCGCGGGCACCGAAGTCATGGCCACCGCGACGCCGTTGATCAGCCCCAGGATCAGCCCCGCCGCGGCAACGGCGACGATTACCAGGACTGCCGGCCTGCCGATCAGGGCGTCCGAGGATTCGACGGCGGCGGCGAGGAAGAGCATGGCGCCGACCGACAGATCGATGCCGGCCGTCATGATCACGTAGGTCATCCCGACGGCCGCGATCACCAGTGGGCTCGCCTGGACGGCGATGTTGCGGAAGTTCGCCGCGGTGGCGAAACCGTTGTAGGCGGCCAACGCGACGAGCAGGACGACGAGCACCGGCAGCAACGGCTGCCGCCGGACGCCGGCGCGCAACCACTCGTAGCGACGCGTGTTCATCGCGTACCCCCGGTGGCCAGCCGGATGACGGCTTCCCGCGTCGCCTGCGCGCGGTCGAGCACGCCGGCGAGCCGGCCGTCGTGCATGACACCCACGCGATGACTGAGTCCCAGCACCTCTTCCAGCTCCGAGCTGATGAGCAGGACCGCGGTGCCGGCGCCGGCCAACTCGACCAGGAGTCGGTAGATCTCCGCCTTGGCGCCGACGTCGATGCCGCGGGTCGGCTCGTCGAGGATGATCAGGCGGGGCTTTCTGGCCAGCCACTTGCCCAGCACGACCTTCTGCTGGTTGCCGCCGGACAGCGAGCCGCCGTCGGCGTCAAGGCCGGCCCGCGCGACCAGGCGCACCCGGTCACCGAGCCGTTCGGCGAGGCGCCGCTCGGCGGAGTGGTCGATCCAGCCGAGCGGGCCGGCGCGTTGGATCGAGCGCATCTCGACCAGCGAGAGGCTCTCCCGGATCGGGCGCCCCAGGAAGAGCCCTTCGTCGCGGCGGTCCTCGGTGACGAAGGCGATCCCGGCGTCGATGCTGGCGCGTACGTCGCCGCGACGCAGCGGACGGCCGGCCAGTTCGATCCGTCCCCGCTTGCGGGCGAGTCCGAAGATCGCCCTGGCGACCTCGGTCCGCCCCGAACCCATCAGCCCGGCGAGCCCGAAGATCTCGCCCTCCGCGATGTCGAAGCAGACGTCCGCGACACGGGCGCCGTCGCCCAAACCCCGCACGGACAACGCGATTCCGGGCCGTGGCGCGACGCGGGACGGGTATCCCCGAGCCAGTTCCCTGCCCACCATCAGAGCCTCGACACCAGCCCGATCGAGCTCACTGGTCGGCCGGTCGGCGACGACGAGACCGTCGCGCATGACCACGACGCGCTGGCTGATCCGCGCGATCTCCTCGAGATGGTGGGAGATGTAGAGAACCGCGACGCCGTCGGCCCGTAACCCCTCGACGATGCCCATGACCAGTTCGCGCTCGGCGAGGTTGAGCGAGGCGGTCGGCTCGTCGAAGACGATCGCCCTCGGACGGGACGCCAGTGCCTTGGCGATCTCGACGAGTTGGCGCTGCCCCGCGGACAGGTCACGTACGACGACGTCCGGCCGGAAGCGGGCACCGACCCGCTCGAGCAGCGGCTCGGCGTCGCGGTTGAGCCGCCCGGACCGGACCAGCCACGAGCGTCCCCGGCGCAGCCGGCCGACCAACACGTTCTCGGCGACGGTCAGGTCCGGGAAGAGGCTGGTCTCCTGGTGCACCGTCGCGACGCCGGACACCTTCGCCGTACCGATTCCCGGTGTGGCAACGATGTCGCCGTAGCCGACCCGACCGGAGTCCGGCCGCAGAATCCCACCGATGATGTTCTTGATGGTGGACTTGCCGGCCCCGTTCTCCCCGGCGAGGGCGACGACCTCGCCGCCGGAGAGCGTCAGCGTGACGTTTCGCACCGCGGGAACGCCACCGAACGACTTGGACACGTCCTCGACCGTGATCTCGGGCATCGAACTCACCGTTCGCGATAAACCCGCTGATCAGGTTGATCAGGTTGCGGCCGACGCTACGCGCGGACATCTGACCCGTGAAGCGCGCTTTTCAGCACGTGGCCATCCGGAATCCGGATGGCCACCGCGCTTGTCATCCGCGATCCGGAATCCGGATGGCGTCCAGCCGACTACACCTGGCCGACCCGGTCGTCAGTCGGTGACGAGGTCGAACTCCTCCCATTGGCCGATCGCCGTGCGGTTGGCGATCAACGACGATGCGCCTGCGCTTTCCGCGGTCACGAGGTGCTGGTTGTTGTACGCACGGAAGCTCACGCTGCCATCGGCGTTGTGAATCAGATAGAACGTCTCCCAGGGTCCGGGTCCGCCTCGGTTGGCGATCAGCGGTGCCGATCCGTTGCTCTCCGCGGTCACCCACTGGTTGTCCGAGTGCGCCCGGAGATTGACGGTGCCATCGGTTCTGGTGAACATGTCGAAGGTCTCCGCCGTGCCGATCGAGGTGGCGTTCGCGATCAGCGACGTGGTGTTGTTCGCCGCGTCGACGAACTTGCCGTTGGCGTGGGCCCGGAAGCTCACCACTGATGTGCTCGTCCTGAACGTGGTGGTGTTGTTGCCGTAGCCGGCCGCGACGAGGTTGGCCTGCACCGCGTTCTCGGTGGTGTCGGAGGGGAAGCCGGCCGTGACGGCGCCTTCGAAGAACTCTCCCGTACCCATCGGGCTGTTGTCGCCACCGGTACCCAGCTCGATGGAGGGCTGCACCTTCATCGGGTTGTAGCCGCCCGGCATGGCGCCGGAGTACGACGTCGTCAAGCCGCCCGACTGGCCGTTGCCGAACTTGAGGGTGAAGTTGGTCGTGCCGTTGTTCTTCTCCCATGCCGAGACGAACGAGCCGGACTCACTCGTGATGTTCGTCGGGTTCCGGCCGTTGTCGCTGAAGTACATGCCGTTCTCGAGGTCGCCGCCGACCCAGGGGCCCGAGCCGGTGCAGCCGCCGACCCAGCACGCGGATCCGTAGTAGATCGCGTTCATGGTCGAGTTGCCGTCGTCGGAGTCGTTGGTCTCGGCCGAGCCGAAGTCGAAGCAGCAGGAATTGCTGGTGAGCATCGACGACGTCATCATGTACATACCCTCGGGCTGCGCGCCGGTGGGCACGTTCCGGGCGGCGTTGTTGCGGTATCCGGTGCCGATGTTGTTGACCAACACGCCGAAAGCCGGCTGGCCGCCGATCGTCACGGGCAGCGCCATCGCGTTCGCACCGATGTCCGCACCGTTCGCGGGCCCGCTGAGGCTGCCCGAGCAGCCCGAACATGACGTGCCAGGCGAGATGGGCAGGTTGTTGGCATTGGCGGTCTGGTCGTAGAGCTGGACGATGGTGCAGGTCGTGCCGGAACAGAAGGAGACCTGCGGCGCGGAGCTGACCACCCCGCCGGCCGACTGTAGGCCGATGTTCAGCTTGCTGTTGTCCGAGGCGCGCTGAATCTGGTAGAGCGGGCCGTTGTAGGACGCGAACAGCGCACGCGTGGTGCTGTACGCCGCCTCGCACGGCGTACCACCGGACGCGTCGATATCGCAGGGCTTCTGCGCCGACGCGGCAGCGGCCTGAGTCGTCGCCATGCCGACGACCGGCACGGCGAACGCCGCCACCAGCAGCAGCGCGACCAGCAGCGGCGTGCGCCGTCGGAGTACGGGTGAGGCGTGCACGAAAACCTCCGTCATCATCGTCGGGAGTTGTCGGGTGCAGCACACCTATATTTGACTGACTTTATACCTAAGTCAAGGAGGGTCCGGCGCATCAACAGTCAACCAACTGGAATCGAGCCGCAATATTTTGCGCAAAGCCAGCGCAATTGTCACGGTGGTTCGAGGCCGCCGTCCGGGCGGCGGACCTGGGACGACCAGCGTTCATGCCCGAACCTGGTCGGCGGGTACGCGGCCGCCTCCGTCTCGTCGATGTCGACACCCCAGCCAGGCGCGGTCGACGGGTACAGGTAGCCGTCCTTGACGACCTGCGTGCCGGGGAAGACCTCGTGGGTCGCCGCGTTGTACTCGTGCGATTCCTGGTAGCCGAAGGCCGGCGTCGACACGTCCACGGCGAGGTTGGCCGCGACGCCGACCGGTGAGATGTCGCCGGGCGAGTGGAACGCCGTGCGCACGCCGAGCAGTTCCGCCAGCGCGACGAGCTTGCGAGTCGGGGTGAGCCCGCCGACCGAGGACGTGTGCAGCCGCAGCAGGTCCACGCCGTGCTCACGGATCAGCCGGACCGCGCCGGTGACGGAACTGATCTGCTCGCCCACCGCGATCGGCACCGGCGACGCCGCGCACACCTGCGGCAACCGGTCGTAGAACTCCGGCGCGATCACGTCCTCCAGGAACGACAGCCGGTACGGCTCCAGCGCGCGGGCGAGCACGACCGCCTGCTTCGGTGTCAGGCGGCTGTGCACGTCGTGCATGAGATTGACGCCGTCGCCCAGGCGTTGCCTGGCCGCCGCGAACAGCGTCGGCGTGGCACGCAGGTACTGTTCGGCGTCCCAGCCATCTCTGTGCGGTGATCTCGGATAGCCGTTCGGTGTGCCGGGAGCGCCGTAGGTGCCGATGCCGGGACCGCCGACCTGGAGCCGGACGCTGCGATACCCCTGGCCGATCAGGGCCGCCGCCTGTTCGAGCGTCTCGTCGATCGTCGCGCCCGCGGCGTGGCCGTAGACCTCGACGGCCGCTCGGCTGCGACCGCCGAGCAGCTCGTACACGGGCATGCCGGCGCGTTTGCCCATGATGTCCCACAGTGCCTGGTCGACGCCGGACAGCGCGTTGTTCAGCACCGGGCCGGCGCGCCAGTAGGACGAGTAGTGGATCAGGCGCGTGATGTCCTCGATATCGGCCGGGGAGCGGCCGATGACCAACGGCGCCACGTGTTCGTCCACCGCGGCCACCACCGCGGCATACCGCTGCGTGAACGTGGCGCAGCCGAGGCCGTACAGACCCGGCTCGGACGTGTCGACGCGCACGACCACCAGCGGAATGCCTTCCGGGGCGGTCACGATCGCACTGACCCGCCGCACGCGGAGATCATCGCGGGCCGTCCACGGCGGTATGGCCTCCGGCAGGCCGCCGGACGCGTCGAGCAACTGGTCGGGATCGTGGTCGGTCATGGGATCGAGTCTGCGCCGAAGGCACGAAGATGGCCAGGCGCGGACTGTCTGGTGTGGACGGTCACGGGGAGCACCACCAGTTCCGGTCCCCCCGCGCCCTTGCTGATCCGCTCGTGCAGCAGACGCATCGCACGCCGGCCCATCTGCCGGGACGGCAGCCGGACCGCGGCCGCGGTCAGCGGGAGCACGTCGAACGGGCCCGCGTCGTCCATCCCGGCGAGGTCGATGTCGCCGGGGATCTCCCGGCCGAGCGCGACCAGGTCGGCCGCCGCGGTGGCCAACACGTATCCGTTGGCACACAACAACACCGTCGGTGGAAACCGGCCGCCGAGCAGGTCGGCGAGCAACGCGCGGCGGGTGTCCTCGGGCTGGTCGCGGTAACGGCGGAGCACGGTGAGGTCCGGGCGGACCGGGACGCCGTGTTCCCGCAACGCCTGCACGTGCCCGGCGAGCCGGTCGCGGACGCTCGTCACGTCGACCTCGTCCCAGAGCGTGGCGATCCTGCGGTGTCCGCCGTCGATCAACGTCGTGGTCAGGTCGTGCCCCACTGCGAAGTTGTCCGCGACCACGGCGTCAATGGACAGGTCGGGTCGGTAGCGGTCGAGCATGACCAGTGGCACCTGCCGCCGGCGTGCCTCCGCGTACGGCGCGATCGCGGTGTTGCCCTCCGCCGGGTACACGATGATGCCGCTGACCTGGTGATCCAGCGCGGCATGCAACGCCTTCGCCTCGCGCTCCGGGTCGCCGTCGCAGTGGTTGAGGAACAGCCGGTAGCCCACCTCGGCGCAGATTTCCTCGACACCGGCGAGTAACTGGCCGACGTGCGGGCCCTGGTGTTGCAGCACGCACGCGATGGTGCGGCCCGCCGGGTCCGGTGCGTCCGGCGGGGCGGCCGGCCGTTCGGCCACGAACGTGCCCTGCCCCCGGCGCCGGACGACGTAGCCGTCCGCGGCGAGATCGTTGAGCGCGCGCACGGCCGTCGCGTGGCTGACGTTGAAGCGCTCGCAGATCTCGCGCTGGGTGACGAACGGCCGGCCCACGTCGTAGTCGCCGGCCGCGATCGCGGCCAGCAACTGCTGTTTGACCCATTTGTAGCGGGGGATCGGCGCTCCGCCAGCGTCCACGGCGGTACTTTAACATGTTAAGTGAGCTTGACATGTTAAAGGGCACGCTCCTATGGTCGGCGTCACTCGCTCGGGTTGACGAGGAGGTCGGCGATGCCGCGTGGACGACTCATCACCATGATCACGGCGGCCACCGCCGTGCTGGCCGGGATCGCGGGCTGTAGCAGCGGCGGAAGCGGTGCCAGTGCCGGCACGACGCTCACGATGTGGACGTTCAAGCAGACCCACGTGCAGGCGTTGCAGCAGGCGGCCGCGGCCTTCAAGGCCCAGACCGGCATCACGGTGAACATCACCGCGTACACGCCGGACGACACCTACACCGCCAAGGTGCAGAGCGCCGCCGCCACGCACAGTGTCGCGGACGTGCTGGAAGTACACGCCGGTGGCGAGGACTTCACCTTCGGCGGCGCCGGCATCCTGGCCGACCTCGCACCCACTGTGGACGCGAGCTGGAAGAGCCGGTTCCTGGCCGGCACAGCGGGTACCGGCCTGGTCACCGACACGATCTACCAGCAGTCGCTCGACCCGAAGTCGACCCACCATGGTGTCCAGAAGGGACAGTTGTTCAGCATCCCGTTCACCGCGGGCACGTTCGGCATCGTCTACGCCAGCAGGAGCAAGCTGATCGCGGCCGGCATCGATCCGACGAAGCCACCGAGGACGTGGCAGGACCTGCTGTCCTGGTTCCAGACCAGCAAGGCCAAGAACGCGGCCGCGGGCGGTGTCACGCTCGGCCTCAAGTCGTCGTCGACCGGCCTGGACTGGGTGTTGGAGCCGCTGGCCTACGGGTATCTGGGCAAGTCGGCCTACCAGGGGCTGTTCGGCAAGGACAGCGCCAAGGCGTGGGGCAGCCCGCACGGACAGCAGGTGCTCAGTCTCTACAACGAGATAACCCCGTACTGGGCCGCCGGCACCCAGACGCTCGCCATCGACGACGCCGACCGGGCCTTCGCGCAGGGCAAGTCGACGTTCGACATCGGCGGCACGTTCACCATGTCCTCGCTCGAACAGGACGGCATGAACCCGGACGACATCGTGGCGTTCGGACTGCCGGCCGCGACCGGCGGCGCGATCAGCGACCTGAAGCTCGCCCCGATCGCGTTGACCGGCCTGGCGATCTCGTCGCAGACCAAGAACAAGGACGCCGCGGTCCGCTGGCTGAACTTCCTGACCACCCGGCAACAGGCCGGCTTGTTCGCGAAAACCTCGCTCGACCTGCCGGGCACCGATCTCGGCGCCCAGGCGAGCACGCTCGTCGGCCCACACCTCAGTTCGCTGGAGGCAGTGTTCGGCACCGGCGCCAACGCCTACAACCCCGGCGACAACTCGTTCATGAACCCGGTGTGGGACATCACGGTGACCGGTGACATGGTGGTGAAGATGTCACCGCTGGGCGAACTGAGTCCGGCGGCGGTGAACGGCCAACTCGGCACCTACAACGCCAACGGATGGAAGTGAGCCCGTGTTCCTGGGCGCGGTCCTGCGTCGGCGCCGGGTGCGGGAGGCGCTGACCGGCTACGCCTTCGTGCTACCCGCGGTCGCGCTGTTCGCCGTGCTGGGCATCTACACCATCGGCTACGGCCTGGCGCTGAGCTTCGCGCGATGGAACGGCTTCACTCCACAGTGGACATGGGTGGGTTTCGGCAACTACCTCGACCTGCTCTACCGCGATCCGACCTACGCCCCGATCGTACGGTCCGCGGCGTTGCGCACGCTGGCCGTGATGATCGCCGTCCCGGCGCTGACAGTGGCCGTCGGGTTTCCGCTGGCCGTGACGCTGAACCGGATCCGGCGCCTGCGTTCGACGTTCCGCACGGTGTTCTTCCTGCCCTACGTGACCGCCGGCATCGCGGTGTTCTACGCGTGGACCTACGTGTTGCAACCGGACGGGTCGCTCAACTTCATCCTCAGCCACATCGGACTGGGCACGCTGAGCCAGCCACAGGGCTTCCTCGGCAACCCGGCCACCGCGCTGCCCACGCTGATCGTGGTGATGTCGTGGAGCGCGATCCCGGTCGCGACAGTGCTGTTCCTGACCGGCCTCCAGTCGATCGACGTGACCATCCTGGACGCGGCCCGCGCGGACGGCGCCGGGCAGTTCCGCACGACGACGTCGATCATCTGGCCGCTGCTGCGCCCGATCACGGCGGCCGTGGTGCTGCTCAACATGCGCGACGCCCTCCAGGGCTTTCAGATCTTCCTGGTCATGACGAACGGCGGACCCGGCGGTCACACGATGGTGCTGGGCCTGGAAACCTACAACCTCGCGTTCTTCAGCAACCTGGGCCCGACCCTCGGCCTGGCCAGCGCGTTGGGCTGGCTGCTGTTCGTCGCCGCCGTGTTGCTCGCCGGTATCAACCTGCGGGTGTTGCGGAGTCGCACATGACCGCGTCGACCCTGCCGGCGGACCGGACCGTTGCCGCGACCGGGACGGCGACGCGAACCGTCCGCCGTCCCCGGTTCTCGCCGCGGGTGCTCACCTATCTCATCCTGGTGATCTACGCCGCCATCAGCGTGTATCCGTTCGCGGTCATGGTGTCCGGGGCGTTGCAGGGTGATCAGGAGATCCGGCAGGGCGTGCACCTGATCCCCCAGCACCCCACGCTGGCGACGCTCGCCCGGACATGGGGTGAGCTGCACTTCTTCAGCTACTTCACGAACAGCCTCGAAGTCACCGGCTTCACCACGCTCGGAGTGCTGGTGATCTACTCACTGGCCGGCTACGCGTTCGGCGTGCTGAGCTTTCCCGGCCGGCGCCTTCTCTACGGGATGTTCGTGGCACTGCTGTTCGTGCCCGGCGTGACCTTGCTGCTGCCGGTGGTGATCCTTCAGGAGAAACTCGGCATCCTCGGCACGCATCTGGGGATCATCCTGCCGTTCGTCAACGGCACCGCGCCGCTGTCCATCCTGTTGCTGACCAACACCTTCCGCGCGGTGCCCGGTGAACTGCGCGAGTCGGCGCGCTGCGACGGCGCCGGCGAGTCGCGTACGTTCTGGTCGATCTACCTGCCCTCGTGCCGACCCGCGCTGATCACCATCGCGCTGCTGACGGCGATCCCGACCTGGAACGAGTACGTGCTGACCAGGGTCTCCCTGAACGACCCCGCGACGTTCACGCTGCCGATCGCGCTGCAGAACCTGAACTCGACGCTCTCGCCGCAGCAGAACGTCCTGATGGCGGCGTCGCTGATCATCGTCCTACCGGTGGTGGTGCTGTTCGTGTTGTTGCAGCGATACTTCGTGAACGGCGTGCAGGGCGCCGTGAAGGGCTGACGGCGGAGGTGGGCGTTGCGGGTCCTGGTAACGGGCGCGGGTGGCCGCCTCGGTAGTGAGATCGTGTGTCAACTGGCCGATGACGGGCACCGGGTGCGCGCGCAGGACCGCGTCGCCCTACCGGACGACGTGGCCGCACGCGCCGACGAGGTGATCACCGGGGATCTGCGGGACGCGGATCTGGTGGCGACCTCGGTGGTCGCGATGGACGCGGTGGTGCACGCGGCCGCGTTCCCGTCGCCGAACGCGGCGGCCGAGGACGAGGTGTTCGTCAACAACGTCGAATCCGCCTACCGGGTGCTCGCGTCGGCCGGTCGGGCCGGGGTCGGCCGGATCGTCAACGTGTCCAGCCTGTCCGCGCTCGGCCTGGCGTGGGCGCACAGCGCGCTGTCGCCGGAACGGGTGCCGATCCCCGAGGACCATCCGTACGTCGGTGAGGACGAGTACGGTCTGTCCAAATACGTGGGAGAGTTGATCGCCGAGATGGTCAGCCGGCGTTGGGGAACGACCGCGGTGAGCCTGCGGTTTCCCTTTCTGGGCAGCGGGGACCGGCTGTCGCACCACCTGTCCCGCGTGCATGCCGATCCCGGTGCCGACCGGGCCGGCCTGTGGGGTTGGCTGCACACGCGGGACGCCGCTCGCGCGGTGTCGGCGACGCTGACGAGCCCGCTGACCGGCCACGTGTCGATCACCGTGGCCGCCCCGGACACGTCCGCGCTGGTACCCACCGCGGAGCTGCTCCGCCGCTACCACCCGACCACTCGGATCGACGGGCCGCTGCCCGGTTTCGAGGTACCGTACGCCACCGGTCGCGGCCGCGAACTGCTCGGCTTCACACCCGTGCACAGGTGGCGGTCCACATGAGGACCGCGCTCATGGTAAGGGGCGGCTGGCTCGGCCACAGCCCCGTCGAGGCCACAGATCGATACGCCGACTTCCTGCGGCGCAACGGATATCAAGTGACCACATCGGACACTCTTGACAGCTATCTCGATGACGACCTACTGGGTGGCGCGGACCTGATCGTGCAGTGCTGGACCCAGGGCACGATCGGCCGCGACCAGCTAGCCGGCCTGTCCGCCGCGGTCCGCGCCGGCACCGGATTCGCCGGCTGGCACGGAGGCATGATCGACAGCTTCCGCGCCCAACCCGAGTACCAACTGATCGTAGGCGGCCAGTTCATCTACCACCCCAAGGGTTTCGTCGACTACCAGGTGCGCCCGGTCAGCGGCCATTCCATTGTGGATGGACTGGGCGAGTTCGCCGTACACACCGAGCAGTACTACCTGCACTACGATCCGTCGATCGAGGTGCACGCGGTGACCGACTATGTGGACGATCCCAACCTGCCCGAGGCCGCGGGCATGACGATGCCGGTGGTGTGGACGAGGCAATGGGGCGCGGGCCGGGTGTTCGTCACCACGCTGGGGCACCAACCGGCCGACTTCGACGTTCCGTCGACCGACACGCTGATCACCAGGGGGATGCTGTGGGCGAGCCGATGAGGGTAGGTCTGGTCGGCGCGGGCCACATCAGCGGCCAGTACCTGGATACGTTGCCAAAACTGGACAATCTCACTTTGACGACGGTCGCCGACCTGGACACCGACCGAGCCGCCGGCGTCGCGGCAAGGGTGCCCGGTGTTCGGGCGGCCTCGCCGGACGAGCTCTACACGGCCGACGACGTCGACATCGTGCTGAACCTGACCGTTCCGAGCGCGCACGCGGAGGTCGCCATGGCCGCGATCGCGGCGGGAAAGCACGTCTACGGCGAGAAACCGCTCGCGTCCACCACCGCCGCGGCAAGCACGATCCTGGCGGCGGCCAGGAACGCCGGGGTCGCCATCGGTTGCGCGCCGGACACCGTGTTGGGTACCGGCGTGCAGACCGCGCGGGCCGGCGTCGATGCCGGCGACATCGGCGAACCGGTCGCCGCGACCGCGTTCATGACCACCCCAGGGCA
>DATBDL010000317.1:0-5131 GCA_036269975.1 Pseudonocardiaceae bacterium | reverse complement strand
CGCCGCCGGACAGGCCGGTCATCGGGGTGACACCGTGGACGTTCCAGCCATCCTCGACGCGGCCTGGCGTGAACGTCCAGCCGAACACGGTTCCGTAGAAGTCGCGGTACAGAGCCGAATCCGGCACCTGGACGGTCAGATACAACAGGCCGCCAGCGCCCGGCGTCGGCAGCGGCTGCCGACCGGCCAACGGGGCGTCCAGCAGCGCGAACTGCGTGCCCTGGTTGTCCACGCAGTTGGCCAACAGGCCAAACGGCTCCTGGACCGGCTCGTCCGACGAACCACCCGCCGCGCGCACCCTGGCTACCGCCGCGTGCACGTCGTCCACCGCGTGGCACAGGAACAGGGTGCCGTCCGCCACATCGCCCCACATCCCCATCGGCGGTGTGACACCGCTGATCCGGCGCGACCTCGGTTCCCGTCCCGGCTCTACTCGCCAACCCAACGCGGCCGCGTAGAACGCCGCTCCCCTTGCCACGTCCGGCAACCACACCGACGAATAGGCCAAGTCGCCGTCGTGGGGACTACCGGAATCGACAGTCACAGCCTTTGCCTCGGTACTCATCTTCGCTCCACTCTGTCCTAGTACGGCGAGCTCCAGCCTGGTCCGCAGCCGCGCGGCGAAGGCCGCGTCCGGGACCACCGGCCGGTAACCGGAGCGGAGGGCATCGAGCGGATCAGTCATGACCGGCCCTCCGTTTCCAGGTCGCCGTCACGGTCCGTATAGGACTTTCGGAATGCGGATTTTGCCCGTGACAACAGGGCTTCCGTTGCGTGCACCGTGCGATCGAGGCAGTCGGCGACCTCGGCGACCGGCAGGCCGTCCAGGTAGCGCAGAGTGAGGACCGCCCTGTGGTGTGGGCCGAGCCGTTCCAGCACGTCCCTCGCCACCAGCACGTCGAGCCGCTCGTCCCACGGATCTTCCGGTTCGACTCGCTCGCCGGCCACCACCCGCATGCCGCGTTCCTCGCGCGCGACTCGGCGCCAGTGGTCGGCCAGCTTGTGCCTGGCCACCCCGATCAGCCAGGCGACCGACAGCGCTGGCGCCACCGATCGCCGGCATGCGTCCACCGCGGCCAGGAAGGTCTCCGCGGTCAGGTCCTCGGCCAGCACCCGCTGCCCGCATCGGGACAGCAGGTAGCCGTAGACCTCGGGCACCGCGTCGTCGTACAGCTCCAACAGCGCGAAACCCGGATCGCGGTGCACGCCCGGCCGGTTGTTCACGTCCATCCGTCGTCCGGGAAGCGTGTTTTCCGTCGGGTCGATTCCGAGAAAGTCAGTTCCGCTGTAGGTAGGACAGCAGCCGCAGGATCTCCAGGTACAGCCAGACCAGCGTCATCATCAGGCCGAACGCCGCGTACCAGGCCCACTTGGCCGGCATGCCGCCACGGATCATCTGGTCGGCCTGCTCGAAGTCCAGCAGCAGGTTGAACGCGGCGATGCCGATCACCAGCAGGCTGAACACGATCGACAGCGGGCTGCCGTCGCGGATGCCGAGGTTGAGGCCGAACAGGTGCAGCAGCAGGTCGGCCAGCATCACGAAGACCGCGCCGACCGTGGCGCCGATCACCCACTTGGTGAGCCGCGGCGTGACACGCACCGCACCGGTCTTGTAGACGATCAGCATCGCGGCGAACACGCCGAACGTGCCGAGGATCGCCTGGAACGCGATGCCGGAGTAGATCCGGTCGAAGAGACCCGTGATCGCGCCGAGCACGACGCCTTCCGCGGCCGCGTAGATCAGCACGAGCGCGGCGTTCGGGGTGCGCTTGAAGATGATGATCAGCGACACGACGAGGCCGACGATGAACGCGGGCAACACCAGTGCCCATGCCTGGAACAGCACGGTGAGCGCGCCGGTGACCACGGCGAGGCCGAGCGTGACGGCGGTGCGGATGACCACGTCGTCCACGGTCATCGGCCGCTGCGCCGTGCCGGCCTGCTGGTACGGGTCGTAGCCGCCGTACTGCCCCGCCGCCTGTGCCTGCGGGTTGAAGCCGGCGTTGTTCCCGTAGCCGCTGCGCGGCAGGTTGCGGAACGCTGGGTTACTGGTGGTTCGCACCTGATCCTCCTGGACGTGACCCGTCACCATGAGAACGCCTCGGAGTCCGTCAAGGTTCCACGGCGATCACACCTAGAGCGACCATCAGCGTAGCTCGCCGTGGCGATCGACCGATCCGACCAGTCCGTACACCACCTCACTAACCCGAATGGATGACGGGTAGCGGCTGGTAGTCGACCTGGCGGCTGTCCGGGGTGGTCTACACCACGGTTGGTCCAACGGCGACTACCGGGGGCGACCACGGGAGCGGTCACGGTCCGTATCAGGTCCACCCGACGGCGGCTTGTCAGGTTCGCCCGACAAAAGAAGGCTCACGACTGGCGTCGACACAGTGATCGGCACAGTGAGGAGCGCCCGTGATGGCGGCACTGCGAACCATGATCGCCGGTGCGAGTGGGGCAGTGCTGCTGGCAGGGCTGATCGGCCTCGCCATGCCGGGCACGGCGACCGCGGCGACGCCGACCTTCCCGAACTGTGGCGCCACCGGTCCGTGTCAGGACATCGGCGAGGCCGTCGCGCCGTCGCAGCCCTACTCCCCGCGCAATCCGGACGCATCAGACTGGTTCGGTTCCTTCCTGATCAACGGCCAGCAGTCGTGGTGCATCGACTTCGCCCTCGCCGCGCCGGACCAGCACGAGCAGTTCACCACCGGACAGACACTGCTGACCAAGTTCGGCGCCCCGGTGGACCCGACCACCGCGGCCGAGATCTCGTTCCTGTTGCTGCGCTTCGGAAACACGCAGGTCCCCGACGAGGCGGCCGCGCTGGCGTGGCTGCTGCACATGTGGACGGCGGCGCCGGACGGCACCCACACCACCGACCCCAGCAACACCTTCGCCACCGTCGCGTTCGACGCACCGGCGGCCAAGGCGAAGATGACGGCCAGCGCGCAGGCCGAGATCGCCACCATGCAGGCGGACGCCCTCGCCAACCACGGCCCGTGGACGGCGACGATGGCCGCGCCGTCACCGCTGATCATCGGCACCGCGACCAACTGGTCGATCAGCGTGCTCGGCGCGTCCGGCAAGGGTGTCGGCAGCGTGCCGGTGTCGATCACGGCGACCGACGCGAAACTACCCAACGGCACGGCCACCCAGGTGATCAACACGCCGGCCGACGGCAGCGCCCTGAGCATCGCGGTGACGCCGACCGGCACCAGCCCGAAGCTGGTGGCCACATTGGACAGTCCAGCCGCGATACCGAAGGTGCTGGTGCCGGCCCCGACCGTGCCACCCACTCAGGTGACCGTCACCACCGGCGGTGTCACGCCGGTCACGAAGACGACAACGGGCACAGCGCAGAACGCGCCGGGCAGTGTCACAGTGACGAAGACGAACGCAGACAACAACAATCCGATCGCGGGCGCAGCGATCGAGCTGACCGCCGCCGACAAGACGTCGCCCGTTCTCAAGCAGGACGGCACGAAGCTGACCGGCACCGACGGTAAGCCGATCGTGCTGACCACCGGCGCCGACGGCACAGCGCAGGTGACGGGACTACAGACGCCACAGGCGGTGTGCGTGATCGAGGTGACGCCACCACCAGGATTCGACCAGTCGTTCGACCCGAAGTCGCCACCGACGGCGTGCGGCACGATCAATCCGGGCGCGACACTGCAACTGACACTGACCGACGTGCCGAACAAGACGCCGATCAAGATCCCGGCCGGCGGTCCACCGTCGACGGTGTCGACGGAGGCGTTGGTGACCAACCAGCCGGCACCGGGCGCGCTGGTCGGCTTCGGTGGCCTGCTGGTGATCGGCGCAGCCGGTGGCACGCTGGTCGCGCGCAGGCTGAGCCGTCGGCGGCGGTGACCGGTGCGACACCGAGCATCCGACTTCAATCAGGCATTCGACACGGCGGCCTACGGCCGGGTCTTCGACAGCGCAGGCTACGGCGGCGGTTTCGACCTGACCGGAAACACGGCCGGCGTCCCCGGTGGCTTCGAGGCGTACCCGGAGGCGACGGCAGAGCGGGCACCGTCACGAGGCCGGCCGTTCGCGGTCGCCGGCACGGCGGCGGTGGCGCTGCTCGGCGCGGCGCTCGTGATCACGGGCGCCACACAGTCGATACGCGGTGACTCGCTGACGGGTTTGCCGGTGCCGCAGGCCGGCACGCACATGATCGCCCTGCACGACGCCGGCACCGGTTCGCACCGGTCCGTGCAGCAGCCCACCACCGCCAGTCCCACGACCGCACCGAAATCTGCCGCTCCACCGGCGTACAGCGCGGCCCGGCCGGCGCAGGGCACGCAGTTGCCCAACACCATCCGGCTGCCGAAGGGCGGCACGGCGTACCTGGTGCACGTCCAGGTCGCCAACGACGGCTCGCTGCCGATTCCGTCCGGTGTCAACCAGGCGGTGTGGTGGGGCACCGGGCTGAACGCACAGTCCGGCGCGACGGTGTTCGCCGGCCACGTGAACTGGGCCGGCGCGATCGGGCCGTTCGCGGAGTTGTGGCAGGACAACGCGGGCGCCGTGATCACGATCAAGGACAATTCGGGCACCGCGTGGCGCTATCGGGTGACCCAGGTGCTGACCCTGAACAAGGACCAGTTGCCACAGCAGGCGCCGACGCTGTTCTCGGCGTCGGGGCCGCCCAGGATAGTGCTGGCCACGTGCGGCGGCGAGTGGATCGGCGGCAGCGTCGGGTACGCGGACAACCGGATCGTCGTCGCCACACCGATCGGTAACTGAGGTCACTGGCTGAGATCCCCTGGCTGAGATCCCCTGGCTGAGGTCACTGGCTGAGGTCACTGGCTGAGGTCACTGGCTGAGATCGCTGGCTGAGGTCACTCCGGCGAGCGGGCCGGCTATACCGGCATGCCGTTCGGACAGTTCGGCAGCCCGTCTGGCCAGCCGGGCGTGTCGACTGACCTCTCGGGCGTGTCGACCGCCCAGGCGGCATGTCGACTGGCCAGCCGGGCATGTCGACCACTCAGGCGGGCATCTCATCTGGCCAGCCGGGCATGTCGACCACTCAGGCGGGCATCTCATCTGGCCAGCCGGGCATGTCGACCACTCAGGCGGGCATCTCGGCCCGGCCGGCATGTCGTCCGGCAACTCGGGC
>DATBDL010000316.1:0-17247 GCA_036269975.1 Pseudonocardiaceae bacterium | reverse complement strand
AGCGGCCCTTTAGGTAATACTGGAGCGTGACCCAGGTCACCAGGCGGTGTCAAGACCAGGTCCGTAGCGGTCTGGTTACTTGACATCGAGCCGCCCGCGACGGTACGAACCAAAGGATCAGGTTTGGTCCTTTAATGGCCGGAAGGACCCCATGCGACACGAGCAGAGACTGAGCGTCGAGCGACTACGGACCCTGGTGGACGAGGGCGTCGTTGACACCATCCTGATCGCCATCACCGACATGCAGGGCCGGTTGCAGGGCAAGCGCTGTGCAGCGCGCTACTTCATCGACGAGGTGGTGCCGTACGCGACCGAGGCATGCAACTACCTGCTCGCGGTCGACGTCGAGATGAACACCGTCGCCGGTTACGAGATGTCCTCGTGGGATCGCGGCTACGGCGACTTCGTGCTGCGCCCCGACCTGAGCACGCTGCGCCTGATCCCGTGGCACGAGGCCACCGCGCTGGTGATCGCCGATATCGAGTGGGTGAGCGGCGGCGATGTGCCGGCGTCGCCACGGCAGGTGCTGCGCCGCCAGCTAGACCGGCTGGCCGAGCGGAACCTGGCGGCGTTCGTCGGCACCGAGCTGGAGTTCATCGTCTTCGACGACACCTACGAACAGGCATGGCGCGCCGGCTACCGAGGGCTGACTCCCGCCAATCAGTACAATGTGGACTATTCCCTGCTCGGCACCGGCCGGATCGAGCCGCTGCTGCGCCGGATTCGCAACGGCATGACCGGCGCCGGGCTGTACGTGGAGTCGGCGAAGGGCGAGTGCAATCCCGGCCAGCACGAAATCGCGTTCCGCTACACCGACGCGCTGGCCACGTGCGACAACCACAGCATCTACAAGACCGGCGCCAAGGAGATCGCGGCGCAGGAGGGCAAGAGCCTGACGTTCATGGCCAAGTACAACGAGCGCGAGGGCAACTCCTGCCACATCCACATCAGCCTGCGCTCGACCGATGGCGAATCGGTCATGGCCGGCGACGGCGAACACGGCTTCGCCCCGCTGATGCGGCACTTCCTCGCCGGGCAACTGGCGTGCCTGCGTGAGTTCACGTACTTCTACGCGCCGAACATCAACTCCTACAAGCGGTTCGCACCGGGCAGCTTCGCGCCGACCGCGATCGCGTGGGGCATCGACAACCGCACGTGCGCGCTGCGCGTCGTCGGCCACGGTGACTCGCTGCGGATGGAGAACCGCGTGCCCGGCGGCGACGTGAACCCGTATCTCGCGGTTGCGGCGCTCATCGCCGCCGGGCTGTACGGCATCGAGAACGAACTGGAACCGGAGCCCGAGTTCGTCGGCAACGCCTACGCGTCCGACCGGCCGACGGTGCCCGGCACCCTGACGGCGGCGGCCGCCCTGCTGGGTGCCAGCCAGATCGCCATCGACGCGTTCGGCCAGGACGTCATCGACCACTACATCAACGCGGCGCGGGTGGAAACGGCCGCCTACGACGCGACGGTGACCGACTGGGAGCGCATCCGTGGCTTCGAACGCCTCTGACCCGGTCATCGGGATCACCACGTATGCCGAGCGAACCCGATTCGGCGTCTGGGATCTCGACGCCATGGTGCTGCCGCGCACGTATCCGGACACGGTGGCGCGGGCCGGTGGCATCCCGGTGCTCCTGCCCCCGATCGGCGCCGGCTTTTCCGCGCTGATAGGCCGCCTGGACGGCCTGCTGCTCTCCGGCGGCGCCGACGTAGACCCGGCCCGCTACCAACAGTCGGCCCACGCCGAGACCGACCGACCGCGAACCGACCGGGACGCGTACGAGTTCGCCCTACTGGCCCAGGCCATGGCGGCCGACCTGCCGATCCTCGCGGTGTGCCGTGGCATGCAGGTGCTCAACAGCGCCCTGGGCGGGACGCTGTGCCAGCACGTGCCGGACGCCGTCGGCCACCACGCGCACCGCCCGGAACTGGGCGTCTTCGGCGAGAACCGCATCCGACTGGCCACCGGCAGCCGAACGGCGGCGCTGCTGGGCAGCCAGACCAAGGGCCGGTGCCACCACCACCAGGCGCTGGACGCCGTGGCCGAGAGCCTGTCCGTCGTCGGAACGGCCGACGACGGCACGATCGAGGCCGTCGAGGCACCCGACCACCATTTCGTGCTCGGCGTGCAGTGGCACCCGGAGGAAGACACGGACGACGACCGACTGGTTGCCGCGCTGGTCGCAGCCGCACGAGAACGGGGCGGCCGCCGATGACCGCCACGACACCAGAAAGAGCCGCCACATGACCGCGTCCTTCGCCGTGGTCAACCCGGCCACCGAGCAGGTCATCGCGACCGTGCCGCTGACCACGCTCACCGAAACCGACGCCGCCATCGAAAGAGCCCACTCCGCAACCGAATCCTGGCGTGCCGTCGCGCCAGCCGACCGCGCCCGCCTGCTGCGCCGGTTCGCCGACGCCGTCGCCGGCGACCGGGAACACCTGGCGGACCTGGAGGTCCGCAACTCCGGCCACACCATCGGCAACGCCCGCTGGGAGGCCGGCAACGTCGCCGACGTCCTGCACTACTACTCGGCGGCGCCGGAACGGCTGTTCGGCCGGCAGATCCCGGTGCCCGGCGGCGTGAACATCACGTTCGCCGAACCGCTCGGCGTCGTCGGCGTGATCGTCCCGTGGAACTTCCCGATGCCGATCGCCGCCTGGGGTTTCGCGCCCGCGCTCGCCGCCGGCAACACCGTCGTGCTCAAGCCGGCCGAGCTGACCCCGCTCACCGCGCTGCGCCTGGCCGAACTGGCCTACCAGGCGGGCATTCCGAACGACGTGTTCCAGGTGCTGCCCGGCCAGGGATCGGTGGTGGGCAACCGTTTCGTCACCAACCCCCTGGTGCGCAAGGTCGTGTTCACCGGCTCGACCGAGGTCGGCAAGCGGATCGCCGCCGGCTGCGCAGCGCAGGTCAAGCGGCACACCCTGGAGATGGGCGGCAAGAACGCCAACATCGTCTTCGCCGACGCCGACCTGGCCAAGGCCGCAGCCACCGCACCCGGTGGCGCGTTCGACAACGCCGGCCAGGACTGCTGCGCCCGTTCCCGCGTTCTGGTACAGCACAGCGTGTTCGACCGGTTCATGGAGTTGCTCGAACCGGCGGTCCAGGGCGTCCGGGTCACCGATCCGGCCGATCCGGCCAGCGACATGGGGCCGCTGATCTCGGCGGCGCAGCGGGACCAGGTCGCGTCCTATGTGGACGGCAGTGTGCCGGTCGCGTTTTGTGGCAGTGCACCGAACGGGCCCGGTTTCTGGTTCGCGCCAACGGTTCTCGCGCCGGTGCCGAACGGCCATCGCACGGTCACCGACGAGATCTTCGGGCCGGTCATCACCGTGCAGCCGTTCACGGACGAAGCGGACGCGATCGCGCTGGCCAACGACACCGAATACGGCCTGTCCGGCTCGATCTGGACCAGGGACGTCGGTCGGGCGCTGCGCGTGGCCAGGGGCGTGCAGTCCGGGAACCTGTCGGTGAACTCGCATTCGTCGGTGCGCTACTGGACACCATTCGGCGGCTTCAAGCAGTCCGGCCTCGGCCGGGAGCTCGGCCCGGACGCGCTGGCCGCGTTCACCGAGACCAAGAACGTCTTCATCGACACCGTGGACTAGGGGGAAATATGGCTGTGCCTCTTCCCAACCATCCCACCCATCTGGCGGGACGGTTGGACGGCCGGGTGGCCGTGATCACCGGTGGTGGCAGCGGCATCGGCCTGGCATCGGCGCGCCGGATGGCCGAGGAGGGGGCCCGGATCGTCGTCGCCGACATCGACGCCGATGCGGGCGAGAAGGCGGCCGGCGAGGTCAACGGCCTGTTCGTGCGCACGGACGTGACCAGCGAGGACGACGTCCGCGCCCTGTTCGCCACCGCGGCCGACACCTTCGGCTCGGTGGACGTCGCCTTCAACAACGCCGGCATCTCACCGCCGGACGACGACTCGATCCTCACCACCGGACTGGACGCCTGGCACCGCGTCCAGCAGGTCAACCTCACGTCGGTGTTCCTGTGCAGCAAGTACGCCATCGAGCACATGCAGGCGGGCGGGCGGGGCTCGGTGATCAACACCGCGTCGTTCGTCGCGGTCATGGGCGCCGCGACATCGCAGATCTCCTACACCGCGTCCAAGGGCGGCGTACTCGCGCTGAGCCGGGAACTGGGCGTGCAGTTCGCCCGCGAGGGCATCCGGGTGAACGCGCTGTGCCCCGGTCCGGTGAACACCCCGCTGCTGGCCGAACTGTTCGCGAAGGACCCGGAACGCGCGGCCCGGCGGCTGGTGCACGTGCCGGTGGGCCGGTTCGCGGAGCCGCACGAGATCGCGGCCGCGGTCGCGTTCCTGGCCAGCGACGACGCGTCGTTCATCACCGCGTCGACGTTCCTGGTGGACGGCGGGATATCCGGCGCCTACGTGACACCGCTATGAGCGCCGACCCCGATTTCGCCGCGAACGTCGACGACGCGCTGTTCCGGCCGGTCCGGACCGGGAACGCGTTCGAGGAGACCGTGGAACGGCTGCTGCGGGCGATCAAGCTCGGTGTCGTCGCGGTCGGCGAGCGGCTGCCGGCCGAGCGCGAACTGGCCGCCCGCCTCGGCGTGGCGCGCGTGACCCTGCGCGAGGCCATCCACGCCCTCGCCGACGCCGGCTACGTCGCGTCCCGGCGAGGCCGCTACGGCGGCACGTTCGTCACCGAGCCGCGCCCCCGCCGCCCGAGAGGCCAGCCGGACGACCTGGCCCGCCGGCTCGGCGAGAGCCTGGACGACACGCTGACCGTGCGCTACGTGGTGGAGACCGGTGCCGCCGAGGTGGCGGCGCAACGCACCCTCACCCCCGGCCAGCGCCGCCACCTGGCCGACCGGCTCGCCGAGACGTCACTGGCCGACCTGGTCGAGTACCGCCGCAAGGACTCCCGGCTGCACCTGGCCATCGCCGAGGTGACCGGTTCCGCGTCGCTCACCACGGCCGTCGCCGACGTGCGGATGCGGGTCAACGAGCTGCTGGACGAGATCCCGCTGCTGCCACCGAACCTGGGTCACTCGAACGCGCAGCACGAGGTGATCATCGCCGCGATCCTGGGCGGCGATCCGGCGGCCGCACGCCAGGCGATGGCGGAACACCTCGCCGGCACGTCGGCGCTGCTACGGGCCTTCCTCGGCCCGTGACACACACGAGCTCAGCCCGTGACCTGGTGTTCAGCCGACTCGGACTGCTCGGGCTCGGATGGCTGCTCGGATTGCGACGCCGGTTCGGCTGCCGGCGCCGGCACGGTCAGTGGCGGCGCGTCGTGCGCGTCACCGGACAGCGTGACCAGCTCGACCGTCTTGGCGCGCAGCCCGAGCGGGTCCACCTTGACCATCGACACACCGGCCAGGATCGCGGCCAGCAGCACCCAGATCATGTGCCCGACGTTGGTCATCGCGCTCTCGCCGTTGGGGTAGTAGACCAGCAGGACCAGCACGACGAGACCGGCGGTGAAGGCCATCCACGACCGTCGCCAGGGTGCCGCGCTGAACAGCGCCAGCCCCCACATGAGGTACCACGGCAGGGTGGGCGGGGCGAGGATCGCGACGGCCAGCAACGCGATGCCGGCCCGCCTGGCGGCGTCGGCGCCGCCTTCGCGGGACCGCCACCACTGCACCGCGACGATGACCACCAGCGCGACGATGCCGATGAACCGGAACATCTGGTCGAACGGCTGCTCCGGCAGATCGCCGAACCAGCTCACGATGGAGTGCGCCAACTCACCGGCACCGGTCGGCAGGTTCACCCAGTTCACGATCAGTGTCGGCGCGTGCAGAGCGCCGATCCAGCCGAAGTTCACCCTGGCCACGGCCATACAGGCGCCGAAGGTCACGGCGACGACCCCGAGGCTGGCCGCGCACGCCCGGACGAACCGGCGCAGCAGCGTGCCCTCCAGCCGGCCGGCCCAGATCCAGACCAGGAACGGCAGCGCGACCCCAGCGGTGGCCTTGATCGCCATGGCGAGCGTGACCAGTGCGATGCCGGCCGTGTGTTTCCGGTTGAGCACCGACAGGACGCCCATGGCCAGCAGGCCGATCATGAGCAGGTCGTTGTGCGGCCCGCCGACCAGGTGAATCACGGTCATGGGATTGGCGACCATCAGCCAGAACGCCACCGACAGCCGGCCACCCAGGTGGCGGACCAGGCCGGGCAGCGCCAGGACCAGCAGCAACAGGCCGATCATCAGGACCAGCCGCATCGCGATCACGCCGACGATCAGGTGCTCGCCGGTGATCCCGACCACGGTCTTGGCCAGCAGGATGAACAGCGGGCCGTACGGGGCCGGCGTGGACTGCCAGAACGGGTGCACGTTGGCCGCGATGGCGTCGCCGAGCACGGAGGGGCCGACGGCGTACGGGTCGAGGCCGCGCAGCGACAGTTCGCCCTGCCCGAGGTAGGAGAACACGTCCCTGGTGAACGTCGGCGGCGAGATGATCATCGGCGTGATCCACGCGATGCCGGTGAGCAGCACGCCACGCGCGGCGACCCGCTTGGCCATGATGTCGCGGCCGAGCCGGATCCACGCCCAGACCAGCAGGCCGACGCCGACGTAGAGGACGGCCTGGGCCAACTGCTGGCCGTGGCCGTAGCGCAACCAGGAGAACGGGCTGTTGCCCAGCACCGGGTCCTGGATCAGGTCACCGCCTGCGCCGAGCGAGCCGATCAGGATGGCCACCGAGCCGGCCAGGCCCTGCACGAGCGTGCGCACGTTCAGGCCGGACACCGGCGTCCGCGTGGCACCCGACGTCGACAACCCGTCCGTGGGCAGGTCAGCGACGGGTGACGCGCTCGGCACCATGGGGGTCAGTTGGGTTTCGGCCATAGCTCTTTCATGGTCCCATGTCGTCCGTTGAGCCTGGTGCCGGGCCGCCGTTTGCCAGCATGCCGTGACCTCGTACCACGCAAACAGGACATTCAGTCCAGCCTCTCGAACGTTGGACACCGCCCGGAATAATGGTCCGATTCCACGATTCACCAGGACGCGCCGGGCAGAAACGCCCTTCCACAATTCGACAGGGGATACGCTGAACCGGCACGTCCACACACATCGCGAAATGGAGTTCCCAGTGGCTGCACGGACCGTCGTTCATCTCGTGGACGACGTCGACGGAGGCGAGGCGGACGAGACCGTCACCTTCTCACTCGACGGCGTCGACTATGCAATCGACCTTTCCGCCGGCAACGCCGACGGCCTGCGCAAGGCGCTCGCCGAGTTCGTCACGGCAGCCCGGCGCGCCGGCAGGACCAGCAAGAGTGGTGGCCGGACCCAGGTGCGCCCCGGTGGGGACAGGGCGCAGAACCAGGCCATTCGGGAATGGGCCCGCCGCAATGGGCACCCGGTTTCCGAGCGCGGCCGCATTCCGGCCGACCTGATCACCAGGTTCCAAGAAGCAAACGGCAAGTAAAGCCGAGTCGTTGAACGGCGAAGGCCCGGTGCCGAAATCTTCGGCACCGGGCCTTCGCTACGTGCGGGTTCAGCGGTCGCTGACCGAGATCCCCATCGAACGGGCGGAACCGGCGACGACCTTGATGGCCGCCTCGATGTCGTCCGCGTTGAGGTCGACCATCTTGCGCTCGGCGATCGACTGGAGCTGAGCGCGGGTGATGGAGCCGGCGGTCTTGTGACCGGGCGTGTCCGAGCCGGACTTCAGGCCGAGCTCCTTGCGGATCAGGAAGCTCGTCGGCGGCGTCTTGTACCGCAGCTCGTACGACCGGTCGTCGAACACGGTCACCACGACGGGCACGATGTCGCCACGGTTCGCGCTGGTCGACTCGTCGTACTCGACCTTGACGTTACGGGTGTTGACGCCGGTCGGACCGAGCATCTTGCCCAGGTCGACCATGGCGGCGTTGCCCGCCTCGAGTTCGAGGGTCGCCTCGAACGTCTTCTTCTTCTTGGGAGGCATGCAGAACCCCTCTGTATCCCAGTACGTTTGTGGCGGCTCCGCCGATGCCGGTCCGGGAAGGTGGACACCGGATCTGGGTGATACCCAGGCGGAGCACAAAGCTTCCGACTTAGTGTAGCGGACCGACATCAGGGGTGGCCCACCGGTAGTTTCGGGACGTTTTCGCAGGTCAGCGAGCAGTGGTCCAGATCACTCGCAACCCGGCGGCCGCCTCGCGCGTCCTAGCCGTTGAACGTCGTGTCACGTCGCGTTGGCGGTCGAGCAGTGAGGGGAGCACGGAGTGGTCGACTGGGCCGGGGACCAGCCACGGAAAGCCCGACCCCTCCCACCCGGCGCGCCGGCCCGCGCGCAACGGCCCGTCCGCCGGCCGGCGCCCGACGCGCGCCTGAGCGGCAGCCTCCAGTCGGAGTCGCCGGGACCCGGCGCGGCCCGAGCCGTCGACATTCCGCCGGCCCGGCCGGACGAGGTCACCCAGCCGCAACCGCCCGCGATCCCCCGACGAGTCGCCGACCGCCCCACGGAAAAGCGGCCGCCGGTCCGGGACCGCTCGTTACCCAGCCGCCCGCTGCCCAGCCGGCCGGCGCCGCGTGGCCGCCGGGTCGGGATCGGCATCGGGCGGACCGTGCTGGTGCTGGCGTCCGTGCTGGCACTCGGCGGCACCGGCTACGCGTGGACCACCCTGCAGACCGCCCAGGACGGCCTGGTCACCGCGGACGTACTGGACAAGGGTCACAACAGCGCTACCAACGCGAAGCCGCCGGACGGCTCGATGGACATCCTGCTGGTCGGCATGGACAGCCGTACCGACGCGAAGGGCAACCCGCTGCCCCCCGCCGAGCTCGCCGGGCTGCACGCCGGCGACGACTCCGGTGAGCTGGACACCGACACCATGATGCTGATCCACATCCCTACCGGTGGCGGCCAGGCGATCGGCATCTCCATCCCAAGGGACTCGTGGGTGAAGATCCCCGGCTACGGCACCGGAAAGATCAACTCGGCGTACGGCCTGGCCAAGAACACCGCGACGCGCTCGCTCAAGGCGGGCGGCCTGACCGATCCGGCCCAGTTGGACGTGCAGTCCAACGAGGCAGGCGCGCGGGAGGCCATCCAGACCGTCGAGCAGCTCACCGGTATCGGCGTCGACCACTACGCGGCGATCAACCTGATGGGCTTCTACCAGATCTCCAACGCCATCGGCGGTGTGCCGGTCTGCCTCAACCAGGCGGTGAACGACAGCAAGTATTCCGGCGCGGTGTTCCCGGCCGGCGAGTTCAGCGTGCAGGGCCTGCAGGCGCTGGAGTTCGTCCGGCAGCGGCACAATCTTCCCGGTGCCAGCACCGATCTCGAACGTGAGCAGCGGCAGCAGGCATTCCTGGCGAGCATGGCGCACAAGGTGCTGTCGTCGGGCGTGCTGACCAGCCCGAGCACGCTGAACAGCCTGATCACCGCGATCCAGGGCTCGGTCACCATCGACAACCAGTGGAACCTGATCGACTTCGCGCAGGAGATGTCCGGCATGACGTCGGGCAACATCAAGTTCCAGACCATTCCGGTCGAGAACATCGCCTACTACCCGCAGGGCAAGAACGGCGTCAGCGCGGTCGAGGTCAGCCCCGCGCAGGTGGCCGCGTTCGTGCACGGCGCCACCGCCGTTCCCACCACCGGCACCACGAACACCGCGAGCACGCCGACCACCACGCCGGCCAACCGGGCGGCGGCCGTCAACTCGAACGCGGGCCTGACGGTGGACGTGACCAACGCGTCCGGCACGTCGAACCTGGCGGCCACGGTGGAATCGCTGCTGGCCGGTGACGGCTTCACCGAGGGGGCCACCGGCAACACCACGCACCGCACCACGTCCGTGGTGTTCTACCCGGCCGGCCAGGAGGCCAACGCCCAGGCCGTCGCCACCGCGCTGGGCGGCCATTTCACCCTGGAGCAGGGCACGACCAGCGTGTCGTCCGGGCACGTCCTGGTCGAACTCGGCCGCGACTACAAGGCCCCGAGTGGCGCGAGCGCCAACGCGGTCACGTCGGGCGGCACGAAGACCGCGCCGACCACCGCACCGACCACCGCACCGGCCGCTCCCCCGACCGGCAGCACGCAGCCGATCACGGACGCGGGCAGCGGCCCGCCGTGTGTGAACTGACGTTCCTGTGAACTGACGACACAGCCGCTCACATACATCCATTCGGGTGACGTAGGCCATAAACAAGCCGGACCCGCGTAAGCGACTCACGCGTAGGTACTCACCAGTAAAACAAGGGCGTCTGCTGTGGCTGTCACTAGGTGAACGAGCGGACGCGGGAGTGGTGACGCGTTTCAGGGGCGGAGGCACGGCCGTGCGGATCGACGCAGCGAGCTACCAGCGGGTACTGGGTGACGAACTCCGCCGGGTGCGCAAGCAGCGGGGCTGGACCCGCAAGGAACTGCGCCACCATCTGGACACCGAGATCTCGCTACAGACGCTGGCCACCTACGAGCTGGGCACCCGGCAGTGCTCGGTGGTCCGGCTCGCCGAACTGTGCGTGGCCCTGGACGTGTTGCCGCACGACGTGCTCGCACGCGTGCACGATCGCGTGTTCACGAACGAGCGGCCCGGCCACATCCGCGTCAACCTGGCCAAGGTGGTCGCCGACGCGCAGCCGGAACTGTCGCCACTGCGCCGATGGGCGACCGACCGGCTCCAGCAGGCACCGGTCGGCCAACCCGCCGAAGTACACCTGGACCTGGCGGCACTCGAGCAGATGGCGGAGCTCTGCGGAATCGACACGGTGGAACTCATCGGCCGGCTCCGAGCCCTGAACAACGTGCCCTGACCGGGCTTTCAGCTCACGGCGTCCGCCTTCGTGACCTGCCGAACGCCGTTCGCGGCGGCGCGGCCGGCGATCAGCTCGAAGTCGGCCGGGTTCACCCTGCGGGTGTCCAGCCAGTACCGCCACGTGAAGCCGGGCCAGATCGTGCGGTTGACGCCCTTGCTGTCCAGGTACCAACTGGTGCAGCCGCCCTGGGTCCACACACCGCGCACGAGCTTGCCCTGGATCTCGGTGTTGAACTCGTCCTGCACGCTCCCCCGCACCTCGATGCCACGCGCGTGGTTGCGGTCGACCAGCTTGATCGCGTCGAAGACGTACCTGATCTGCGACTCGATCATGAACACCACGGAGTTGTGGCCGAGACCGGTGTTCGGGCCGAGCAGGAAGAACAGGTTCGGGAAGCCGTTGACCGTGATGCCGAGGTGGGTGCGCATGCCTTCGGCGGCCCACTCCTTGCCGAGGTTGCGACCGTCCCGCCCGATCACGTCGAGGTTGTCGAACGCGTCGGTGACGTGGAATCCGGTACCGAAGATGATCGCGTCGACCTCGCGTTCGGTCCCGTCACCAGCCACCACGCCGTGCTGAGTGATCTCGGTGACGCCTTCCGTGACGACCTCGACGTTGTCGCGCGCCAGCGAGGGGTAGTAGTCGTTGGACACCAGGACCCGCTTGCAGCCCATCCGGTAGTCCGGGATCAGCTTGCGCCGCAACGCGCGATCCCTGACGTGCTTGCCGATGTGTCGCTTGGCGATCTTCTCCGCCGCCTGTAGGAGTTTCGGGTGGCCGTTGAAGCCGACGGCGCGCACCTCCAGCAGCCAGTAGATGAGGTCGCGGTAGAGCCGTTGCGCACCGGGCACGAACCGGAACATCGTGCGGACCCAGGACGGCATCGCGTAGTCCGGCTTCGGCATCACCCAGGGCGCCGTGCGCTGGAACAGGTGTAGCTCGGCGACGTCCGGCGCGATCTGCGGCACGAACTGGATCGCACTGGCGCCGGTGCCGACGACAGCCACCCGCTTGCCACGCAGGTCGTAGTCGTGGTTCCAGTTGGCGGAATGGAACATCGCGCCCTCGAACCGGTCCATCCCCGGCAGACTCGGGATGTTCGGAATGTGCAGCGCACCGACACCCGCCACCAGGAACTGGCCGGTGTACTGCTCGCCCGTCGCGCTGCGCACGTGCCACACCCGCTGGTCCTCGTCCCACCGCGCGCCGACCATCTCCTGGCCGAAGCGGATGTGGCGGCGCAGGTCGTAGCGGTCGGCGACCTTGCGCAGGTAGTCCCAGATCTCGGGCTGCGACGGGAAGGAGCGGGTCCAGTTCGGGTTCTGCTCGAACGAGAACGAGTACATGTGCGACTGGATGTCGCAGGCACAGCCGGGGTACGAGTTGTCCCGCCAGGTGCCGCCGACGTCCTGCGCCTTCTCCAGCACGACGAAGTCGTCGATGCCAGATTTGGCAAGCTGGATCGCCATGCCGAGGCCGGAGAAACCGGTACCGACGATGATCACCCGCACGTCGTTGCCCATGCCGTCATCCCTCACTGACCTGGTCACCGTATTACCGGACCGTAGCTTACCATCAGTAGGTTACTTGCGGTAGACTCGTGCCGTGGCCACACCCAGCGACGCCCGGCGCAGGCGGCGGATGCCCCGTGCCGACCGCGAACGCCAGATGATGGCCGTCGCCGAGCAGGTGTTCGCGGAACGCGGTTACGTCGCCGCGTCCATGGACGAGATCGCGGAGCGGGTCGGCGTGTCCAAACCCATGCTGTACGAGTACTTCCGGTCCAAGGAAGGACTGCTCGTCGCGTGCATCCGGCAGGCGAGGGCGGAACTGCTCCAGGTCACGTCGCGGGCGGCCGTGCGGGCGGGTACGCCGGAACAGATGCTGCGCAACGGCCTGATCGCGTACTTCCGGTTCATCGCCGAACACCGCCAGGCGTGGGCTCTGCTGCGCAGCGAGGCCGCCGTCGTCGGCCCGTCGGCGGCCGCCGAGATCGAGGCGGTACGGCAACAGCAGACCGACCTGATCAGCGGCACCATGGCGCTCTACGCCCCGGAACCGTCCCCGCTGGCCACGGCCCCGGCCGCCGAGGTGATCGTCGGTGGCTGCGAACGACTCGCGCTGTGGTGCGAGCGCAATCCCGACGTCACACCGGAACAGGCGGCCGAACTCGTGATGCAGTTGATCTGGTTCGGTATCGCGGCCGCCGTGCCGTCGTCCGAGCCGTCACCCGGTCGGGATTAGCTGCTCACGCTGCCGAGGCGCGATCGGCGACCTAGGGTCGGTACTGCCAGGTCGCCGTCGCGTCGGAGGTCGCAATGTCCGCCAGCACAACCGACATCGCGCCAGCGACGACCGATCGGCCATCGGCGCCAGCCGTGCCGCCACGGCAGGACGGACCGCCCGAGGTAGGCCGGAGCCGGCAGAACGCCGTGTTCGCGGCGGTCGCGCTGGGCATGCTGCTCGCGGCGCTCGACCAGACCATCGTGTCCACCGCGCTGCCGACGATCGTCGGCGACCTCGGCGGTGCCGGCCACCTGTCGTGGGTCGTCACCGGCTACCTGCTGGCCGAGACCGTGTCCACGGCGCTGGTCGGCAAGTTCGGCGACCTGTTCGGGCGCAAGCGGATGTTCCTGGTCAGCGTCGTGGTGTTCCTGACCGGCTCGTTCTTCTGCGGCTTCGCCAACAGCATGCTGTGGCTCATCGGGTTCCGGATGGTCCAGGGGCTGGGCGCCGGCGGCCTGATGGTCACCGCGTCCGCGCTGATCGCGGACGTGATCCCGCTGCGCGAACGCGGTCGCTACCAGGGCGCCCTCGGCTCCGTGTTCGGCGTCGTCACGGTGATCGGGCCGCTGCTGGGTGGCCTGTTCGTGGACCACCTGTCGTGGCGGTGGGCGTTCTACGTGAACATCCCGGTCGGCGTAGTGGTGCTCGCGGTCGCCGTGCCGGCCATTCCCGCGGTGCGCAGCGCGTTGCGGCCGGTCATCGACTACCTGGGGATCATCCTCATCACGCTCGGTGCCAGCGGCCTGGTCCTGGTGACGAGTTGGGGCGGCACGACCTACCCGTGGGCGTCGCCGACGATCATCTGGATGGCGGCCGGCTCCGTTGTCGCGCTGGTGCTGTTCGTGCTGGTCGAACGGCGCGCGGCCGAACCGGTGCTGCCGATCCGGCTGTTCCGCGATCCGGTGTTCGCGGTCGCGGGCCCGCTGAGTTTCATAGTCGGGTTCGCGATGCTCGGCGGCATCACATTCCTGCCGACGTATCTGCAGTACGTGCAGGGCACGTCGGCGACGCTGTCCGGTATCCGGATGCTGCCGATGGTGTTCGGCCTGCTGATCGCGGCGATCGGCAGCGGTAACGCGGTCAGCCGCACCGGCAGGTATCGGATCTTCCCGATCGTCGGGTCGGTCGGCATGGTCGCCGGCCTGTTCCTGCTGTCGCGGATGGACGAGCACACCGGGTTCTGGCTGATGTCGCTGTACATGTTCGTGCTCGGCGTCGGCATCGGCCTTTCCATGCAGGTACTGGTGATCGCGGTGCAGAACACCGTGGAATACGCGGATCTGGGCGTAGCCACGTCCGGCGTGACGTTCCTGCGCACGATCGGCAGTTCCTTCGGCGTCGCCGTGTTCGGCAGCGTGTATGCCAGCCAGCTCAGCGGAAAGACGACGGCGGCATTGGCGGGCCACCCGCTGCCGCGCGGAGTCGACCCGCGGGCCCTGCAGAGCCCGGCAGCGCTGCACAAACTGCCGGCGGCGATCGCCGATCCGGTCGTGCACGCGTACGCCCAGTCGTTGCACGTGGTGTTCCTGGCCGGCGTGCCGGTGGCGCTGGCCGCGTTCGTGCTGTCGCTGTTCCTGCGCGAAGTGCCGCTGCGTGGCACGGCCCGCGCCGCGGCCGCCGACATGGGCGAGGGTTTCGCGATGCCGGAGTCGGCGGACGCCGACCAGGGCCTGGAACGGGCGTTGGCCAAGCTGCTGCGCAAGGAGCGCAGGCAGATGAGCAGGGCCGTGCTCGCGACGTCGCCGTTGGACGAGGCGGAGGCGTGGTGCGTGGTCAAGGTGCGGATGGCGGAGCGGCGGCTCGGAGCGGCGTCGGTAGCGGCGATCGCGGACGTGGTCGGCGTACCGGCGAAGGTGCTGCAACCGGCGTTCGACCATGCCATCGCGATCGGCTATCTGGAGGGGCGGTCGGACGGCCTGCACCTCACCGACGCGGGTGAGCACGAGTTCGACAAGCTCGCGTCGGCATGGCAGGAATGGGTGATGGAGCGGTTGGCGGACTGGAATCCAGGCATGGAGATCGACCTACCTGCGGCGATGGCCAGGCTGGCAAGGCAGTTGTTCGACGAGCAGCCCACCGATCCGGTCCCCGTCGGCACGAGGTGAGGCCGTTCTGGACCGGCCGCGCAAGCGGTGGCTCATGCATGCTGGAAGTGAGGTAGCAAGGCGGAGGGGGCACCATGCACGCACCGATCACGGTGAACTACACACCGGACGGCGACGACTGGACCGTCACGGTGGCGGTAGCCGGCGAGACGAAGACACAAAGCGCGAAGGCCGTCGGCCTGATCGCGGCACGCGACCGGGCGGACCAGATGGTCGCCAAGATCGAGCCGAACGATGACCAGCGTCGGGTGGTGCACCTGTTGGATGGAGATGCCTACGCCTTCACGACCAGCTACCTGCACGCGCGCCTGGGACTGGTCCACCCGGCCGGCCTGATCGACCCGGTCGGCCGGGTCCAACCAGCCAAAATATCAACCGATCAGGTGATCAATGGCGTGACACCGCCGTGGCCCGACGCCACCGCGGAAGGTGTGGAAAACGCCTGACCAGCCCAGATACGGTCAAGTGTTGTTCGGACATACTGCTGCGGAATTGTCGGCGCCCCATAGGATGTTCACCGCCAGGTGGTCGTTTGGTCTTCAGTTCGTGATGGGGCGGTGGCGTGACAGCAGCACGTGACGGGGCAGAGCCGAGGACGTTGCCAAGGGGGCGCCCAAGAGACGCCAGCCGAGACGAGGCCCTGCGAGCGGCGGCCCTGACGGTACTGGCCGAAGTGGGCTATCGGGCCCTGACGATGGACGCGGTAGCCGCGACGGCAAGGGCCGGCAAGGCGACGATCTATCGCAGGTGGGACTCCAAACTGGACCTGGTGATCGACTCGTGCAACCAGTTGGTCAGCAGAAGCATCCCGGCCCCGAACACCGGAAGTCTGGCCGGTGACCTGCACGAGTTCCTGTTGGCGTTCGCCACGTTCCTGTCCGGCCCAGCGGGCAAGGCGGCGCAGGCTCTGGTGGGCGAGCTACCGCACGAGCCGGAGTTGGCGGACGCGTTCCGCAAGAGTTTCCTGCGCTCACAGCGCGATGTGCTGAGAGGAGTGCTGGAGCGGGCGGGTGCGAGAGGAGAACTGGCGGACAACGCCCCGCAGGCAATGGCGGTAGAACTGGCGGGCGCGGCACTGACGTACCGCCTGATGCTGACGGGCGACCCGCTGGACGCGGCGTTCGTGGACACGCTGGTGGACCAGATCCTGGTCCCACTGTTGGTAGGCCGTGTGCTTACCTGACCAGCTTGCGGATCAACAGCAAGACGATGAGCACCCCGAACCCGATCAGCGGGTAGCGAACCTTGGGCTGCGCGAAGGTGGAGCGAACATTGGACTTGGCGGTATCCACCAGCCGCTGAGGGCTGGCCTTGGTACCGAGCTGGTCGAGGGTGACCGCCAGGGCATCGCGAGCCTGCTCGATCTCCCGCTGAATGGTGTCGGGGTCGCGGGCCACTGTGTCCTCCTCGATAGACCGACCGTGCGCCCGACCACGGTAGATCACCTCGAGCCACCTCGCCGCACGGCCCCCTGCGCCCGCCACCACCGAGCCCGGTACCAGCCGGTAGGCTGACCGGGCGTCAAGGGGCCGTAGCCCAACGGCAGAGGCACTGGATTTAGGTTCCAGCCAGTGAGGGTTCAACTCCCTTCGGCCCCACACTTCCCCGCAGCTCAACCCGTAGGTACAGATCGGAACGAGCACGTGCGTGATTTGCCGGCGTGACGTCGAATCGTCGGCGAGGGTTGGCGTGCGACACCGTTGGCGGTCAGGTGGGTTGGACGGGCGGAGTGTGCGGTTGCCGTACTCCGCCGCCAGCGACGTATTTGGCTCGGGCGGCATCCAAGCTGGTCGGCCCGTTCGGGCCACCGCGAACGTCGGCACTGTCGTGGTCGTCCTGCCCATCGTCCTCCCACCAGCATTCACCGCACATCTCGAAACACCCCGTTCTTCGAGAGTGCAGTGGCCGCAGCAGGGACAGGTGTACGGTCCACCCTCTGGTGGTGCATAAACCAGACCGTCCGGCGGTGAGCAGCAGCTCGTCGTCAGGCGGCGACGGGTCATCGCCCTGGGTGACGCACTACGGGGCGCGGTTCGCGAGCTTGTTCGGTTCGATCGTCAGACACTCGGCGAGTATGCCTGCCCGTCATTGGTCGTGGCGTCCCAAT
>DATBDL010000315.1:0-17244 GCA_036269975.1 Pseudonocardiaceae bacterium | reverse complement strand
GACACCCGCACCATCACCTACGCCGAACTGCACCGCGACGTCTGCAAGGCCGCGAACGCGCTGAGCTCGCTCGGTCTCGTCGCCGGTGACCGGGTGGCCATCTACATGCCGATGATCCCGGAAACCGTGGTCGCGATGCTGGCCTGCGCACGCCTGGGCCTGACGCACAGCGTGGTGTTCGGCGGGTTCTCGGCCGAAGCGCTGCGAGCCCGGATCGACGACGCCGAAGCCAAGCTCGTGATCACCGCGGACGGCCAGAACCGCCGTGGCAAGGCCATGCCGCTCAAGGCGGCCGTGGACGAGGCCGTCGCCAAGACGCCGAGCGTGCGACACGTGCTCGTGGTGCGGCGGACCGAGGGTGACGTGACGTGGGACGCCGAGCGTGACGTGTGGTGGCACGAACTGGTCACCAGCCAGTCCGACCAGCACACGCCGGAGTTCTTCGACGCCGAGCACCCGCTGTTCATCCTGTACACGTCCGGTACGACGGGTAAGCCGAAGGGCATCCTGCACACCACCGGCGGGTATCTGACGCAGGCGTCGTACACGCACCGCAACGTCTTCGACATCAAGCCGGAGACCGACGTGTACTGGTGCGCGGCGGACGTCGGCTGGGTCACCGGGCACAGCTACATCGTGTACGGGCCGCTGGTCAACGGCGCCACATCGGTGATGTACGAGGGCACACCGGACACGCCGCACCAGGGCCGCTGGTGGGACATCGTCGAGAAGTACAAGGTGACGATCCTCTACACGGCGCCGACGACGATCCGCACGTTCATGAAGTGGGGCAAGGACATTCCGGCCAAGGGCGACCTGTCGTCGCTGCGGCTCCTGGGCAGTGTCGGTGAGCCGATCAACCCGGAGGCATGGATCTGGTACCGGGAGAACATCGGCAGCGGCCGTACCCCGGTCGTGGACACGTGGTGGCAGACCGAGACCGGCGGCATCATGATCTCGCCGCTGCCCGGTGTCACGTCGACCAAGCCCGGTTCCGCGCAACGGCCGCTGCCCGGCATCTCGGCGAAGATCGTCAACGACGCCGGTGAGGACGTACCGCACGGCGGTGGTGGCTATCTGGTGCTGGACCAGCCGTGGCCCGGAATGCTGCGCACGATCTGGGGCGACGACGAGCGCTACCGGGAGACGTACTGGGCCCGCTTCGCCGACCGGGGTTACTACTTCGCAGGCGACGGCGCCAAGTACGACGCCGACGGCGACATGTGGCTGCTCGGCCGGGTCGACGACGTGATGAACGTGTCGGGGCACCGCATCTCCACCACCGAGGTCGAGTCGGCACTGGTGTCGCACCCGACGGTGGCCGAGGCGGCGGTGGTCGGAGCGGCGGACGCGACGACCGGGCAGGGCATCGTGGCGTTCGTGATCCTGCGCGGCGACGTGGCGCAGGACGAGGCCAAGGGCGAGAAGGCGATCCAGGCGCTACGGGACCACGTGTCGCACGAGATCGGCCCGATCGCGAAGCCACGCCAGATCATGGTCGTACCGGAACTGCCGAAGACGAGGTCCGGCAAGATCATGCGAAGGCTGCTGCGCGACGTGGCGGAAAACCGACAGGTCGGCGACGTGACCACACTGGCCGACTCGTCCGTGATGGACCTGATCAGCGAAGGACTACGAGCAGGAGCATCCGAGGACTGAGTTGTCCACAGCCCCGCCCAATTGTCCACAGCCCCGCCCAACCCGCTCGCACCCCCACCCAAGATCGAATAGACTGGAATTGGGGGGGCGCCCCAAAGGATTCCGCGATTTTCGGTGTCGTTCCGCGGTTCGCGGCGGCTCCGCGATTCGCGGGTTCGGTTGCCTGACAGCCGGGGTAGTCGCGGTGGGCGGGGCTGTGGCGCGCGGCGGACAGGGGCGGCGGCGGACGGGCGGCCAGCGGGCGCCGGCGAGGGCTGCGACGTGCGAGCGCCGCGGCAGCCGAGGGCTGCGACGTGCGGGGCGGTCGGCTCGGCTTCTGCTGGTACAACGGTTGGCGGGTGAGCCTGGCCGGGTGCGTTGTCGGCGGCTCGACGGGATGCGCAAGGCTTCTCGGGAGCGTGGTCGCGAGCGGGACCGACACCCGCGTCACGGGCATCGAACAGGCGTTCTAGCATGTCCGTGCACCACGCTAGTGATTCGACCGACCGACTCTTCCCAAACTGGCAGGAGTGCAGTGGACACCGCTACGGACACTGTGACGGACACCGTCGCCGACGCTGCCGTCGATACGTCGCAGGACGTTTCTCAGGACGTGACCGACGAGAACACGGACGCGCCCCGCCGGGGTCGCCCGCGCAAGCAGAACAGCACCGCACGCAAGACGCGCACGGTCGAGCTCACGCTGACCGTGACCGGCACCGCGGACGGTGACTGGCAGGCCGAACTCACGCATGGCGGCAAGCGCGTCGTGCAGGGGCTGCCGATCGCCGCCGCCGCGGTTTCCCGTGCCGCCAAGGAACTCCACCCGGACATCTCCGGCGGTATCGAGACCGTGATCAGCGCGGCCCGCGAGCAGCACAAGGCCCGCATGGACGAGCTGCAGGCCGAGCTGGACAAGGTCAAGCAGGCGTTGGCCGAACTGGACGACTGAGAACGGGGTGGCCCGGTGCCGGAACGCACCGGGCCACTTCGGTCGGTCCGGGAAGCCCTGCCACACCGCGCGTGGCACGATGACCACCGTGACCAGCGCCCAACACGACCCCACAGCCGGGCTGCCACCCGTTCGCGCGATTCCGCTGACCGAGGACGATCCGGCCAAGGACGCGGCCGACCAGTCCATCGGCGGACTGGTGCGGGACGCGACCGCCCACCTGTCCACCCTGATCAGGGCCGAGGTGGAACTGGCGCGCTCGGAGATCACGGCCGAGGTGAAGAAGGGCCTGCTGGGCAGCATCTTCTTCCTCGTCGCGCTGACCCTGCTGCTGCTCACCATGCCGTTCATCCTGGTGACGATCGCGCTGGTGCTGGACATCTGGCTGCCGCAGTGGGCCGGGTTCGCGATCGTGGTCGGCCTGATGGTCGTCGCCGCGGGGGCCTGCGCTTTCCTCGGTTACCGCAAGGTGCGGCGCATCCGTGGTCCGCGCAAGACGATCAGTTCCGTGAAGGACACCGCTGCCGCCCTGAAGCACCGTGACTCTGACCAGCCGCGCGAGCACTGACGTCCGGGTCGTGCCCCCGGCGCCCGACCCGTCCACCGTCCGGCTGCCCGGCCCATGGTCACACCGGGACGTGTCGGCCAACGGCATCCGCCTGCACATCGCCGAGGCCGGCACCGGTCCGCTCGTGCTGCTGCTGCACGGGTTTCCGGAGTTCTGGTGGGCGTGGCACCGGCAGCTTCCCGCCATCGCGGCCGCTGGTTACCGTGCGGTCGCCGTTGATCTGCGCGGTTACGGTGACTCGGACAAGCCGCCGCGTGGCTACGACGGCTGGACGCTGGCCGGGGACATCGCGGGGCTGATCAAGGCACTCGGCCAGAGCCGTGCGCACCTGGTGGGGCACGCGTGGGGCGGCATGATCGCCTGGACGGTGGCCGCGCTGCATCCCCGGCTGGTGCGGACGGTGTCCGCCGTGGCGGCGCCCTATCCCCTGGCGCTGCGGGCGGCGGCACGGCGCAGTCTGGTGCGGCGCTCGGACAGCCAGGCACGCGCGATCGGACAGGTGTACCGGGCGCAGCTCCCGATCCTGCCGGAACGCGGACTGGTCGCCGACGACGCGGCCGCCGTCGAGCGGCTGTTGCGGCGCTGGGGTGGTCCACGGTGGACGGTGGGCCCGGACTTCGCCGAGGTGGCCGACCGGGACCGCGCGGCGATGCGGGTGCCTGGTGTGGCACACAGCGCCCTGGAGTACTACCGGTGGGCGCTGCGCTCGCAACTGCGCACCGACGGCCGGCACTTCGCGCAGGAGTTGGACAAATCCCTTGTGGTGCCGTCGTTGCAGGTGCACGGCGCGGTCGACCCCTACATCCTCACGTCGACGGCGCAGGCGTCCCGTGCCTGGCTCGCGCCCCGGCCGGTCTTCCACTCGCTGGCCGGCGTCGGGCACTTCCCGCACCACGAGGCGCCTGCCACCGTCCTCGACCTGCTGGTCGAGTTCCTGGCCGGTCACCCGATCAGTTGATGCAGTTCTGGCCGCTCGCGGTGATCGCGGGAGGCGCGGCCGTCGTGGTGCCGCCGCCGGACGTCGTGGCCTTCGGGGTGCTACCGGTGCCCTTCGGGCCCGCGTAGTCCTTGCCGAGGTAGACGCGGATCGTGCCGGTCTTCACGACCTTGCTGGTGACCAGCGTGATGTTGCCGCCGAGCGCCGCTGCCACCTTCTGGGCCGCCGCCTGGTCGCCGGCCGCGTAGTCGATCACGCTCGTCGTGCGGGTGGTGCCGTTGCCGGTGCCGCCGGACGTGAAGCCCTGGCCGGTGAGCACGCCGAGCACCCCACTGGCCAGGCCCTGTGCGCCGCTGGCGTTGTAGACCTGCGCCGTGATGCCGGCGTTGGCGGCCGTGTTCGCGGTGGTCGTCGGCGTCGCCGGCTTGGCGGCCGCCTTGTTGGCGCCGGACGCGGCCGGTTGCGTCGTCGGCGGATTGTCCGCGTTGTGCACCAGGTTCTGCACGAACGACTGCACCGCGGCCGGGTTCACCTCGACCGCGTCGCCGTCGACGGGGGTCTGGTACGTGATGTTGACGATCGGGATGGTGAAGAACTGGATCTGGCCCGCGCTCATTCCCTGCAACTGCTGCGCGAAGCTGAGGACGTCCCAGTCCTGGTCAAGGGTGATCGACTTCTGGATGGCGCTGATCAAACTGTCCAGTTTGGACTGGTTGGTGAGGACGCCCGCGGACAGCACCTCGTGTGCCATGGCGGCCATGAAGACCTGTTGCCGTTTGATCCGGTCGAGGTCGCCGTTGGGCAGGCCGTGTCGCTGCCGGACGAACGCCAGCGCCTGCGCGCCGGAGATGGTCTGCTGGCCGGCCGGGAAGCTGGCGCCGGAGAACGAGTCGTGCGTCGCCTTGTTCAGGCACACCTGCACGCCGCCGATGGCCTGGCTGATGTCGTAGAAGCCGACCAGGTTCACCGAGGCGAAGTGGTTGATCTGTATTCCGGTGAACTGCTCGATGGTGTCGATCGAGTTCTTCGCGCCGGCCTGTGCCGCCTGCAACGCCAACTGCGCCCCCGTGACGCCCTGCGCGCGCAACTGCTTGGTGGCGGCCACCTCGGCGTAGGTGTAGGCGGAATTGATCTTGTGTTTGCCGAAGTCACCGGTGAGCTGCACGTAGGAGTCACGCGGAATGGAGAACGCGACGGCGCCCGCGCCGCCGGCCGGGATGTGGATCACGATCATCGTGTCGGTGGCGTCGCCGCCGTCCTCCGCGTCACCGGCGTGCAACTGGTTGAGCACGTCCTGCGACAGCGGGTTGCCCTGCGCGTCGGTCCTGGTGTCGATGCCGACCAGCAGGATGTTCTGCGGCCCTGTGGTCTGCTTGGCGGAGGGGTCGATCAGGTTGAACCGGGTCAGGCCGGACGTGAGCTTGTCCACGGTGGCCCAGCCGTACCACGTGAGGCACAGCACCAGCGCCGACACCAGCGCGAGCACGGTACGGCCGGCCCGCATGACGCCGGCCCGGCTGGTGGACTTGCTGGACCGGCCGTAGCCGGGACGGGGACGGGCGGCTCCGCGTTCGCGATAGCGGTCCCGGTCGGAGTAGCGGTCTCGGTCTCGGTCACGGTCGCCATAGCGATCCCGGTCCCGGTCGGAGTATCGGTCCCGGTCACGATCGCGGTTGGCGGATGACGACGGATTGACCCGAGTGCCCTGCGGCGGCGGGGTACGGCGGGCCGGACGCTGGCCGACCGGCGGGACGGGCGTGCGACCGGGCGGCGGCGACGGCCGGCGGGGCTGACCGCCCCTGGCCGGCTGTTGCCCGCGCGGACGCTGCGATCCACTCAGGTCTCCTGATGATCGCGGTGGCCAGTCGTCCACGCTCTACTCCCGTGCGGTCGCTGTTCCGACATCGTGTAGGACGGGCAGGCCCCGAGCCGGGTTGCCTCGCCGACCAATCAAGCGCCCGATCATGCCGATCATCCCGGTCACGATGCGCACTGATCGGTGGACACCGACTGGTACAGCCCGTCGGGGTTGGCCGGCAACACGCTGGTGACCTGCTGCGCGGTCAGCGCGAACCCGGTGTTCTGGTCGTCGACGGCCGCACCGAACACCACGCCGAGCACGCCGCCGCTCGTGTCGACCAGCGGGCCGCCCGAGTTTCCACTGCGAACCTGTGCGTACACCGTGTAGACGTCGCGGTTCTCGGTGCGGTCGTCGTAGATGTTCGGTCCCGGCAGGTTGAACCGGTTGCTGATCCGGGCGGCGGACGCCGTGTAGTCGCCGTCCAGCGGGTAGCCGAGCACGATCGAGTCCTGGCCGTTCTGGGCGACGCCGCCGTCGAAGTGCAGCGGCGGCGCCGTCAGGTCCGGAACGGCCAGGATCGCCAGGTCGACGTCCGAGTTGTAGTACACGACGTGCGCGTCCAGTTCGCCGTCCTTGACCAGCACGCCGACGGTGTCGGTGCCGGCGACCACGTGCGCGTTGGTCAGCACACGGTGCGGCGCGATCACGAAACCGCTGCCCTCCAACGCCCGCGAACAACTCGGCGCCTCGCCGTGGATCTTCACCACGCTCGGCCGCACCTGCTGCACGATCGCGCTGGCCTGCAGCGCGGTGTCCGGCGGCCCGACGTCGTTGGTCGGCGTCTGCGAGAACGGGTTGGTGACGTTGGGCAGGTCCGGCACGTCGAACAGCTTGCGCAGGTCGGCCGGCAGGTCGCGGGCGGACTGCGGCATGATCGAGTTCACGGCACCGAGCACGGTGGAGCGCTGCAACGCCGAGCTCAGGCCGGGCATGCCGGTGTACGAGGTCAGCGGCAGCGCGATCATCCACGCCACCACGAACACGACGATGCCCTGCAGGATCGCGCCGAGGGCGTTGTCGACGCCCGCGAGTTTCGGGTTGCGGATGCGCTGCTTGATCATCCGGCCGCACCACACGCCGAACGTCTCCCCCAGCGCCACCAGCAGGACCAGGATCGCCACCGCGAACGCGACCCTCGTGGCCGGATTGCTGAAGTTGCGGACCAGCAGCGGCGCGACCCGGACCCCGACCACCGCGCCCAGCAGCACGCCCGCGAACGCGGGCAGGGCGATGACCAGGCCCTGTCGTGCGCCGGACACCGCCGCGAGCACGGCGACGAGCACCACAACCAGGTCAACCCAGTTCACCGCCGCACCTCCGCGTTCGCAGGCGGGAGGGTACCGTCGGCCGGCCCGAGGGCCATCGCGGCCCGCCACGCCGAGTCGAGGTCGCGCACGTCGGTTCCGTCCCACGGCCGGTCCCAGCCGCCGATGGCCAGCAGGGCCGTCAGCAGTCCAGCGGTGAATCCCCAGATGAGCATGCCGGGAAACAGGTAGGCCGGCGATTCGAAGCCGGACGGGTGCCGCACCCGCAGCCGGTGCGCGGGCTCGGTGAGGTGCGCGATCGGCACCCTGGCCACGGCGGCCGTCTCGGCGGGATCGACGGCGCGGACCGCGGACGGCGTGATCCACTCGGCCAGCACCGGTGTCACGTCGAAACCGGACACCGGCACGAAGAGCCGGGGCAGCAGGGCGACCGGCCGCACACCGGCCGGATCGACCCCGACCTCCTCGACGGCCTCGCGCAGCGCGGTCGCGATCGGCCCGTCGTCATCGGGATCGACGGCGCCACCGGGGAACGCGACCTGGCCGGCGTGCGAGCCGAGGGTGTCCGCGCGCCGCAGCAGCAGCACGTCGGGTCCGGCCGTGCCGGTCGCGAACAGCATCAGCACCGCGGCGCTACGGCCGGCGCCACCGTTCTTCGGGGACAGCCGGCGGAACATCGCCTGGTCCACCGTTGCCGTGCCGGCGACGAGCGGCCGCAGCCATTCCGACACCGAGTCGACCGGCACCAGCGGCCCGTGGTCCACGGTCATCCGGCACCCCCCAGGTACGTGGCGACTGCCTGCTTGACGTCGGCCACCGAGAGCAGCACCTGGGCCGGCCGGCGGACCACGGTCGCGGTGCCGTCCGGTCGCACCAGGTACGACACCGGCAGTACGGCGGGCAGCCGGAGCGCCTTCGCGGCCACGCCGCCGTTGTCGAACGCGCCGGACGCGTCGAACACCATCGGAAGGTGCACGCCGAGGCTGGCCAACAGGTCCAGTCCGTCCCGCTGTGGGCTCTGGACCTGCACGCCGATCACCCGGACCGCACCCGGCTGGCCGGCGTAGGTGTCGAGCACCGGCAGTTCCCGCTGGCACGGCTGGCACCAGGACGCCCAGACGTTGACCAGCGCGGGCCGGCCCCCCAGCATGGCGCCCAGGTCGACCGGCCCGCCGTCGGCTAGACAGGTGACCCTGATGCCGGCCAGCGCGGATGTCGTCGTGTGGTCGGTGGCCGGGACGCAGGCCGGCAGGGCGGCCCGAGCGCGGTCGGCGGCCAGGCTCGGGGCGGGCGGCGACGCGGCGGCCGATGTGCCGTTGCCGCGCGGCCACACGGCGACCGTCACCGCGGCGGCCACCACCAGCACGACCAGCGCCCACCTGCCCGGATGACGTATCCGGGCGCTCCGGCGATACGGCGCCGGCACCGTCACGCCGGGCTCGCGATCCGTGGTGCGCGGATACGTTCGGCCAGCGCCAGCAGGTGGTCGGTTTCCGGGCCCTTCACCAGCACGGCCGCCTTGGCCGGGTCGAGCGGGCCTGCGCCGACCGAAGGGCAGTCCTTGGCCAGCGGGCACACGCCACAGGCCGGCTTGCGGGAGTGGCAGATCCGGCGGCCGTGGTAGATCGTGCGGTGCGACAGCATGGTCCACTCCTTGCGCGGGACCAGCTCGCCGATCGCGTGCTCGACCTTGACCGGGTCCTCCTCCGCCGTCCAGCCCCAGCGGCGGACCAGCCGGCCGAAGTGGGTGTCCACGGTGATGCCGGGCACGCCGAAGCCGTCGCCGAGCACCACGTTCGCGGTCTTGCGGCCGACGCCGGGCAGCGTCACCAGGTCGGGCAGGTTGCCGGGCACCTCGCCGTCGAACCGCTCCACCAGCGCGGCACCCATGCCCATCAGCGAGCTCGCCTTGTTACGGAAGAATCCGGTCGGGTGAATGAGTTCTTCCAGCTCGACCCGGTCGGCGCCCGCGTAGTCGGCGGCGGCGCGGTAGCGCTCGAACAGCGCGGGGGTGACCTCGTTGACCTTCGTGTCGGTGCTCTGCGCGGACAGGATCACCGCGACCACCAGTTCGAGCGGAGTGGTGAAGTCCAGCTCGCAGTGCGCGTCCGGGAACTCCTCCGCCAAGGCCCTTGTCATCCTGCGAACGCGGCGAACCAGCGCGAGACGACTTTCCGCGGGCGGCGACGGGACGGAACCTGCTGCGGGGGACACGCGTCCAGCGTACGGGCGTGGCGTGTCACTCGGCCGTGTGGCCGGGTGGGATGGTGTGATCGCCAGGCCCGGCCCCCCGGCCGCGCGGCCGGACAACCGGTGCGCGAGAATCGAGCCACCATGACTTACTGGTTCGTGTTGATCATCCCGCTGGTGATCATGCTGTTCGCGTTGTTCATGGAGCGGGTCGAGGCGCGTCTGAAGAACCTGACCATCCGGGAGAACGAGGTCGAGGAGTTCCTCGAACAGGCGCAACCGGATGAGGTACGTGCCCTGTACGGGCACGGCATCGGACGTGCCCTCGAGTTGTTCCGGCTGCGCAGGACGGACGGTCGGCCGAGCAGGCAACGGCCCCGCCGGCAGCGCACCCGCGTGTAACCCGTCCGGGCATCCGGCGTTTCGGACGGCCGGGCGCGCGTACTGCGGCGTAACAAGCTCTAAACTGCACGGCAGTGATCGGCGGCGGGGTGTAGCGAGGACCCGTCCTGGCCGCCGCATGCAGACAGGAGGGATGACGTGGACGAGACCCTGGCCCGCGCCGGCATTTTCCAGGGGGTCGAGCCCGCCGCGGCGGAGGCGCTCGCCCAGTCGCTCGAACCGGTCGAATTCCCGAGAGGGCACGTGATCTTCGCCGAGGGCGAACCCGGCGACCGGCTCTACATCATCCAGTCCGGCAAGGTCAAGCTGGGCCGCAAGTCCCCGGACGGCCGCGAGAACCTGCTGTGGATCGCCGGTCCCGCCGACATGTTCGGCGAACTGTCCATCTTCGATCCCGGCCCGCGCACGTCCAGCGCCACCACGGTGACGGACGTGCGGGCGGTGAGCATGGACAGGGCCATGCTGCGCGAGTGGATCAGCAAGCGGCCGGACATCGCGGAACAACTCCTACGGGTGATCGCACGGCGGCTGCGTCGCACGAACAACATGCTGGCCGAGCTGATCTTCACGGACGTGCCCGGCCGGGTGGCCAGGGCGCTGCTGCAGTTCGCACAGCGGTTCGGTAGCCAGGAGGCCGGCCTGCTGCGGGTCACGCACGACCTGACCCAGGAGGAGATCGCCCAGTTCGTCGGCGCGTCGCGCGAGACGGTGAACAAGGCACTGGCCGACTTCGCACACCGGGGCTGGCTGCGGCTGGAAGGCAAGAGCGTGTTGATCCTCGACCCGGAGCGCCTGGCCCGCAGGGCCCGCTGACCAGGAAATACAGAGAGGGCCGGGCGTCACCCCCGACGTGGCGCACCGGCCCTCTCCGTGCGCGCGATCGATCCCCGAGAAGGACCGCGCGCTACCCCACCCAACCGGCACAGGCCCCGACCTGCCACCGGAGGGAGTCAGCAGATGACGGGGGTACCCCGTCGACCCCACGATGACACGTAACCACCTGGTTGACTCAAGCCTTTTCACCCTTCCGGCGGCCAGACCCCGACGAGCACCAGTTATTTCACCCAGTGATCGCCATCCCGTTACCGGAACGTCACTGTCGGGGATCGATCGTAGGGTGCCGGCCATGGATCTCACCGCCGCCACCGACGAGCTGACGAGCGCCACCGGCGACGCCGCCCGGCTGTTACCCGCCAGGGCTCACGACCCGGTGCTGTCCGGCGTGTTGCTGGTGGCCGACGCGGTCGGTGTCACCGTGGCGGCGACCGACGCCGAGCGCACCGTCGCACTGCGCCGGCCGGCCCACGTCCACACCGACGGGACAGTGCTGGTGCCCGGCAAGCCGCTGGCCGAGACCCTGCGCGCGCTGGACGTACCCGAGGTGCGGCTGGTGGTCGAGGGCGCACGGCTGGCCGTCCGCACGCCACACGCCCGGTTCGCGCTGCCGATCCTGGACGTCGACCGGCATCCCGGCGTGCCATCGGCGCCGGCGAGAGCAGGCCAGGCAGGACGGACGTTCGCGCGGGCGCTGCTGGCCGTCGCGGGCGCCGCGTCAAAGGACGACGCGTTACCGCTGTTCAGCGGGGTCCGGGTGCGCGGGATCGGCGACACGCTACGGCTCGTGGCGACCGACCGCTACCGGCTGGCCGTCGCCCAACTGCCGTGGCGGCCCGCCGCCGAGCACAGCGGACTGGACGTGCTGATCCCGGCCACCTTCGCGGCCGAGATCGCCCGCAGGGCAATCGGCGTACCGGGCGAGCTGACGCTGCACGCCGACGCCGACCGGGCCGCGATCAGCTGGCCGAACACGTCGATCGGCACGGCACTGCTGGCGACCCCGTTCCCGGACGAGAACCGCCACATCGGCACCACCGGCGACGCCTCGCTCGACGTGATCGCGGACGAGCTGCTCGCCGCGGTCCGCAGGGTCGGCCGCTACGCGGACGGGCGCGGCGCGATCGCACTGGAACTGGGCGACGGCGAGGTCAGGGTGCTGGGCGGTGGCGCCGACCTCGGCGAGGCCGACGAGTCGGTCAAGGCGACGGTCACCGGCCGGCTCCGCCAGGCATACCGGGCGCGCTACCTGGTCGACGCGCTGCGTGCGTTCGCCGGCCAGACCATCATGGTCGACATCAAAAGCGGACTGCGGTCCACAGTGCTGCGACCGACAGATCCGGACGAACTCGACCTGCACTACGTCGTGATGCCGATCCTGCCCGGCTGATCAGCGCAAATACTCCAGTTGCGCCCGCACCGACCACTCGGCCGCCGGCCAGAGCGCGCGGTCCACGTCCGCGTAGACCAGCTCCACCACCTGACGGGCGGACGCGTCCTGGCCCAGCGTGGCCAGCGCCTGCCGGATCTGGGACAGCCGCTGCTCGCGGTGCGCCAGGTAGGCACGAGCGGCGTCACCCGCGTCCGGCAGTTCCGGGCCGTGACCTGGCAGCACCATCGTGCCCGGCGGCAACTCGGCCAACGCGCGCAGCGATTCCAGGTAGTCGGCGAGCTTGCCGTCCGGATGCGCGACCACCGTCGTACCGCGCCCGAGGACGGTGTCGCCGGTCAGCACGGTGTCGTCGACGAGGAAGCACAGCGAGTCGCCGGTGTGACCTGGGGTGGCGAGCACCCGGATCTCCAGCCCGGCCGCCGCCACCACGTCGCCGCCGGCCAACCCCTCGTCGCCCAGTCGCAACGCCGGGTCCAGCGCCCGGACCGGCACGTCACCCGCCAGAGCCGCGAACCGGCGGGCGCCATCGGCGTGGTCGGGATGGCCGTGCGTGAGCAGCACCTGCGCCACCGGCCCGCAGGCCGCCACCCGTCCCAGATGGGCCGCGTCGTCGGGGCCCGGATCGACTACGACGCAGTCGACACTGCCCTGCCCGCGCAGAATCCAGGTGTTGGTGCCCTCCAGGGTCATCACCGACGGGTTCTCGGCCAACAGGACCGATGCGGACGGCGTGACCTGCCGCAGTACGCCGTAGGCCGGGAACGTCACGGGCGCTCCAGCCGATCACCCGGTTGGGCGTCCAGGTGCGCGGCCGCCACGTCGTAGCGCTGGTCGCCGGGCAGGATGACGCGCAGCACGCCGCCATCGCGGACGACCTTGGGCATCACCTTGTCGATCCGCCGGTCCGCCGCCATCGCCGCCGCGACGGAGTCGAATTCGGCCAGGTCGGACAGGGTCATCCAGGTGGGTGGCAGCAGACCGCAGCGGCCGGCGCGCCAGTCGTCCAGCGCGTCGGCCGGGCGCTGCCAACCGGAGTGGTCGGCCTCGGTGGTCACACCGTCGGCGCGCTGGCCGGCCGGCAGTTCGGCCAGGAAGAAGCGGGTGTCGTAGCGGCGGAGTTCCTCGCGTGGCGTGAGCCAGTTCGCCCACGGGCGCAACAGGTCCGCGCGCAGTACGAGGTCGTGCGCCGCCAGGAACCCGGCCAGCGACAGCTCGCGGGCGACCAGTGCCGCCCTGGCACCCCCGAGGTCGGTGGTGTCGGCGACCACGCTGTCCGGGTCTGCCCCGGCCAGCAGCACGCCGGACTCCTCGAACGTCTCCCGTACCGCCGCGCACACCAGCGCACTGGCCAGGCCGACGTCGCAGCCGAACACGTCGGCCCACCACGCCGGTTCCGGGCCGGTCCAGGCCACCGTCGTGTCGGCGTCCCGCCGGTCGACGCCACCGCCGGGAAACACCGTCATGCCACCGGCGAACGCCATGCCGCGCACCCTGCGCAGCAGGAACACCTCGGGGCCCGCCGTCGTGTCACGGACCAGGATCACGCTGGCGGCGTCTTTCGGCACCGCTGGTGGCTGGCCGGGCGCGATCGCCTGCGCCATGTGCTCCGGCAGGACCAGTTCCTTCGGCAGTTCACGCACGACGGCGAGCCTACGGGGCGCGACCGGGCAGGATGTAGCCATGACCCGACCCGAACCGCTGCGATTCGGCCTGATCGGCGCCGGCCCGTGGGCGAAGACGGTGCACGCGCCCGCGATCGCCGCGCATCCGGCCACCGAGCTCGTCTCGATCTGGGCCCGCAGAACCGAAGCCGCCGCCGAACTCGCGGCCGAGCACGGCGCTTCGGTCGCCGCCGACCCGGACGCGCTGATCGCCGAGGTCGACGTCGTCGCGTTCGCGGTGCCGCCGGGCGTGCAGGCCGAGATCGCGGTGCTGGCCGCTGCCGCCGGCCGGCATCTCGTGCTGGAGAAGCCGATCGGCGCCGACGTGGCCGATGCCGAACGGCTGGTGGACGCGGTCGGGAACGCCGGTGTCGCGTCGATCGTGCTGCTGACCCGGCGGTACGCGCCCGAGGTGATCGACTGGCTCGCCGACGCCGCCAAGGCCGGCGGCTGGGTGACGGGCGCCGCCACCTGGTACGGCGGCGCGCTGCTGGGCGGCCCGTTCTCGAAGTCGCCGTGGCGGCACGAGCGCGGCGGCCTGCTGGACGTCGGCCCGCACACCCTCGACCTACTGGACGCGGCGCTCGGCCCGATCACGGACGTGCAGGCGGCCCGGCGCGGCGCGCACGACGTGACGCATCTCGTGCTGGCACACGAGAACGGCGTGACCAGCACCGCGTCGCTGTCGCTCGCGATGCCGATGGACCAGCCGGTGGTCGACGTGTCGCTGTACGGGGAGGCCGGCCGGTTCACGTTGCCGGCGCCGACGACGCCGACGCAGGCGTGCTACGCCAACCTGCTGACCGACCTGACCGACATGCTCCACAGTGGACACTATGAGCACCGCTGCGACGTGCGCCGCGGCCTGCACCTGCAACGGTTGATCGACAAGGCGGAGAAGCTGGCACTGGCGTGACGGACGACACCGCGTATCTGGCCGGCACCGCACGGGAGCACATCATCGATCCGGAGACCCTGCGCGAGGTGCCGACGCACCCGGCCGCGCTGGTCGCCTGGGTCGCCGATGCCGCCCACTCGCAGTCACCAGCAGATCCGGTGGTCGAACGCCGGTTCCGCACCGAGTTGGGCGTCGCCGCCCGATTGGCCGGTGAGCTGGCGCTCGCCGAGCGGCAGTTGAGCCGGGCCGCCGAACTGGCGGCGACCGAGTCGCCGGCGATCGCGCTGCGGGCCAGGTTGCGGTTGGCGCACGTGCACCAGTGGCAGGGCCGGTACGCGGAGGCGGGCGCCGAGTTCATCCGGTGCGTCAACGCGGCGGCGACGCCGGCGGACCGGGCCTTCGCGCACCACCACGCCGGCAAGTGTGCCTACGACGCCGGCGATTTCGACCGTGCGGCAGCGCATTTCCAGGCGGCGCTGCGGTTGCGGGTGGCGTCCGGCGCCGAGCCTGGGTTGACGGAGTCGTCGAAGGTGGCGCTGGACGCGGCCGACGCCTGCCGGACGGCCATCGTCGTCGCGACCGAGCTGGATCGGTTGGTACCGGGCGGACACCGACGAATTCGGGACGAACTACGGCGTGCCCCGCTGTCCCGTAAACCGTCGCATTTCGGGGTACTGGTGGAGATGCGGTGCCTGCTGCTGGCCGGCCCGGTGTCGCTGCAAGTGGTGGCCGGCCTGTTCCGCTACGCGGAGGACATCGGCGACGCGATCGAGGAGTTGATCACGGAGGGCTGGCTGAAGCGGTCGGCGAACGCGGTCGCCGCGACGCCGATCGCGATGGCGGCGCTCGACGCGCTGCGAGCGGCGGCAGGGCGGGCGTTGGAGCCGCGGTGGGGGCCGCCGTTGGACCTGCTGGCCAGGATGAACGGGATCGTGGTCGGCGCGATCGGCTCGTCCGCGGGACCGGTGTTCGACGCGTTGGCCACCGTCGAGCCACCGGCCGGACCCGCGGTCCGCCTGTTCGAGCGGTGCAACGCGTTGCGGCACCACAGGGCCGACGCGCACGCGGCGGCGTGGTACTCGGTCGGGTTGACGGCCACGTCGGTCGCCGAGGTGTCGCCGACCGATCCGGTGCGGGCGGACGTGGAGACAGCCACGAACCGGGTCGCGTCCCGCGCGTTCCGATCTCTGTCCACTGTGGAACGCACCGAACTGCACGAGCGGCTGCGAGAGCTACCCGTGTGAGGATCTTCCCCGCTGCCTAGTTCGGGGCGCTCCCGTAGGGCGGGATTCCGTTCACCGCTGTCTGGTCGGCCGCGCCGTCGTGCCAGCCCTGGCCGCCGAATTCCGTCGGCGTGAAGTGCCCGGACTGGCTGGCGTGCCAGTTGGTGCCGGGGGACGGCGCCGGCGCTGGGGCCGGGTCCTCGGTTGGCTCTTCGCCTTCGCGTTTGGCCAGTTCCTCGTGCAACTGCCGCAGCAGTTCGCGTTCGCGGCTGCTCAGGTCGGCGTCCGGGTCCGCCGTGGCGGGTGGTAGCTCGACCGGGGCCAGCACCGGCGGCGCGGTAGGTTGTTCCGGTTCGGCGTGGATCGGGCGGACGGCGGCCGAGTCGCCCTCCTGGTCGGCGGCCGGCTCGTCGGAGGCGATCCTCGGTTGCCAGCGGCCGCCGCTCGCGTCCACTGTGGACCGCTTCTCGGCGTGCGCGCCGGCCGAGTAGCGGCGACGGGTGGACGTCACGGAACGCGGTGTCGGCGAGTCCGCGAACAGCGAGCTGCCGGCTTCGCCGTCCGCTTCGTGTCCCCGTGCGGCCGCCTGCCGTAACGACACCCGCCGTGCCACCGCCAGCGCGTCCGCGTGGTAGTCGGTGACCTCGGTGCCGGCCTGGATCACCTCGACCGCCGCCCTGATGCCGGCCCTGCGCAGCGCTTGCTCGACCCGGTAGGACGTCGAGGGCGGGAAGCCGTCCGGGCCGACCTCCACCAGGACCATCCGCTGCGGGACGGGACCGGCCGGCGCGCCGGCCGGGGTGGCCCGCCAGACGCACGACAGCGCGCGAATGTCCGGCAGCACCTCGACCACCCGGCCGACTGCTTCCAGCACGCCACCGTCCGGCGCCGGGTCGTCCATCACGCCGGTGGTGAAGCGGTGCCGTGGCGGCACGGCGTCGTCGTTGACGATGACGCGGTCGACGAGGGCCGGGGAGCTGCGTACCGCGTCCACGAGATCGCGCAGCTCGTCCCGTTCGTCCGCGCTCATCGGAATCCGGCCGGCGACCAGGCTCGCCGTCAGCAGGTCGACGGCGCGATCCAGTTCGGCGACGGCCAGCAGCTCCCTGGCGTCGGTCAGCGCGTCGTCGTCGACTCGGCCCGCGCAGGCGAGCAGAAAGTCGTGCACCCGGATGGGCAGTGCGATTCGATCGGACGATTCAGCCACGCCAGGTCTCCTTCCGGTTGGTTATCGCCCTGGTTGTCGTGCTGTTTACCGCGCAACGTTCCCGACCAGTTGGGCATAGGGATCGTCGGCACCGACGCACAGCAGTTCGCTCGCGGCCACCGCCGCCCGGTGGTAGGGCAGCGGCGCGAAGCCCTGCGGCAGCACCTCGACGCACGGGTCGGACTCGCCGACCGCGCGCTGCACCCGCTGTAGCT
>DATBDL010000314.1:0-5804 GCA_036269975.1 Pseudonocardiaceae bacterium | reverse complement strand
GGCCGCCGCTACCACGACGTCGACGACCGGCACGCTGCCCTTCACCGGTGTGAACGCCGGCTTCCCGCTCCTCATCGCCGGCGTGCTCGTCGTCGCCGGTGGTGGCATCCTGCTCTGGCTCCGACTGGCAGCGAAGCGCCGCCGGACCGAAAGCTGAACTAGCTGGCGGACAACGGGGGTGTCGCATCGCGACACCCCCGTTGTGCTGTCCGGGTCAGGCAATGAGTCAGGCGAAGCGGCGGATGATCCTGGTCAGCACCGAACTGACGATGAGCCAGAACAGCGCCGCGATCCCGTAGTTCACCAGCACCCGCAGTTTAGCGTCGCCCGGCGTGAACAGGTCCTTGAATCCCCATGCCAGCGGATCGGACCAGCTCGTGATGAAGCTGGTGATACCGTTCGCCGGGTTGGCGCCGCCCACCGTGAGCAGCACCCTGATCACCAGGATGACGACGACGACCAAGCCCGCCCAACGCACCACGTCGGCCACCGTGCCGACGATCCTGGCGCGCAGTTGGGCCTGCGTGCGCCGGCTGGAACCGTCCTGTTGGGCTCGCTCGGCCATGCCGCGAGTCTCGCACGCGACGCCAGACCGACGCTACGCGCGAGTAACCCGCGCCGAACCAGTCCTTACCGGACGAACCGCGCGATGATGCCCGTGACGACGATCCAGAAGATCGCGGCCAGGCCGTACGTCACGATGACGGCCCAGTCCTGGTTCTGGAACGTGAACAGGCCGGGGAAGAACAGGGCTAACGGCACCGCGATCGACTGGATGAACTTGTAGAAGGCGTTGCCCGCGTTGGCACCGAACAGGACCAACAGGATGTAGACCACTTCGATCAGCGCGAACAGGGCGCCGATACCGGTGATCACACGGGCCGCACCGTAGCGGGTGGATGTCCGTGAAGTAGTCATGGCCCCTCGGATACCCCGGCTCCAGGCGGCTGACACCTCGATTTGATACTTCGGTCCGCTACCAGCGGTCATCGTGCGGACCGGTACGCGGTGTCCACGATGTGGACGGGGCGCGTTGGCCGGGGGCGTCTCGACTGGCTAGGGTGGTCGCGTGGCACATGCCCTCCTGCTTCGCCGCCGCGACGGGGTCTGACTAGACCGGCCCCCCGTCGCGGAGTTCGGCGTGTCGCCGGTCGTCCGACCCCGGCACAGCAGGAGCACCCAGATCATGCCGATCGTCCCCAGTACCAACGTCAGCCACATCCGCACGCCCGCGCGCCCGGCCGATGCCGGTCAGCCCGCATGGAACAACCAGCGTGGCAGTTCGATGCCGGTACACCGGTACCGGCCGTTCGAGCAGCTCGTCGAACCCATCACGCTGCCCGACCGCACCTGGCCGGACCGCAAGATCACCCGCGCGCCGCTGTGGTGCGCCGTCGACCTGCGTGACGGCAACCAGGCGCTGATCGACCCGATGTCCCCGGCCCGCAAGCGACGCATGTTCGAACTGCTGGTTCGCATGGGCTACAAGGAAATCGAGGTCGGCTTCCCGGCGGCGAGCCAGACCGACTTCGACTTCGTCCGCGAGATCATCGCCGACGGCAGCATCCCGTCCGACGTCCGCATCCAGGTGCTGACCCAGTGCCGGCCGGAGCTGATCGAGCGGACGTTCGAGGCGGTGCGTGGCGCGCCGAACGTGATCATGCACATCTACAACTCGACGTCGATCCTGCAGCGGCGGGTGGTGTTCCGCGAGGAGCGCGAGGGCATCAAGAAGATCGCGACGTCGGCCGCGGAGATGGTGGTCGAGCTGGCCGCCAAACAACCGGACACCGACTTCCGGTACGAGTACTCGCCGGAGTCCTACACCGGCACCGAGCTGTCCTACGCGGTCGAGGTGTGCAACGCGGTCAGCGCGATCTGGCAGCCGACACCGAGCCGGCCGGTGATCATGAACCTGCCGGCCACCGTCGAGATGGCCACCCCGAACGTGTACGCCGACTCGATCGAGTGGATGAGCCGCAACCTGGACAACCGCGACTCGGTGATCCTGTCGCTGCACCCGCACAACGACCGGGGCACCGGCGTCGCGGCGGCCGAGCTGGGCTACCAGGCCGGCGCGGACCGGATCGAGGGCTGCCTGTTCGGCAACGGCGAGCGCACCGGCAACGTGTGCCTGGTGACGTTGGCGCTGAACATGTTCAGCCAGGGCGTCGACCCGCAGATCGACTTCTCCGACATCGACGAGGTCCGCAGGACCGTCGAGTACTGCAACCAGCTACCGGTGGCCGAGCGGCACCCGTACGGCGGCGATCTGGTGTTCACGGCGTTCTCCGGCAGCCACCAGGACGCCATCAACAAGGGCCTGGACGCGCTGAAGTGGGCGGCCGACAAGGCGGGCCACCCGATCGAGGAGCACCCGTGGGAGGTGCCGTACCTGCCGGTCGACCCGAAGGACGTCGGCCGCACGTACGAGGCCGTCATCCGGGTGAACTCGCAGTCCGGCAAGGGCGGCGTCGCCTACGTGATGAAGACCGAGCACCAGCTCGATCTGCCGCGCCGGCTCCAGATCGAGTTCTCCAAGGTGATCCAGGCCCTGACCGACAGCAAGGGCGGCGAGATCAGCCCCGACGACATGTGGCAGTCCTTCGCGGCCGAGTATCTCGATTCGTCGACGCCGCTGCTGGTGCGGCGGTCCTGGCTGGCCGGCGCCGCCGATCCGTCCGAAAGCGACGTCACGATCCACGCGGTAGTCCGAGTGGAGGACGAGGACCAGCAACTGGCCGGCTCCGGCAACGGTCCGATCGCTGCTTTCGTTGACGCGCTGGCCGGGATCGGCTATGACGTCCGAGTGCTCGACTATGCGGAGCACGCGTTGAGCGCAGGTGACGACGCGCGGGCAGCCGCGTACGTCGAGTGCGCGGTGGGTGAGCGGGTGTTCTGGGGAGTCGGTATCGACTCCTCGATCGTCACCGCCTCGCTGCGCGCGGTGGTGTCGGCGGTCAACCGGGCCAACCGGTAACGCCGACACGCCCTCCCGGAGCGACCGAGCCACGTTCCGGGAGGGTCACCGCGCGGTTTCTTGTTGCTGCAACAGTTCCGCGTGGTGTCGTTCGGCTGCCCGCGCGGTGCGCCGCTTGACGACCAGCCCAATCACGAGGCCGGCCAGCACGGCGACGATCAGCCCGATGTAGGAGAACCGGGAGAACCACTTGTCGGCGACCTCGCCGAGGTAGTAGATGGCCGCGGTCAGGCCGCCGGCCCAACAGATCCCGCCGGCCACGTTGGCCACCAGGAACCGCGGATAGGGCATCTCCAGCGCGCCCGCCAGCGGACCGGCGAAGATGCGCAGCAGCGCGATGAAACGGCCGACGAACACCGCGAGCACGCCCCACCGGTCGAAGATCTTCTCGGCGTAGGCCACGTGTGCCGGGCCGAAGTGCTTGGGCACCTTGCGGCCCAGCCAGTCGAACAGCGGCCTACCCCAGCGGCGTCCGATCACATACCCGATCGAATTACCCGGAATGGCACCGCCGGCCGCCGCGACGGCCACCCAGACCGGGTTCAGCGCGATGGTGTGCTGCGATGCCAGCAGCGCTGCGGAGATCAGCACGATCTCGCCGGGGAACGGCACGCCGAGGCTCTCGATCAGGATGAACCCGGCCACGAGCAGGTACACCACGAGCGGTGGTACCGCCTCCAGCCACTGACTCACGTGCACGGCTGCCCCCTGGTCGGTTCACTGCTCCGGTCGTGCTCCAGTGTGCCCGACCGTGCCTGAGACAGTGGGAGCGCCGTTGACGGTCGCCCTAACGGGTACCTTCGATCCGGTCCAACTCCGCGTCGCGGAGCTGGCCGAGCACCCGCACCAGGGTGTGCTCGTCGGCCGGCGCCGCCACCAGGTAGTCGCCCCTGGTGTAGAGCACGGCCCGGCCCCTGCGCATGTCGACCGCCTGGACGGTCCTGGGGCCACGGTGCCGCGCGCCGCGCCGGTCCCGCACCGTCACGCCGAACTCGGCGAAGCGCAATCGCTTGCTGCCCACCAGGGACACGAAGAGTTGGGCGTCGGCGTCGGACATGCCACGCGCCGTCAGATCGCCGACGACGCCGTCGTCGGCATCCTGGCCTCGTTCCATCGACCGCGTGATGGCGGCGTCCACCTCGGCCACCGGGAGGCTCACCAGCGTGCCGCGGGCCGGCTCGGCGGGTGGCAGGACGTTCACCAGTGCGGGCAGCGCGGCGGCGGCGGGCACGCGGCTGAACCGGACGTGACCGTTCGTGATCACGGCGAGGACCGCCACCCCGTCGTGGGTGGTGACGGCGGCCCGTACCTCCGCTCCGCGACCGGCGGCGAACCGCAGGTCGACCTCGGTCGTGGCATGCGCGAAGGCGCTCATCGAGCGATGCAGCTCCGGGGTGACCGCCCCTTCCGCATCGATTAACCCGAGCGCGCCCAGTCGCGTCAGCGACATGTCATCGGCCGGCCGGTCGGCGCCCTTAGCAGCGAAGATCGCCGGCGGAGCCGGCAATCGAGCCACCTGCCACGCAACGCCCAACTCAGCACAACCGAGCTCAATCAGCACGAATCGACCACCCTTGGTGTGCACCCCTGTGCGAGCGGTGAGGACAGTAGCCCTAGTTGGGCTCGTTGCAGAACGGCATTCGGTCTTGAGTCACACGAACGGGTGATCTCGATCGAGGGTAAGGCGGTCGATTACTCCACCATGTCCGCGCGACATGCGCGTAGGTGTTCGACCAGCGTGGAGGTGACAGCCCTGGTGAAGGTGATTTCGATCCGGTCGGACGGCGCATCGGCCAGGTGTAGGTAGACCTGCATCGGGCCGCCGTCGAGGTGGGTGTCGAAGTCGCGTTCGGCATACGGCACGACGCCGTTGTCGGTGTGGGGGTGCACACCGAGCAGAACGCCGCCCCGCTCCTCGTGCCGGCAGGGCACGGCGCACACGCCGTCCCGGTCCAGCGTCATGGCGACCATGTCGACGGCGTCGGCCGCGAGCTCGACCGAGAACCGGGCGACCGACGCGAGATGAATCCACAGCCGCTCGTGCGGCGCGTCGAGTTCCACCTGCGTGGTGCAGGTGCGGTAGCCCGGCAGATACCCCGTGAACAGCCGGCATGTGCTCAAGTCGCGGCCGTCGCCCATACCGAGATCATCCCCCATTCGAGTGAACGTCGCCTCAAGCATTCGTCGCAATCTGCCGGAAAATGAGGCCATAACGGTCTTTAGTATCGATATGCCGACTTCGACTGCGACTCAGGGTGTCGCCGTCGCGTCGGCTACCGCCCGCGTCCCGTCCACCGCGAACCAGCCGGTTTCGAATCGCTGCCAGCGCCGGAGGTCGGCCCGAAACCGCTCGCCGTCTCGGGCGACCGACCGCGCCAGCCGCACGGCCGGATCGGCCAACTCCACCCAGACCAGCGACGTCAACAACGGCCGAACCGAGCACCGGCCGGCCGAGACCCCCTCCACCACCAGCACGTCCGGTACCGGCACGTCGACGACGGCGGTGCCGAGCACCGGCGCCCCGCCGGACCAGTCCATCGGCCGATATCGACCCGCACGCCCACGCCGAAGCGGCGTCAGCACGCCATCGACCAACCTCGGCCACCAGGCCACCGGGGCGTCCCAGGTGGCGAAGTGATCCGTCGGCACCACGGCGACCGAACACCGGGACCGAAGCCGGTCCGCGAGTGCCGCCGCGACGGTGGACTTACCGGCACCGGACGGACCGTCGAGCGCCACCAGCCGCACCGCACCCAGCCGCGCGGGACCGGCCAACACCCGCTCGACCAGTTCGTCGTGGCTGTCGTGGCTCAGATCTGACGCC
>DATBDL010000313.1:0-7933 GCA_036269975.1 Pseudonocardiaceae bacterium | reverse complement strand
TCGTGACCACCGCCGGTCCCGGTGCCGTGCTCGCCGTGCTGGCCGGCGAGGAGGCCGACGCCGGCGTGCTCGGCTACGAGATGGGGCAGTTGGTGAAGAAGGTGCCGTCGCATCTGGCGACGCCACCACGCCATCCGGTCGCCGACGGGCTGCGATGAACGCTGCGATGAACGAGGAAGGACTCCTGTTCGACGAGGCCGCCGGCAAGGTGGTGCGGCCGTACTCGGTGACCAACGGCCGCACCCGGCCCAGTCGCAAGCTCGACCTGCTGTCCATGGTCTGCGCCACCGGCCGCCGGCCGGCGCACATGGAACCGGAACACGCGCTGGCGCTGGAACGCTGCCATGTCGCGACGTCGGTCGTGGAGGTCGCGGCGTACCTGGGACAACCCGTCGTGGTGGCGAAGGTTCTGCTGTCCGACCTGATCGGCTGGGACGCGGTCACCACCCGTATGCCATCTTCGGACGCACCCGATCTAGCGATATTGGAGGCCCTGCTCGATGGGCTCCGCAAGAAACGGTTCTGAACACCTCCCCCGCGCGGTCAAGATCCTCATCGCGGGTGGCTTCGCGGTGGGGAAGACGACGCTGGTCAACACGGTGAGCGAGATCGAGCCGCTGCGCACCGAGGAGGACCTGACCGCGGCCGGCATCGGCACCGACCAGCTCACCGGGGTCGAACGCAAGACGACGACCACGGTGGCGCTGGACTTCGGCCGCATCACGTTCGCCCGGCACGATCTGGTGCTGTACCTGTTCGGCACGCCCGGCCAGGACCGCTACTGGTTCATGTGGGACGAGCTGTCGCGGGGCGCGCTCGGCGCGATCGTCCTCGTCGACACCCGACGCCTGCCGGACTGCTTCGCCGCGATCGAGTTCTTCAGCCACCGGGGAATCAAGTACCTGGTGGCGGTGAACGAGTTCGACGGCGCGTTCCGCTACAGCGTCGGCGAAGTACGCGATGCCCTGAACATCGCGGCCGACATCCCGATCGTGCTGTGCGACGCGCGGGACGTCCGCTCCGCGACCAAGGTCGTCATCATCCTGATCGAGCACCTGGTCCGTTCCTTCGCCGCCAGGTCGGCGTGATTCACCGCCCGAACCCCGACAGATCCGGAGACATCGTGGACTATGACATGGAGCCGCGCCGCTTCACGCCGGACGACCCGCACGTGGAGCAACGGATGGCACGGTTACACGAGCTGAACCTGGAGTCGCGTCCCTACCGCGACTTCGACGAGCTCGCCGCCGAACTGGCCAACGCGGCCGGCGCCCCGGACGGTTACGCCATGGTCAACTTCATCGGCCGCACCGAGCAGTACTTCGCCGGCCTCTACACCCCTGGCCCGACGAACGGCGGGCAGGCGGCCGCCGTCGTCGCGTCGGCGGAACCGGGCCGGGTGATGGACCGGGATCACGGCTTCTGCCCGCACGTCGTGGTGCGGCGCAAGGCTCTGGTGCTCGAGGACGTCTGCGAGTATCCGCGGTTCGCCGGCAATCCCGTCGTCGACGAGTTGGGTATCCGTTCGTATCTCGGCGCGCCGCTGATGGACCGCAACGGCATGGCACTGGGCACGATCTGTGTCGTGGCAACGGAACCGCATCCGTGGGGCCATCAGGGACTGGCGACCGTCAAGGCGATGGCCGATCGCGTCGTCGCGCACATCCACCGCGGGATCGGCTGACCTTCGTTCGGCATTCGTTCGGCATTCGTTCGGCAATCAGGAGGCGACCTCGGTCGCCTCCGTCCGCAACTGGTCGGCGAGCTGCTCCGACCACTGTGGACCGGGCGCGATGCCCAGTGCCAGCTCGGCCAGCCGCAGCCGTTGGATGTCGGATGTGCCCGCCGGCGCGAACATGTGGTGTGCGTCGCGCAGGTAGCGCTGGATCGGCTGGGTGGCGTCCAACGCGCAGGCGCCGTGGATCTCCATCGCGGTGCGCGCGGACTCGATCGCCGACTCGACGTTGAACAGTTTGGCGTTCATCAGTTCCGCGTCGCACGGCAGGCCGCGGTCGAGCAGGTGGGCGGCGTGGTAGGCGACCAACTGCGCCGTCATGAGCTGGGCCTGCAGGTGGCCCAGTTTCTGCTTGACCGTGGGCAGCGCGTACAGCGGTTTCCCGTAGCGGCGCTGTTTCGCCGAGAACGCCAGCGTTTCCGCCACGATGGCCTGGTGGATGCCCAGTGACACCGCGGTGAGATTTGGCCGGCCGTACAGGACACTGGAGGAGTAGGCGACCTTGAGGCCGTCGCCCTCCACGCCGAGCAGGTTCTCGGCCGGAACCCGGCAGTTGTCGAAGACGAGCTCACCGAAGCTGAAGCCGTGCAGGCCCATGGCCGGCTGGTGCGGTCCGAGCGCGAACCCCGGCCGGTCGGACTCCACCAGGAACGCCGACAGTCCGGTCGACCCAGGCCCGGTGCGGACCACGACGCCGTGCAGGTCGCCGACGTGGCTGTTCCCGACGAACACCTTGCGGCCATTGAGGACGTACTCGTCACCGACACGTTCCGCCGTCGCCGTCATGCCGAGCACGTGACCGCCGGCACCGGACTCGGTGACCGCGATCGTCGGCAGGCAGCGGCCACTGGCGATGCCGGGTAACCAGGTCTTCTTCTGTTCCTCGGTGCCGAAGTTCACGATCTTCGCGACACCGAGCTGGGACGCCTGCACCATCGCGCCCATCGCGCCGCTGACCCGCGACAACTCCTCGATGATGATGGTCTTCGCCAGGTGCCCGAGCCCCATGCCGCCGTACTGCGGATCGATCGTCACGCCGATCCACCCCTGCTCGGCGATCCGCCGGGACAGGTGGTGTTCGACGGAGCGCGTGGCTTCCATGGCCGGTATCCGTGGCCGTACCATGGTTTCGGCGAAGGTCTGGACCTCTTCCCGTAGGCGGCGGTGACGATCGGTAGTGAAGTAACCCTCCCGCGGGGCGGTGAGATCGATCGTCACTGCATTACCCATTGCGTCCACCCAGGGCCAGATCCTACCTAGTAGTGTATCGCCGCGTTACCACATAACTACGTGCAGTATATGAGCTTATGGCGCGCTCGGCTGACGTGGTACCGCCTAAATGGTGATCCGCCACTACCCAGCGTACGTAGTCCGGCGACGGCCGAGGCGATACGCCAAATACCATGTGAACCGGGTTCCATGCAATGGCAAGGTGACGGAATGCTTCGGCAGGTGGCGCCATCCGGCGAGATCAATCCGATTTTCACAGTCTACTGAGGACTATCTCTTTCTTGGGTCCTTTGTGGGCTGATGGCCGGGACTACCGGGCGGCCTGAGGACCGCGGTCAGGCGGGGTTGCAGTTCGACGACCGACTTGTGCCTGTGCCAGCGGGCCAGTGTCCTGGCGAGCTCCCGGAACTCCCTGCGCACGGTGGCCGAGTCGACGATCTGGGCGATGTCGAGCAGTTCGTGGGCGAGCTTGCAGGCGTGGTCGACCTCGCCGGCCGCCGCGTGCGCCAGTACCCGCCGGGCGCCGAACCGCGCCGTTGCCCTGCGGTGCGTGCTGGAGATACCGCTGATCTCCTGGTCGAGCACCTCGACGGCGGCGGTCGGCCGGCCGAGGTTGTGCAGGCACCAACCGGAGATGACGCCGACGACGTGTGGCCCCGCCGCCGCCATCGGCGGCAGGACGACGCCGTCGAACATGGTCGGTGTGTCGGGTTCGTGCGACAGTTCGGTCGAGCGGTCCAGCGCGCGCCGGCACAGGTCGTAGTTGCCGAGCAGCGCGTGGCCCTGGGCTTCCCGATCGGCGGCGATCCGGCGAAAACGGGTCGCGACACCGGGTTCGCTGCGTATTCGGTCGGTCAACGCGAGTATGTACACCGGATCGTCTCGAAACACCGCGACCCCCGCTTCGCGAGTCAGCGAATAAGCGATCAGGTTGGGGTCGCCGACGATTTCCGCCAAACCGACCGCGGTCCGGCTCCACCTTTGCGCGGCCTGGTGGTCGTCGGTCTCCACCGCCAGCCAACCAGTGTAGGTCGCATTCAGGGTGGCGAGTGTGAGCAAAGCGGGCTTGGTCCTGGCCGGCGCGACGAGTGCCATCGACCACAGCATGTTCGCGTCGGCGCTCACGCCGGGCAATACCGCGCGGCTGCTCACCGACTCGCCGTACCGCACCGACGCATTGAACCGTGCGCGGTAGTGCTCGACCGTGAGATCGTCACCGGCTGTGGCGGCGAGATCGCGCCGCGGGTCGACCGGCAGCGGATTGTCGTGGCAGCACAACGGATGCGTGGCTGGCACTGGGCGGCCGGTGCCGTCTGCGGCGATGTCCAGCATCCATTTCTCGGCACGGGGTTCGCCCAGTGTTTGTGATTCCTGCGGCAGCAATGCCATCAGCGCGCCGTCCGCGCCGAGTGTGGCATCGCACAGGCGGGCCAGGATCGGATTCGGCGGCTTGTCACTGTTCTCGACCTTGGACAGATAACCCTTCGTGTAGTGGACAGCTTTGGCTAGTTCGGCCAACGACAGACCCGCGGCCATGCGAAATCGTCGTAGTTCGGCGCCGAACGACATACTCTGTCCCGACATGTTCCCCCCGAGTACGTTTTTCCGGTTTTCTCGTCGGGACATGGTTACACCAACACGGATTGTCGTCGACACCGGTTGCCGCCCGATCAGCGGTCGAGCCAGAATGCCAGTTCACAATGGCTGCTGACGATTGCAATGTCGGCGGTGCACCGGACACGGAGCGTTCACCCGGACGGCCGTACGGCGCGCGGCGTTGACGAGATCGGGTCGGGACTGGCAAGGATCGCCACTCGTGACGAGTTGGTGGCGTCGCCGGCCCTGTCCGGTTCCTGGCGTACCCAGACCGTTTCGTTCCAGCAGCCGAAGCCGTCGGCGTCGAGCCAGACTCGTTGCCCCGACCACGACCACGGCGCGCTCCGCCGTCGGCGGCTCGCTGGGCGGCTGTCCGAACCTGCCGGCGGACAACGTCCTGCACGCGCAGGTGGCCTCATGTCCCTTGCTGCCCAACAGTTCTCAGTACATCAGCGGCATCGGCGCCGACGCGGGTGTCAAGGCGATTTCGGCTCGGGCGAGGGCGGCGCGAACAGCGACGGTGACCGGCACGTGCTCGTCGTGGACACCGGCACGTGCAAGCTCTACGAGCTCTACGACGCCCATCCGAACGCCAACGGCTCGTGGCAGGCCGGCTCCGGCGCGGTGTACGACCTGGTGTCCGACCAACTCCGCCCACGCGGCTGGACGTCGGCCGACGCGGCAGGGCTGCCGATCACGCCCGGTCTCCTCCGCTACGAGGAGGTCGCGGCGGGCCATGTCGACCACGCCATCCGGGTCACCGTGCCGCGTACGCAACAGGCGTTTCTCTGGCCGGCCCGGCATGCCGCGTCGGACAGCACTGACACGTCGTTGTCGCCGATGGGCCTGCGCTGGGCACGCTGCGTGGCAGCGACTTCGAGGCGGTCGACAGTAGTGGGTTGATGGCTGACCCGAACAGTGGCAAGGTCCGCTGACCTGACGTTCGCGCGTCACGGTGGGCACGGTGTCGCTGTCGGCCGACCGCACCACGGCGGCGGCGACGCTTCCCAAGAAGTCGTCAGACGTCTAATGTCTTTTGGTGCTGCGGCTGCCTCTTGAGGAGGACTGATGAGCGAGCCTGTGAGCGACGTGTCGACAGGGCGCGCGACGGACAGCGGTCTGCGCCGGAATTCGGTCGGCCTCGGCGGTGCCGTGATCATGTCCGCCGCCATCATGGGGCCCGCTGTGTCGACCTTCTTCAATCCGCAGTACTCGACGCCGTTCTCCGGGGCGGCCACCCCGTTCGTCTACCTCGTATGCCTGGTCGCGATCCTGATCGCGGCCAGCGGCATCATCATGATGTCCGCCCGGTTGCCCAGCGCCGGCGCCTTCTTCACCTTCGTGACACGGGGTCTCGGGCCCAAGTCGGGCCTCGTCACCGGCGGCCTCACCTTCGTCGCCTACGCGCTGTTGCCGCCGGCCGAGATCGGGCTCATCGGGTCCTACCTACAGAGCACGTTCCGGACCGAGTTCGACGTGAACGTGCCGTGGTGGCTGATCGGCCTGGTGCCGGCCGGTTTGATGATCTTCCTCGCGTTCGAGGGCATCCGCTCCAGCCTGCGGGCCGCGTTGCTGCTGTTCACCGCCGAGGTCGTCGTCATCGTGGTGCTGGCCGTGATCATCGTCGGCAAGGGCGGTGCGCACGGGTTGTCCGGCGCGCCGCTGACGCCGACCGCGTCGCCGCACGGTTTCCAGGGCATCGTGACCGGCGCGGTGTTCGCCGCGTTGAGCTTTGTCGGCTTCGAGGCCGCCGCCACCCTCGGCGAGGAGGTCCGCGCGCCACGGCGGACCGTGCCACGGGCGATCCTGGTGTCGGTCGTCGCGGTTGGTGCTCTCTACCTGTTCTGCGTGTGGGCCGAGGTGATCGGGCTCGGCACGGCCAAGACCAACGCGCTGACCGCCGCCGACACGCCGTGGAACGAGCTGGCGGCGACGTTCGCGCCGTGGATGAAGTGGTTCGTGATCGTCGCTTCGGTGTCCAGCATGTTCGCCGTGATGGTCAACTCCAACAACGGGATCGTGCGCGTGCTGTTCGCGATGGGCCGCGAGTCGCTGCTGCCGCGTTTCCTCGCCCACATCGATCCGCGCCGGCACACGCCCTCGCGTGCGGTGTTGGCGCAGGGTGTGTTCGCGATCGTGCTGGCACTCGTCGTCGGCGCGGTGTCCGGTGGACTCGGTGATCCGGTCGGCGGCGGAAACGTCTACGGCTATCTGGGTTTCCTTCTCACGCTCGGCGTACTGCCGATCTACGCGCTGACCAACGTCGCCGCGATTCGCTACTTCCGGCGGATCGGCGAGTTCCAGTGGCTCAGGCACGGCGTGCTGCCGACCGTCGGCGCGCTGCTGATGGTCGGCCTGCTCGTCGGGCAGATCGTCGAGCAGACCACCGCGCCCTACACGTGGTTCCCGTGGGTGATCGTGGCGTGGGTGGTGCTGGTCGCGATCGGTGCCGTGCTGCTGGAACGGGCGCGCCCGGCGGTCGTCGCGGTGGCCGGTGGCGTGTTCGGCGCCGAGGCCGACGAGGAACTCGTCGTGGCCCAACCGATCGAGCGGTGACGCCATGTCATTCGTGATCGGCATCGACGTCGGTTCGCAGAGCGTCAAGGGAGTGCTGCTCGACCCGAGCGGTCAGGTGGTGGCCACCGCCGGTTGCCCGTGCGTGATGTCCCACCCACGCAGCGGTTGGGCCGAACAGGACCCGCTGTCCTGGGAGCTCGGCATCGCCGACGTCGTCGGGCAACTGCTCGCGTTCGGCTCGGCAGGGCCCGGCGCGATCAGCCATCTCGCGCTGGCCTGCCAGGTGGACGGGGTCGTGCCGGTCGACGACCGGCTCGATCCGTTGCGGGACGCGATCATCTGGCTGGACCGGCGAGCGGTCGACCAGGCGGCGGCGCTCAGCGCCGACATCGGTGCCACCGCGGCGTTCCGGATCACCGGACTGAACCTGGACGCGTCGCACACCGCGCCGAAGATCATGTGGATCAGGGACGCCGAACCGGCCGTCTTCCGTGCCACGCGGTCGATGCCGCCGGTCGCCGCGTTCCTGGTCGGGCGGTTGACCGGCGTGCTCGCGCAGGACCCGGCGAACGCGTCGTCGTCGCTGCTCTACGACGTGGCCGCGGGGGCGTGGTCGGACAAGATGCTCGACGCGGCCGACCTCGATCCTGCCCTGCTGCCACCGGTACGTCCGGCGACCGACGTGGCCGGCACGCTGACCCCGGCCGCGGCCCGGCGACTCGGCCTCACCACCAGGTGCCGGGTCGTCGTCGGCACCGGCGACGACCACGGCGCGAGCATCGGCGCCGGCGCCGTCCGGCCGGGTGTGATCGCCGACATCACGGGCACCGCGGAACCGGTCACCGTCACGTCGGA
>DATBDL010000312.1:0-22536 GCA_036269975.1 Pseudonocardiaceae bacterium | reverse complement strand
CTTCCAAGCTGGTCACGCGGGTTCGATTCCCGGCACCCGCTCCACCACCCTCCCGCCCAGCTCAGATGGGAGGGCCTTCCGCTGTCCTGCGTGACCCGACTCGGCCGGCCTCGGGCGTTCGGCTTGTTCTCCGGGGGCTGCGGGTACCTACCGGGCGATCTCTGGTTCCGTGACTGACGCCGATCTTGATCTGAGCGGTGGACGGGCGGCTAGGCTGCGTGGGGGCGTCGTCGGGTAGCGTTTGGTGCTGTTGGCATCGATTCATACCGGAAAGTGACCGGTCGGGTGCCCAGCGTGTTGGGCCTGGCATTACGATGGACCCGGACAGACCGGTGTCGGCGCGCTTGGACCGTGCCGCGGCGAAGGGCGTGGATGGACACGCGGCAGGTCAACAGGGCGGCGCGCGGCTTGTGGTTGGCCTATTTGGCGGCCGGAGTCTTCGTTGTGGTCGGGTACTACCTTGCCGTTTGGGCTGGTGGTCCTGCCATCCTTCGTGTCTTGCTCTACTGCTTGGTCAGTGCTTCTGCGGCTGCCGCGGTTCTTGTGGGGTGCGCGCGTAATCTGCCGGCTACTCGGGCTCGGCTGCCCTGGTTGATTCTTGGGTGTAGTCAGGTTGTTTATGCCATTGCGGACATCTGCTTCTACGTATCCCACAACATCTTCGGTGATACCGATTTTCCCGCGTTGGCCGATCCGCTCTACCTCGGACATTATCCGCTGGTGGTCGTCGGGCTTATTTTGTTGATTCGGCTTCGGACGCCTGGGCGTGACCTTGCCAGTTTGCTGGATGCGGCCACGTTGGCTGTCGCCACGGCCATGTTGTCCTGGCTTTATCTCATCGGGCCGCAGGCTCGGGCCGATGAACCTCTGCTGGTCAAGCTGGTTTCCGTCGCCTATCCGGTCATGGACCTTTCCATGTTCGCCGTTGCTCTGCGATTGGTGCTGGGGCCTGGGCGGCGGCCGGCTTCCTTTGTCCTTCTCGCGGTCAATTTGTTTGCCATCTTTGCCGCTGACACGGCCTACGTGATCCAACAGCTCAACGGGACCTATCAGACCGGAAATTTCCTGGACGCCATCTGGCTGGGCGGCAATCTCGCGTTGGGGGCGGCCGCGCTGCATCCCACTGTGGGACGGCTTGCCGAGCGGGCCTCCAGCGAGGACATGCGGCTTACGCCGGTTCGGTTGGCCGTGTTGGCCGGTGCGGCGCTGATCGCTCCGGCTACGTTGCTCATTCAGAACATGATGGGGTCACTGCGTGACGTTCCGGTTATCGCCGGTGCTTGTGCCGTCCTGTTCATGTTGACCATCGGGCGGCTGGCCGGGCTGGTGGCCGACCAGCGGCGGCTGGCTATTACCGACGTACTGACCGGGTTACGGACTCGCCGGTTCTTCAGTTCTCAGCTTCCGCTGGAAATCGCGCGGGCCAGGCGAGTGGGAACCAGCCTCGCCTTGTTGATCGTGGATGTCGACCGGTTCAAGTCCATCAACGACAAGTATGGCCATCCGGCTGGGGATCGGGTGTTGGTCGAGGTGGCTCGTCGGCTGCGGGAGTCGGTTCGGCAGGCCGATTTTCTTGCCCGCTACGGTGGTGAGGAGTTTGCTCTCGTTGTGCCGGGGGCCAGTCCGCAGGAACTGGCCAGTATTGGCGAGCGGTTGCGGAATCAGGTCGCTTCCCGTCCAATTCAGGTGGCGCCGGAGACCTGGATCGAGGTTACCGTTTCGGTGGGGACGGCCGGGTATCCTCGGCACGGTAAAACCGTCTCTGAACTGATTACCACCGCGGATCGCGCCTTGTATGCCGCCAAATCTCAGGGGCGGGATCGGGTTGTGGTGGGGGAGACCATTTCGGCCACCAATCTGGTGAACCGTTCCGACGACGACTCGCCTACCGATCTCCTCGCCTACCTCCAGCGGGCCGCTGACGAGGTCGACGGGTGGCTTTCCACCTCCGAGCACGGCCGGGCCGTCGGGCGCTGGGCCGCTCTGGTCGCGTCGGCGTTGGGGGAGGACGAGCCGTTCGTGCGACGGGCCGAACTGGCCGGTCGGCTGCACGACGTCGGCAAGGTGTTCATTCCGCAGGCCATCTGGCGCAAGCCGAGCGCCCTGTCCCGCTACGAGCGCCACCTCGTGCAGCAACACTCCGAATTCGGTTACCAGATGGTCAGCGTCGTCCCCGGCCTGCTCGACGTGGCCGAATCGATCCAGCAGCACCACGAGCGAATCGACGGCCGGGGCTACCCGCTCGGCCTTTCCGGACCCGAGATCCGTCTCGAGGCGCGCATCATCGCCGTCTGCGATTCTTGGGCCGCAATGTTGGCCGATCGGCCTTACCACACGGCACTGCGGCCCGATGAGGCATGTGACGAGCTACGCAACGGCCAGGGCACCCAGTTCGACCAGGACGTGGTCGACATGTTCCTCAGCCTGCACCGGCGCTCGCTTTTGGGGGATCTGCGTCGGCTTGCCGAGCGGATTCCGGTCAGACTGTTGCCCTGAAAACTCAGGTCGTCGTGTCGGCTATCGTGTTCCAGAACATCAGTTCGTAGGACTGGAACAATCGACCGTAGGTGAATGCCTCGTTCGTTTGCCGGCCGGCGTCGATACCGGCTTGCAACGCTGCGACGGCCTGTTCTTCGATCTCCGGTACGGGGGTGGCGAAGAAATCGAAGAAACCACATGCCTCGTCGTCGAAATCGTAGTGTTCGCGCATCGCTCGGGCGATTGTCGCGCAGTAGTCTCCCCACGCGGCGAAATTCGCGATCAGCGCTACGACGACGTCCGCCGGTTCGCCGAACATCGCCAGCCACGCCAGGTACGACGGGTATGCCTGACACCCGGCCCGCGGCTGGTACGCGCGCAGTGCCTCCTCGTCCAGATCGCACGCCGATGCCAGGGCGCCGAGTTTGGTCAAAGCCAAGCCCTCGCCGGCCGCCAGGCCCCCGAACAGTTCCCGGCTGTGCTGCTCGGTGCACCTGGCCGCGATCGTCAGGAAGCTGCGCCAGTCGCTGGGCACTATGCGGCTCTCCTCGGCCGCGATCGTCGCGAACACCGACCTCGGCGCCTTGCCGGCGGCGATCAGTGGTACCAACCGGTTGTCACGTTCCGCGGGTGCCAGCGCTGTGCGGGCGGTGGCCAACAGTTCACGTGCCGGTTCGGTCATCGGCTGATGCTCCTTTGTCGGTAGCGAAGCCGAGCAGCACCGCGGACCTGGTGCTCCGGCTGGCGATCACAGCGAGTGCAGAATAGATCACAGCGGCGGCGAGCCACGCCTCGACCGCCGGCAGTCCCACCGCCGGCGCGGTTGCCTGACCGGGGAACAGCCCTAGGCCCCATGCGCCGAACGCCACCGCGAGCAATACCGCGACGATTCCCGGCCAATTGGCCACGCCCGCGGTACGCCACGACGGAACCGTGTCCATCGGACGGCGAGGCCGACGAGTTGGTATGAGTCGTGGCAACACGAATCGGTCGACGCACATCACGACCGTCACGCACGGCAACGCGATCGCGGACCAGTTGGCGACCAGATAGAAACCGGTCGACACCGACGGGAAGAACCACGTGAATACTACGGCTATCACCACCATCAATGCGCACGTGTACCACCGGCGCCAGCCGGGAATCGCGCCGACCGCGTTCTGGCCCGCATTGATCATCTCGTAGTAGTTGCCGTCGTTGATGGCGATCTGTAATACTGTCGCGACGATCGCGCCGACCGCGAGAACGCCGAACATCGAGTATTCGACCGTATAGTGGAAAGCGGGCCCGAAATCGAACTGACCGGCCCCGGACAATTGGGCCATCATCCAGCCGCCGGCTACGAACAGCACCAGTCCGACCGCGAACGCGACCACCATCGGCAACGCAGGCCAGAAGAACTTCGGCTTGCCGTACCGCCAGGTGTCCGGCTCGTTGCCCCACATCACCGATCCGATGGCCACACCGATCCCGGCCAGGAACGGCAGCGTGGTCCCGGTGGCAGTGCCCTTCGTCAGAATCGGTCCCGGAATCGCGACCAAACCCTTGATGACCAGGTACAACATCCAGATGATCATCAATGGCGCCACCAGATACCTGGCGAACGCGGCGATTCCGGTGAACCCGAACAAGTTGTTCGTGATGCCGACGATCGCGAGGAGCACGCTGATCAACACGACGTGCCCCCAGCCGAACAACCCGTCGTACAGGGTTGCCAGCAGGTTGAAGGCGAACGCGGTCCAACCGGCCGCGATACCGATCAGCAGCACGGTGACCAGCGCGGAACCGACGCGGCCGAGAATGGATCTGGTCAGCAGAGCGTGGGTCTGGCCCGTGGTCGAGCCTAGGTACGCGGCCGGCAGCGCGTAGACCAGATAGGCCACCGCGCCGATCGCGCCGGCCGAAACGGCGCGCAACAGTGAATATCCGGCGTCGTGGTAGCTGAAACCGAGGAACAGGTAGGTGAATCCGGCGGCGAGGGTGATCCAGAGGGACAGGAAGTGGTATCGGGAACGCCGTTGGGTCAACGGCACCACACCGATACGACTGGTGGAGTAATCATGGATTACGCCGCGTTGCGGGGTGGTCGCTGGTTCGGTCGGGGGTGCTGTGTTGGTCACGATTACCCACTTCGGTCACGGTTTCGCACAGCCTACGGATGCCGCTACGAGCAAGCCCAATGCCGCTTGCGCTCGTGACGGCGATCACAGTTCAATAAGCGCTTACCGACACCGATTCAGATGACAGCGCCGGAGGCCGGATACATGGACACGCCCGACGTGCGACCGCTGAGGACGACGACGATCTACGACGTCGCCCGGCATGCCGGCGTGTCGATCGCGTCCGTGTCCAGGGTGCTCAACGGGCGCAACAGCCCTCGTCCGGAGACCAGGGAGCGGGTGCTGGCCGCCGTCGAGGAGCTCGGCTTCGTCCCGGACGGCGCGGCACGCGCGCTGTCCAACCGGCTCAAGGAGGTCGTCGGCGTCGTGTTCCGCCGACCGGTGGACGTGCCGGTGGACGAGTTCTCCGAGGAGGAGGAGAGCCTGCTGTTCACGGACGTGATCAACAGGGGGATCGAGGCCGGCGCGCGCACGCGTGGTTTCGACCTGCTGTTGAGCACCGTCGACGTCTTCGACCCCGGTCCGTTGGATCGGATCGCGTCCGTCGCCGGCAAGAGCGACGGCCTGATCCTGCACGACCAGGTGCTCAGTCCGACCGGTATCGCGCGTGTCGCTCAGCGGGCGCCGGTCGTCACGTTGGCCGGCACGCCGACCGACAGCAGCGTGAACGTCCGCTGTGACAACGTGACCGGCATGCGCGAGCTGGCGACGCACCTGCTGGTCGATCATGGTTATTCGAGCGTGGCCTACCTGGCCGGGCACGGCGACAGCCCGGACAACGTGGCTCGTCGCGCCACGTTCGACACCGTCGTGGCCGCGGCCGGGGTCCAGCCGTGGACGGACGATGCCTGGTGCGGCAACTACATGGCGGCCGGTGGTGCGAAGGTGATCCGGAACGTCATCGCGGAGGGCCGGCCGCTGCCGCGTGCGATCGCCTGCGCCAACGACCAGACCGCGGTCGGCGTCATGTACGCGCTCGCGCAGCACGGCATCCGGGTGCCGGACGACGTCGCGGTGACCGGGTTCGACGACATTCCGGTCGCCCGGCACCTGCATCCGCAACTGACGACGGTCCGGCAACCGATTCAGAAGCTCGGCGCGGCCGCGTTCGACGTGCTGTACGCGTTGATCAGCGGCGAGCGAAGGACGGAGCCGGAAGTAGTGCTGCCGACCAGCCTGGTGATCCGGGGAAGCTGCGGTTGTCAGCTCGAACCGATGCCCAGATAGTCCACAAAGGACTCAATCGCCGCGCGTCACTGTCGGGGATCCCCCCAATATCCAGTGTAGTCGATCCTGGAGTGGGTTGCGAGCGGGTTCGGGGCCGGCTGTGGACAACGCGCCGGTTGTGCACAGGGTCGACTCGACAGGTTGCACGATTCGGCGGTCTGTGCGCGGCTCGACGCTCGGCGAGACTCGGCCGACCGCGCGGCCCGGCCGACCGTACAACCCGGCCCGGCCGACCGTACGACCTGACGGGACCTGCGGGACTCAGCCGGCGGACTGGGCGATCGCTGTGCTCGCGCAGCCGGTCGCCCTGGCGATCGAGTCGTTCAGCTTGGCCAGTAGCCGGCCGAGGGTGGTGCGGTCGTCCTCGGACCAGTCGCTGGTCACCGAGTCCAGGTTGGTGCGGCGCTGTCGACGGACCTGGCGCATCATCGCGCGGCCGGTGGTCGTCGGGCTGATGATGCACGACCTACGGTCGCCGGGGTTGATCTGCCGCTCGACCAGGCCGAGCTCCTTCATCGCGGACACCTGCCTGGTGACCGTCGAGCCGTCGAGGCCGATGGCGGCGGCGATGGTGTTGATGCTCGCCGGTCCGATCCGTTCCAGGGTGCGCAGCAGCAGATAGCCGGCGCGGTCCATGCCGGCTTCCGCCTCGGGCGGGCGGCCGAGCATCGCGATCGTTCGCGCGAGGCGGGTCATCTCCGTCTCGATTACGTCGACCGGGTCACCTGCCGCTACGGTGCGCAGATTTCGCCTGTGTGACACGGCCGACTCACCTCTCCGGTACTTCCACCTTCGGTGACCTACGTGTACGGTACAGACATATTGCCTGTATAGCACAGTGATCACCAGGTCTGATCAGGACACTGAAACGGCAGGTAGTGACGGTAGAACTGGGCGATGTTGCTGGGTGTGGCGACGTCGGCGTGGGGTGCTGCCCACATGAGACGCCGTCTCACCCGATGGGAAGCACAATTCGAGCTGCGCGGCACGATCATGCGCAGCAGTATGTGCTTGCTGACTGAACGGACGGGGAGGCTCTCGGTGGCGTCGGCACCTTGGAACGCATGTCGTGAGTGGTCGATCACCATGGTTCGCCGCCTGCTGGCCGCTCCTGTGAACAATGAGACGAATAGATCTCACGGTACCACGCCCTCATCGCCACTCGACCGTGTCGGACAGGAAAACTTCTCCGTCGCCACGCGGTTGCTCCCACCGTCGTTCCGCCGGCACCTGCTGGCGATCTACGTGTACGCCCGCCTCGTCGACGACATCGGCGACGAAGCGATCGGCAACCGGATCACCTTGCTGGACAAGGTGTCCCGCGATCTTGATCATATCTACGACGGTCACGAGCCGCGCCACGGGATGCTGTCCGATCTGGCCGCCACGATCCGTGCATGTCATATCCCGCGCGAGCCGCTGGACAACCTGATCGCGGCCAATCGGCAGGACCAGTTCGTACATCGCTACGCCACCTACGACGAACTCGTCAGCTACTGCGAGTTGTCCGCGAACCCGGTCGGCCAACTGGTGCTGCACGTGTTCGGAGTCGCGACACCGGACCGGATCGCGCTGTCGGACAAGGTGTGCACGGCGTTGCAGATCCTGGAGCACTGCCAGGACGTCGCCGAGGACCTGGCCCGCGGCCGGGTCTACGTGCCGGCCGAGGATCTCGACCGGTTCGGGGTGTCCGACGCCGACCTCAAGGCGCCGACGGCCAGCACGCCGGTCCGCGCGCTGCTGGCGTTCCAGACCCAACGGGCGTTGAGACTGTTGGACGACGGCGTCCCACTGGTCGGTCGCCTGGACGGCTGGGCGCGGCTGGCGGTGGCCGGTTACCTGGCCGGCGGCTTCGCCACGGCGAAGGCCATCGCGGACGCCGACTACGACGTACTGACCGACACGCCGCGCCCGAGCAAGGCCGACACCCTGCGCCACTGGATTCCGCTGCTGCGAGGACGCCGATGAACATCACCGCGGCTTATGACGCGTGCGAGCGGATCACCACGGCGCAGGCCCGCAACTTCTCCTACGGGATCAAGCTGCTGCCACCGCAGAAGCGCCGTTCGCTCTCCGCCGTGTACGCGTTCGCGCGCAGGGTGGACGACATCGGTGACGGCACGGAACCGGCGGAACAGCGGCTGGCCGGTCTGGCCGACGTGCGGGCGCAGTTGGGTCGGCTGGATCGCCCCGGCGACGACGCGGTGCTGGTCGCGCTGGCGGACACGGCGTTGCGCACCGGGCTGCCGATTCCGGCCTTCCACGAGCTGATCGACGGGTGCGAGGCCGATGTGCGCGGGACCGCGTACGAGACGTTCGACGACCTGCACCACTACTGCCGGTGCGTCGCCGGTTCGATCGGCAGGTTGTCGTTGGCCGTGTTCGGCAGCGACGACCGCGTCACCGGTGAGCGGCTCGCGGACACGCTCGGGGTGGCGTTGCAGCTCACGAACATCCTGCGCGACCTGTTGGAGGACCGGCGCAACGGGCGGATCTACCTGCCGGCCGACGACCTGGCCCGGTTCGGCTGCACGCTGGACCTGGACAAGAACGGCGCGTTCACCGACGACGAGAACGCGCTCACCGCGCTGATCGAGTTCGAAGCCGCCCGTGCCCAGGACTGGTACGCCGAAGGCTTGGCGCTGCTGCCGATGCTGGACCGTCGTAGTCGGGCTTGTTGTGGCGCGATGTCCGGGATCTACCACCGGCTGTTGGACCGGTTCATGGCCCGGCCGTGGCTGGTGCTGCGGGACCGGGTGTCGCTGCCGGGATGGGAGAAGGCTGTCGTGGCGGCGAGATCGCTGGCGGGGGTGGGCACATGAGATCGGTCGTCGTGGTCGGTGGCGGGCTGGCCGGGTTGACGGCGGCCTGCCAGTTGGTTCGGCGGGGGCACCAGGTGACACTGGTCGAGGCGCGGGCGCGGCTGGGCGGGGCTACGTTCTCGTTCGACCGTGACGGCCTGACCGTCGACAACGGCCAGCATGTGCTGCTGCGCTGCTACACCGAGTATCGGGCGCTGCTCGACCTGCTCGGCATGAGCCGCCACGTCGACCTCCAGGACCGCTTTCACATCCCGGTGATCACGAGGGACGGCCGGCGTGCCGAGCTGACCCGCAACAGTCTGCCGGCGCCGCTGCACCTCGCGGGAACGCTCGCCACCTACAAACTGCTGTCCCGGTCGGACCGTGCTCGGGTGCTGATGGCCGCCGGCCTGCTGCGCACGCTCGACCCGGCCGATCCCACGCTGGACGAGCGCAGTTTCGGCGACTGGCTGGTCCGGCGTGGCCAGCGGCCGGCCGCGATCGACGCGCTGTGGAACCTGATCACGGTGGCAGCGCTGAACACCGACGCGCACAACGCGTCGCTTGCCTTGTGCGCCATGGTGTTCCGCACGGCGCTACTGGAACGGGCGGACGCTGCGGACATCGGCGTGCCGACGAAACCGTTGGGGGAGCTGCACGGCGACGCCGCGCACCGCTACCTCACCGCGCACGACGCCCAGGTTCTGCTGCACACACCGGTCCGCGCGGTCCGCGCCACCGGTGACGGTTTCGAGGTGGCGACCGACGATCGGACGCTGACCGCGGATGCCGTCGTGGTCGCGGCACCACCGGAGGCGACGGCCGCCGTGCTGCCGGCCGACGCGCTGGCGAAGCCGGAACTGTTGGGGCAGTTGGGCGGGGCGCCGATCGTCAACGTGCACGCCGTGTACGACCGGCAGGTCACGACGGCACCGTTCACGGCCGTCGTCGGTTCACCGGTGCAGTGGGTGTTCGACCGGACCGCGACCTCGGGCTTGTCGGGCTCAGGCTTGGCCGGCGGGCAGTACCTGGCGGTGTCGCTGTCCGCCGCCGAGCGGTGGATCGACACGCCGACGACGGAACTCCGCGAGATCTTCCTGCCCGAGTTGGCCCGGCTGTTCCCGGCCGCGGCGCGCGCCGAAGCGACGCGGTTCTTCGTCACCCGTGAGCGGCGGGCGACGTTCCGCCAGGTCCCCGGCAGCGCCCGGTTGCGCCCGGCCGCGCGGACCCGGCTCCCCGGTTGTGTTCTTGCCGGCGCGTGGACCGCGACCGGTTGGCCCGACACGATGGAGGGTGCGGTGCGAAGCGGAAACGAAGCGGCGCGAATCGTGGACGCAAGGCTGGCCAGCATGGCGACCGTCGGGAGCGCGGTATGACCACCACCGACGTGTGTGCGGTTGTGAGTTCGGTGGTGGTGTCATGACTGCCGTCCTGCCGGTTCAGGTCACCGCCGCGCGGGACCTGGTCGAGCCGGCGTTGCGGCGCGCCGTGGACGAACTGGCCCCGGCGATGCGCACGATTTCCAGCTACCACTTCGGCTGGGCCGACGAGTTCGGCCGGGAAACGCCGGGTGGTGGCGGCAAGGCACTGCGGCCGGCGTTGACGCTGCTGTCCGCGCAGGCGGCGGGGGCCGACGCGTCGGCAGGGGTGCCGGCCGCGGTCGCCGTCGAACTCGTGCACAACTTCTCGCTGCTGCACGACGACGTGATGGACAACGACACCGAGCGCCGCCACCGGCCGACCGCGTGGACCGTTTTCGGTGTGCCCGCTGCCATTCTCGCCGGTGACGCGCTGCTCACGCTGGCCGTGGAAACCGTGCGGCTCGGTTACGAGCGGACCGGCAGCGCCGTCGTCGGCTGCCTGAACCAGGCCGTGCAGGACCTGATCGTGGGCCAGAGCTGGGACGTGGAGTTCGAGCGGCGTACCGACGTGACACTGCCGGAGTGCCTGACCATGGCCGCCGGCAAGACCGGTGCGCTGATGCGGTGCGCGACCTCGATCGGTGCGCTGGCAGTCGGTGCCGACGAGCGGACCGTGCGGCTGCTCGCCGAGTTCGGTGAGCACCTCGGCCTGGCGTTCCAACTGGTCGACGATCTGCTCGGGATCTGGGGCAGCCCGGACGTGACCGGCAAGCCCGCGCTGGCCGACCTGGCCAGCCGCAAGAAGTCGGTACCGGTGGTCGCCGCCCTGAACTCGGGTACGGATGCCGCGCGCCGGCTGGCCGAGTTGTACTTCCAGCCGCGCCAGCCGGATCAGGTCGATGACGAGGCCGCGCTGATCGCGATGGCGGACCTGGTCGAGCGGGCCGGCGCGCGGGCGTGGACCGAGGTCGAGGCGGACCGGCACATCCAGCAGGCCGACGAGTGCCTCGCCGCGTTGGCCGCGCCGGCGGCTGTCACCGAGGCGTTCCGCGCGACGGCCCTGTTCGTGACGAGGAGAGACCGGTGAGTTCGGCAGTACTGGGCAGCGAGGCGGACGTCGCCGACCGGGCGCGGCACACCATGGCCGCCGCCCGTGACCATCTGCTCGCGTTGCAGCACGAGGACGGCTGGTGGAAGGGCAACCTGCAGACCAACGTCACGATGGACGCGGAAGACCTGATGCTGCGGCAGTTCCTCGGCATCCGGGACGCGGGGCAGACCGAGCAGGCGGCCCGCTGGATCCGGTCCGAGCAGCGCGTCGACGGCACGTGGTCGAACTTCCACGACGGTCCCGCCGACCTGTCCACCACCGTCGAGGCGTACGTCGCGCTACGGCTGGCCGGCGACGAACCGGCCGCCGAGCACATGCGGGCCGCCGCCGCGTACGTGCTGGCGCAGGGCGGCGTCGAGCAGTCGCGCGTGTTCACCCGGATGTGGCTGGCGTTGTTCGGCGAGTGGTCATGGGACGACCTGCCGATCATGCCGCCGGAGATGATCTTCCTGCCGCCCTGGTTCCCGCTCAACATCTACGACTGGGGCTGCTGGGCCCGGCAGACCGTGGTGCCGCTGACGATCGTCAACGCGATCCGCCCGGTCCGCCCGCTCGGCGTCACGATCGAGGAGTTGCGCGGCGGCAAGCCTCGGGTGTCGACGGTGCCGCCGTTCTCGGTCGGCGGCGCGTTCGAGCGACTCGACAGGCTGTTGCACCGCTACCAGCGCTCACCGGTGAAACCGTTGCGGAAACTCGCCATCCGGCAGGCCACCGAGTGGATCGTCGCGCACCAGGAGGCCGACGGCGGGTGGGGCGGCATCCAGCCGCCCTGGGTGTACTCGATCATCGCCCTGCATCTGGTGGGCTACCAGCTCGACCATCCGGTGCTGGCCAAGGCCATCGCGGGGCTGGACGGCTTCACCGTGCACGAGGAGACCGCGCAGGGCACGATCCGCTGGTTCGAGGCGTGCCAGTCACCGGTCTGGGACACGTGCCTTGCCGTCACCGGCCTGCTCGACGCCGGTGTCGCACCCGACGATCCCGCGGTGCGCCGGGCCGTGGACTGGATGGTGGGCGAGGAGATCAGAGTGCCCGGCGACTGGTCGGTGCGGCGGCCGGGGCTCGCGCCGGGCGGTTGGGCGTTCGAGTTCGCCAACGACGGTTACCCGGACACCGACGACACCGCCGAGGTCGTGCTGGCCCTGCGCCGGACCGACCGGCCGGGTGTCCGTCCCGCCGTGGACCGGGGAATGCGCTGGCTGGTCGGCATGCAGTCCAAGGACGGCGGGTGGGGTGCGTTCGACGCGGACAACACCCGGGACCTGATCCTGAAACTGCCGTTCTGCGACTTCGGCGCGGTCATCGACCCGCCGTCCGCCGACGTCACGGCCCACGTGGTGGAGGCGCTGGCCGCGGAGGGGCTCGCGGACAGCACGGCAGCGCGTCGAGGCGTGCGCTGGCTGCTGGACGCGCAGGAGGCAGACGGCTCGTGGTTCGGCCGGTGGGGTGCCAACTACGTCTACGGCACCGGCGGCGTGGTACTGGCGCTCGTCGCCGCCGGACTGTCCACATCGGATCTGCCGATCCGGCGCGCCGTGCGCTGGCTGCGGCAGCACCAGAACGCGGACGGCGGCTGGGGCGAGGATCTGCGGTCCTATGTGGACGACAAGTGGCATGGCCGTGGCACGTCGACGGCGTCGCAGACCGCGTGGGCGCTGCTGGCGCTGCTGGCGGCGGGGGAGCGCGGCGACGACGTCCGCCGTGGCGTGACCTGGCTCGCCGACACCCAGAGGCCGGACGGCACCTGGGACGAGCCGCACTTCACCGGCACCGGCTTCCCCGGCGACTTCTACATCAACTACCACCTGTACCGGCTGGTGTTCCCGCTGTCCGCGCTCGGGCGGTATCTGGAGGCGGCGGCCGATGACTGAACCGGGGTTGCTGGTCGCCGCCCCGCTGCGGTTGGAGGCAATGGCACTGCGACGCGGACTGCCGGCCGAACTGGTCGTGCGCACCGGAATGGGACCGGCCAGGTCCCGGCGGGCGGCCAAGGCGTTGCGGGAGCGGAATCCGGCGGCGCTCGCCGTCGCGGGGGTCTGCGGCGCGCTGACCGACGAACTGGCGCCGGGGGACGTCGTGGTGGCCAGTGAGGTGCGCTCTTCGGATGGCGTGGTGGCGTGCCCGTCCGCGCCGTTGCTGGCCGGTGCGCTGCGGGCGGTCGGACTCACCGTGCGGGTCGGCCCGATCGTGTCGGTGGACCACGTCGTGCAGGGCCGTGAACGCGCCGAACTGGCCGCGACCGGCGCCCTGGCCGTGGACATGGAGTCCGCGATGCTGGCCGCGGCCGCCGACGGCCGGCCGGTCGCCGTGGTGCGGGTAGTCGTGGACACGCCGAGCAGGCCGTTGGTGCGCCCGGCGACGGTGGCCACCGGGCTGACCGCGATCACCACACTGGGCCGGATCGGCCCCGTGCTGCTGTCGTGGGCGGCGGCGGTCGCCGACCGGCATGTGCTGCTGGCCGGCCCCAGGTCGTTCTGTGCCGGTGTCGAACGGGCCATCGACATCGTGGCGCGGCTGCTGGACACCCGGCCGGGCCCGGTCTACGTGCGCAAACAGATCGTGCACAACGCGATCGTGGTCGCCGACCTGGAGCGACGCGGCGCCGTGTTCGTGGAGGAACTGGACGAGGTGCCCGCAGGCGCGACGGTGGTGTTCTCGGCGCACGGTGTCGCGCCGAGCGTGCGCCGCGAGGCGGCGAGCCGAGAGCTGGACGTCGTGGACGCGACCTGCCCGCTGGTCGGCAAGGTGCACCACGAGGCACGGCGATTCGCCAGGCAGGGCAACACGATCCTGTTCATCGGGCACGCCGGCCACGAGGAGACGGAAGGCACGCTCGGCGAGGAGCCGGAGCACACCATCCTGGTGCAGGACGAGTCCGAAGTAGCGGGAATCGAGGTGCCGGACCCGAGTAAGGTCAGCTACCTCATGCAGACAACGCTCGCGGTCGACGAGGCCGACGGCATCGTTTCCGCGCTGCGCAAGCGTTTCCCGGACCTGCATGGCCCCAGTTCGGACGACATCTGTTATGCCACCACCAACCGCCAGCGGGCGGTCAGGGCGGTGGCCGGCGATGCCGAACTGGTACTGGTCGTGGGCTCGACGAACTCGTCGAACTCGCGACGCCTCGTCGAGGTGGCCCGGCGCGAAGGGGCCAGGGCACATCTCGTAGACGACGTCGGTGAGGTGGAGCTGGACTGGCTCACCGGCGTCAACACCATCGGCGTGTCCGCCGGGGCATCCGCCCCGCCCGAACTCGTCACCGGGCTGATCACCGCCCTGGGCGGGCTGGGTCGGCTCGACATCGCAGAGCGGTCGGTCACCACGGAGACCGTTCGTTTCACTCTCCCCAAGGAGGTGCGTCACTGATGCCGGTGCCGCTTCGGCAGGCTGTTCGGGTAGGCGCGTACGTCGCCAAGCAGAAGATCCTGCGCAACAAGAAGTTCCCGTTGGTGGTCGAGCTGGAACCGCTGTTCGCGTGCAACCTGGCGTGCGCCGGCTGTGGCAAGATCCAGCAACCGCACGACGTGCTGAAGCGCAGGATGCCGGTGGAGCAGGCGGTCGGCGCGATCATGGAATCCGGCGCGCCGATGGTGTCCATCGCGGGCGGCGAGCCGTTGATGCACCCGCAGATCGACAAGATCGTCGAGGAACTGGTCAAGCGCAAGAAGTTCGTCGTGCTCTGCACGAACGCGATGCTGGTGCGCAAGCGAATCGACAAGTTCAACTTCAAGCCGTCGCCGTACTTCCAGTGGGCCATCCACATCGACGGCCTACGCGAGCGGCACGACGAGTCGGTGAACCAGGAAGGCGTGTTCGACGAGGCCATGGCGGCCATCAAGCTGTTGAAGGGCCGAGGTTTCCGCGTCACCACGAACTCGACGTTCTTCAACACCGACACACCGCAGTCCGTGATCGACGTGCTGAACTTCCTCAACGACGACGTCGAGATCGACGAGATGATGATCTCGCCGGCGTATGCTTACGAGAAGGCGCCGGACCAGGATCACTTCCTGGGTGTCCAGGAAACGCGCGAACTGTTCCGCAAGGTGTTCGCGGACGGCCGCAGGAAGAAGTGGCGGCTGTCGCATTCGCCGCTGTTCCTGGACTTCCTGGAAGGCAAGGTCGAATTCCAGTGCACGGCGTGGGGCATTCCGTCGTACTCGTTGCTCGGCTGGCAGAAACCGTGCTACCTGATGAGCGACGGCTATGTGCAGACGTACAAGGAACTGATCGAGACCACCGACTGGGACGCCTACGGTCGAGGCAAGGACCCGCGCTGCAACAACTGCATGGCCCACTGCGGGTACGAACCGAGCGCGGTACTGGCCACGATGGGCTCACTGAAGGAGTCCATCCGAGCGATGCGCGAGCAGTAGCCCGTCCGGCCTCCGAAGCCAAACCCACCAAGGGGTCCCCCGCGAAGGGGGTCCCCTTGGTTCAAGACTAGTCGATCTTGGTGCGGGGATCGAGCCGGTTTGGCGACGCTGTGGATGGTTCCGGGGATCTGTGGATGGCCGACTTGCGTTGGGGCCCCGAAAGGTGGTCATCGGCGCGCCTTTGGTCTGCATCGGCGTGACCGACAATGACCGCCAGGTTGCTGCTCCGCGCTGATTCAGCCGAACCGGCGCTGCAACCGCCCCACGAGGCCGGGAGCCGCGCCGTGCAGGCGGGCCGGGAAGCGTAGCCACGCCGGTACGAACACCTCGGACCTGTTGCGCCGCACCGCATCCAACAGCGCCATCGCGACATCGTCCGCGGCTACCGGCTTCGGTCGCTTCCGGTCGTACTCGGCGCCTCGCCGGACGAAGAACGGCGTGTCGACGACACCGGGAACCACCGTCGTCACGCCGATTTCCGGGTGGGCCAGGCGGATGCTGTCCGCGAACGTGCGCAGGCCGGCCTTGGTGGCCGCGTAGACCGCTTCGTCGGGCACACCCAGGCAGCCTGCGATCGAGGACACCAGCACCAGGTGGCCACGACGACGGCGCAGCATGCCGGGCAGCACCAGTCGCGTGAGGCTCAGGTGCGCTGTCAGGTTCACCGTCACCAGTTCCGCGATGCCTGCCGGGGACAGCTCGTCGAGTTGGCCGGCGAAACCCATGCCCGCGTTGCACACCAACACATCCACGTCCCCGGCCCAGTCCGCGATCTGTTCCGCCGCGCCCGGTGCCCGCAGATCCACCGCCAACGACTCGCCGCCGGTCTCGGCGGTCAGCGCCGCGAGCGCCCGCTCGTCGCGGCCGGCCAGCAGCGGGTGCGCGCCGTGGCGGGCGAGTTGGCGGACGGTGGCCGCGCCGATGCCCGACGACGCGCCGGTCACCAGCGCCCGCGCACCATCCAGCCTCATCCGTTCACGTCCTGGGCCTGGGCCCGCGCCGCTTCCTCGCGGGCGATCTGAGGCGCGCCGTGAGCGAGGAGCCACACACCGACCACGAGCGTCGCCAGGGCGATCACCTGTCCGATCACCGGGCCGACACCGGAGTGCAGGTCCTCTTCCAGCCACAGCACGCCGACGCCGATGCCGACCAGCGGATCGGTCACGGTGATCACCGCCAGCGCCGGCGCCATCGAGCGGTCGGACTGGTAGGCGTTCTGGTTGAGCAGGAAACCGGCCGGCCCGATCACCAGCACCGCGTACAGCGGCCAACTCCGCAGCAGTGCGGCGACACCCTCGTCCTGCAACAGACCGAGGGCCAGCTTCGCGACACCGGCTGTCACCCCGTACAGCACACCGGCACCGCCGGCCAACGCGAACGTCCTGATCTCGCCGCCGTGTCGGCTCGCGATGGTGAGCAGGGTCGCCAGCAGCGCGGTGAGTCCGGCCGCCAGCGGCAGCGCCTGGCCGAACGACAGCCGCTCGATGCCACCGGAGGGCCTGGCCAGCAACAGGAAGACCGCGAGGCCGGCGGCAGCCATGCTGGCCCCCAACACGACGCTGCCCGCGGGTGGCCGGTGCGCCATCATGCTGCGGAAGATCACGGCGAACACCAGCCCGCTGACGAGCAACGGCTGCACCAGCACCAGCGGACCGCTGCTCAGCGCGAGCAACTGAAGGCCGCTGCCGCCGATGTTGGCCAACAGCGACAGCAGCCAGATCGGCTGGTGCGCCAGGTCGACCAGCAGGCTCGGCCGCAGTGCCGGCCGCGCCGCGACCCGGCGCGCCGCGGTGTGCTGCAGCGCGCCGGTCAGCCCGAAGCAGACCGCGCCGCCCAGCGCGGCTGGGAAGGCGATCCACAGATCGGTCGCGGTGCCAGTCATGCCGTCATGTCATCCGTGTGATCCGAGAGGAGTCATCCGACCAGGGCCCTGGCTTCCTTGAACGCGGCGTACACGGCCTCCGCGAGCGCGTCCACCCGGCCGGCCAGGTCCGTGTCGCCCGCGAAGCACACGGTGACCAGGTCGGCCCACGTCATGATGCCGACCGAGAGCTTGACACCGGGCGCCAGCGCCAGCACCGGATACACGGCGCTGATCCGGGAACCGTTGAGGAACACGGGAGAGCGGGCACCCGGCAGCACGGACGCGATCGCGTTGAACCACGTCGACCGGTAGACCAGCCGCGCCGCGATCGCGTGCAGCCACGGCGGCAGTTGGCCCAGCGTCCACACCACCGCGTGCGCCGCGTGTGGCGCGCTGGAACCGACCTGCCGGTCGGTGACGGCGCGGGTGCGCGCCACCCGGTCGGCGAGGGACATCGGGCCGATGGGCAGGTCGACCGACGCGGCGCCGGTGCGGTTGCCCGCGGTGCGGAACGTCCTGGTGGTGCGGGTGGAGCGCGGCATCATGACCCGCAGACTGTCCGGGCCGTTCTCCTCGGTGTGCAGCACGCGGTGCAGCGCCTCGCCGAGCAGGGCGGTGGCCAGGTCGGTGGTGCGGGCGCCCAGCGCGCGGGCAACCTGGCGCACCTCGCTCGCCTGGAGGTCGACACGGGCGTGATGGCGGTCCGCGCTGCGCAACGGACCGTTCAGCTCGCTCGGCGCCGCCCGGCCGGCCCGCGCCAGCGCCCACACGCCGACGGCCAGTTCGCGGGCCGCCGCCAGCCGTTGCCGTACGGTGCGGCCCTCGTCCGCCGTGGTCGGTGCGGGTTCGGCGATGAACTCCTGGCCGCGCGTCCGGCCGACGAGCGCGCCGATCACCGCGATGCCGTCCGCCGCCGCGTGGTGCAGCTTGATCAGCAGCGCGCAACGGCCGCCGTCCAGCCCGCGCACCAGTTGCGCAAGCCCAGCGCCTGCGCTGCCGTCCAGCGGTATCGAGAAGAAGGCGTCCATCGCGCCGTCCAGGTCGGACGGTCCGCCGGCGTCGCCATGGCAGCCGAGGTCGACCGGCTCGACCAGGTCGACCGCCCGGCCGGGTTGGGCCACCCAGCGCGGATGGCGCCACGCGGAGCCGCGGTCGATCCGGCCGTACAGGCCGGGGGAGGCGTCGAACAGGTACGCCGCGTCGGCCAGTGTCGCCGACGTGCCGTCCGGTTTGGCGTCCAGCATGAGCACGGCGCCCACCTGCTGCGGCACCCGTGGTGTCTGCACGTGCACGAACATCGCGTCCTCGGCCCGCAACCGTCGCGCTGCCGGTGCGGCCGGCGGGCCGGCCATCAGCGCGGTCAGGCCGTCCGCGATCGTGCCGGACCTGGCGTGCGCCAGGCTGCGCGCCTCGATCGCGGCCAGTTGCGCCGGTTCGCCACGCAGCCGGTGGATCGCGTCCGCCAGCTCGGTCTCGTCGGCGCACACCTCGGCCAGCCCGGCGGCCGCCATCAGTTCCGCGTTGGCCCTGCCGTGCGCCGCGATGGGCCGGTACATCAGGACGGCCCGCCCGCACGCCAATGCTTCCAGCGATGTCGCGCCGCCCGCGTTCGTGACGACGACGTCGCTGGCCACCGTCAACTCGGCCATCTTGTCGGTCCAGCCGAGCGTCCGCAGCCGACCGGTCGCCACCGCGTCCTGGTGCGCCGTGGCCAGTCGCTGCCGCAGCGCGTCGTTGCGCCCGCAGGCCACGACGACGACGGCACCCGCGGCGAGCAACACGTCGGTGCCCGATTCGACGCTGCCGAACCCGAACGCCCCGCAGGACACCAGGGCCACGAAGGCGTCGCCCGGCAGGTCGTGCCGGGCGCGGGCGGCCGCGCGGTCGCCCGGCGCGAACCTCGGGACGACCGGTGGCGCCGACACGGCGACCCGCGCGCCGCGCACCCAGCGTGTCGCCGGTTCGACCGCGACCTGGTGCATCACCAGGTTCAGGTCCAGTTCGCTGTGGACCCAGAACGGATGCGGCGAGAAGTCCGACACCCACGCGCCCATCGGGACGGCAAGGCCGCGGTGCGTGCGCAGCCAGGCGAGGCCGGAACTGCCCAGGGGATAAGTCGAGAGGATGACGTCCGGCCGGTACTCGCCGATGTGCCTGGCGAGGCGCCGGCCGCACCACGCGCCGACGAACCACTTGGCCGCGTCGGCGAAGTGCCGGTGTCGTTGGACCGCACCGTAGAAGAACTCGTACAGCCACGGGGTGCGGCGCACGTTGGTCACGTAGATCTCGCGGAACGCGGGGCCGACACCGCGTCCCATCACGTCGAGCGTGTCCACCCAGCGCACGTCGACACCCGGCCAGAGCGCGCGGACCGCGTGGTCGAGGGCCCGACCGGTGGCGTTGTGACCCTCGCCCATGTCCGCGGACACGATCAGCACCCGTCGCGGATCCAACGGTGACCCCTTCCACACGCAGAGATGCCTGTACCGTACAGCTTGTCTGGTTTGCTGGCGCGCGACTCGCGCCGGATGATCGCGAGCAGGTGGCTGATCCGCGAGCACGTTGCGCAATGCGCCGGTCTCGCCGCGGTGGCCGACCCGTAGACTCGCAGTGATTCCCGACCGGCCGTCTTCGGCTCGGTCTGTTCCGCATCTCATTTTTGGTACGAGGAGACTACGTTGAAGAGCACCGTCGAGCAGCTCAGCCCGACGCGGGTCCGGATCAACGTCGAGGTGCCGTTCGACGAGCTCAAGCCGAGCTTCGACCGCGCATACCGGAAGCTCGCAAGTCAGGTCAGGATTCCCGGCTTCCGTCCGGGCAAGGCTCCGGCCAGGGTGCTGGAAAGCCGGCTGGGTCGCGGCGTCGTGCTCGACGAGGTGGTCAACGAGGCCATCCCGGCGAAGTACATGGAGGCCGTCAACGGCGGCGACGTCCGCACGCTGGGCCAGCCGAAGATCGACGTGACCAAGATCGAGGACGGGCAGAGCCTGTCGTTCACGGCCGAGGTCGACGTCCGCCCCGACTTCGAACTGCCCGCGTTCGGCGAACTGGCCGTCAGCGTCGACGACGTCGAGCTGACAGAGGACGACGTGGACACCCAGCTCGACGAGCTGCGTGCCCGCTTCGGCACCCTGACCGGCGTCCAGCGGCCCGTCCAGTCCGGCGACTTCGTCGTGATCGACCTGTCCGCCACGGTCGACGGCGAGCCTGTCGAGGACGCCAGCACCACCGGCCTCTCCTACGAGGTCGGCTCGGGTGAACTGGTCGACGGCATCGACGACGCACTCGTCGGCGTCGAGGCGGGCGGCACCGCCACGTTCACCACCCAGCTCCTGGCCGGCGAGTACAACGGCCGGGACGCCGAGGTCACCGTGACCGTCCAGTCGGTCAAGGAGCGCGAGCTGCCGGCCGCCGACGACGACTTCGCGCAGTTGGCCAGCGAGTTCGACACCCTGGCCGAGCTGCGCGACGACCTGCGCGAACGGCTGGGCAGGGTCAAGCGGATGCAGCAGGCGGTGCAGGCGAGGGACAAGGTGCTGGAGGCATTGCTCGAGGCCACCGACGTGCCGCTGCCCGAGGCCGTCGTCGACTCCGAGATCGACGTCCGCAAGCACGACTCCGTGCATGCCTTCGACCACGACGAGGCCAGGTTCGCCGAGTGGCTGGCCGAACAGGGCCAGACCACCGAGCAGTTCGACGCCGAGCTGCGCGATGCGGCCGAGAAGGCCGTCAAGACGCAGCTCGTACTGGACAGCATCGCCGACGCCGAGAGCGTCAACGTCAGCGAGAACGAGCTGACCGAGCGGATCGTCTACCAGGCGCAGCGGTTCGGCGTCAGCCCGGACGAGTACGTCCAACGGGCCCAGCAGTCCGGCCAGCTCGGCGCGATCTTCGCCGACGTGCGGCGGGGCAAGGCGCTGGCGACGGTGGTCCGCCAGTCGACTGTGACGGACGCCACTGGCAATGCCGTCGACATGGACGAACTGTTCGGCGTCGCGCCCGCGAGTGGCACGGACGAGGTGGACGAGGCCCCGGCGTTGGTCGAGGCTACAGCCAGCGGTGGTCCCGACTCGGACGAATGACTCTCCTCGGGGCGGGTGAACGGACGGTTCACCACGCTCTGAGCGAACGCGGGCGGTGTTGGGACGAACGCACCGCCCGCGTTCGTTAATGTCGATGACAGGAGATCAAAGGCAACCCTCCGACCACCCCAGCGAGTCCCAGGGAGTCGGAAGTCAGCGAGAAGGCAGGCAGACGTGACGCAGGACCTCTCGCCCCGGATGCGGGCAAGCACCCAGGGGCTCACACTGACCGACTCGGTATTCGAGCGGTTGCTCCAGGAGCGGATCATCGTGCTCGGCTCCGAGGTCAACGACGAGATCGCGAACCGGATCACGGCGCAGTTGCTGTTGCTGGCCGCCGAGGACTCCGAGAAGGACATCACGCTCTACATCAACTCGCCGGGCGGTTCGGTGACCGCCGGCATGGCGATCTACGACACCATGCAGCTCATCGAGCCCGACGTGGCCACGTGGGCGATGGGCCTCGCGGCGTCGATGGGCCAGTTCCTGCTGTCGTCCGGCGCGCCGGGCAAGCGCTACGCGCTGCCGCACGCCAGGGTGATGATGCACCAGCCGTCCGCCGGTGTCGGTGGCACCGCGTCGGACATCGCCATCCAGGCCGAGGTCTACAACAAGTGGAAGCGCGAGATGGCACGGCTGACCGCGGAACAGACCGGCCAGACGGTCGAGCGGATCACCGAGGACGCCGACCGGGACCGCTGGTTCACCGCGGCCGAGGCACTGGAGTACGGCTTCGTCGATCATGTGGCCGCGCCGCGCGGCAGCCAGTCCAACGGCAGCAGCGGTAGCTGAGCGCGACCTATCAGTAGGAGACCATCGTGAGCCAGTTCCATCTCCCAGAATTTCAAGTTCCGATGACGCCGCAGGCTCGGTACGTGTTGCCGTCGTTCGTCGAGCGCACCAGCTACGGCATCAAGGAGTCCAACCCGTACAACAAGCTGTTCGAAGAGCGGATCATCTTCTGCGGTGTGCAGATCGATGACGCGTCGGCCAACGACATCATGGCCCAGTTGCTGGTGCTGGAGGCCGAGGACCCGGACCGCGACATCCTGATGTACATCAACTCGCCGGGTGGCTCGTTCACCTCGCTGATGGCCATCTACGACACGATGCAGT
>DATBDL010000311.1:0-3262 GCA_036269975.1 Pseudonocardiaceae bacterium | reverse complement strand
GGTCCAGTTCGTGTAACCGGGTTCGTACCTTGTCGGCGACTCTCGGTATTGGCTCCCCCACCAACGCCGCCAACTCCTCGGCCGACGTGACCTCGACAAGTCCCGTCATCGCGCCCCCTTCGTCCTGTTCAGACTACCGGCGCACGTCCCTCGAAGGGTGTGGACAGGACCACAGTTGTGTGGGTCGACACGTTGGCCGACTCGCGGATCTGCCTCAACAGATCCTCCAGCGCCGCTGGACTCGCGACGCGGACCAGCAACACGTACGACTCGTTGCCGGCCACCGAATAGCACGCCTCGATCTGCCTCAGCGCATGTAGGCGGCTCGGGTAGTCGTCTGGTGCTGCTGGGTCGATCGGGGTCAGGGAGATCAACGCGGTGAGCGGCAGGCCCACCTGCTCCATGTCGACCCTGGCCGCGTAGCCGCGCAGGGCACCTCTCTGCTCCAGCCGTCGAACTCGTTGGTGTACCGCGGAAACGCTCAACCCTACGCGCTCCGCCAGATCGGTCAGCGTGCAGCGGCCGTCCCCCACCAGTTCGCGCAGGATCGCCCTGTCGATCGCCTCCAACGGCGGCAGCCTTGCCGGCTGCGTCACAACACCACCAGGTCGTGCGGCTGGTTGTTCAGCGTCGCCACACCATGATCCGTCACGACCACGATGTCCTCGATGCGGGCGCCCCAGCGGCCGGGCAGGTAGATGCCGGGCTCGACGCTGAACGCCATTCCGGGCTCCAACCGCAGGTCGTTGCCGCCGATGATGTAGGGCTCCTCGTGCACGTCCAGACCTATGCCGTGGCCGGTGCGGTGGATGAAGTATTCGCCGAAGCCTGCGTCGGTGATGATCTGGCGTGCCGTCTCGTCCACCGTCCTTGCCGTTACTCCTGGGCGGACGACGTCGACGGCGGCCTGTTGCGCGCGCTGTAGGACCGTGTAGGTCGCCAGTACGTCCGAATGGCTTGGCTCGCCCAGCGCGTAGGTCCTCGTCGAGTCCGAGTTGTAGCCCTCGGGCACCGGGCCGCCGATGTCCACCACCACGACGTCACCTTGCTGGATCACCCGGTCGGAGACGTCGTGATGTGGGCTGGCGCCGTTCGGGCCCGATCCGACTACGACGAACCCGACCTCGGCGTGCCCTTCGGCCACTATGGCGGCCGCTATGTCCGCACCCACCTCGGCCTCGGTGCGGCCGGCCCGCAGCCACTCGCCCATCCTGGCGTGCACGCGGTCGATCGCCTCGCCTGCCCTGCGCAGGGCCGCCAGCTCGGCGTTGTCCTTCCGCATCCTCAGTTCACGCAGGATCGGGCCGGCCAGCGACTGTTCGGCGTCGGGCGCGTCGGTGCGCAGGTTGAGTACGTGCAGTGCGGGCATCGTGTCCGACACCGCGATCCGCCGTGGCGTGCCGACGGCCTGGTAGGCCAGCCGGTAGGGGTCGTCGCCGTCCACCCAGGTCGACACGTCGATGCCCAGGTCGTCCATGGGCACGTGGTCGTAGCCGGGACGCTCCAGCTTCGGCACCACCAGGGTGGGATGACCGGTGGCCGGCACGACCAGGCACGTCAGCCGCTCGTACGACGCGCCGCCGACACCGAGCAGGTAGCGCAGGTCGGAGCCGGGCGCGACGAGCAGCGCGTCCACTCCCGCGGTGGCCGCGGCCTCCTGCGCTCGTCGCAATCTGGCCAGCAGGCAGGCCGTATCCGGCCACGCGGTGGTCGACATATTTCGCAGCCTAGCGGCCGGTCACGTGTCGGCGGCAACTGGAATGTCGCTACCTGGCAGGCTGTCGGTGTGACTGCTGCCCCACTTGTGCTGCTGGACTCCGCCAGCCTCTACTTCCGCGCGTTCTTCGGCGTGCCCCAGTCGATGACGTCACCGGACGGCATGCCGGTCAACGCGGTACGCGGCTTCACCGACACGGTGGCCAGGATCATCGCGGAACGCAGGCCGTGCCGGTTGGTGGCGTGCCTCGACGCGGACTGGCGGCCGGCGTTCCGGGTGGCCCTGCTGCCCAGTTACAAGGCCCATCGGGTGGCCGACGAGGCTGCCAACGCCGAGGAGGTTCCCGACACGCTGAGCCCGCAGGTCCCGATCATCCTGAACGTCCTGGCGGCGGCCGGCATCGCGACGGCCGAAGCGGCGGGCCACGAGGCCGATGACGTGATCGGCACACTGACCGCCCGCGAGCGGGTGGACCGCGTGGAAGCGATCACCGGCGACCGGGACCTGTTCCAGATCGTCCGCGACAGGCCGACCCCGGCCAGGGTGATCTACGTCGGCAAGGGCTGGCAGAAGGCGGAGCACATCGGTCCGGTCGAACTGGCCGCCAAGTACGGGCTGCCGGACTTCGAACCCGGCCCCGCGTACGCGGACCTGGCGCTGTTGCGCGGCGACCCGTCCGACGGCCTGCCCGGCGTCGCGGGCATCGGCGAGAAGACGGCGGCCAAGCTGCTCGTCGAGTTCGGCTCGCTGACGGGACTGCTGGAGGCGACCGTGGCCGGCGACGGCCGGGTGCCGCCCCGGATCGCGCAGAAGCTGGCGGCGGCGGCGGACTACCTGACGCGGGCACCCGCGGTGGTCCGGGTGGTCACGGACGCACCGATCGAGTTCTCCGGCCCCGACCCGGTACCGGCGGCACCGGCCGACCCGGACCGCCTGGCGGAGTTGGCCGTGCGCTGGGGGCTCGACTCGTCGGTCCGCCGGCTGACCGAGGCGATGGCCGCCAACGCCCGATAGCGGCGTCAGAAGTACGAGCCACACCACGGGGACGTCTGGACCGCGAACAGCCGGTCCGCCACGCCGACCGCGTCGTCCTTCACCGCGCTCAGACGGCCGGTCGCGGCCAGCGCGGAGGGTGGCACGTCGCCGAGATAGATCGTGGCGAGGGCGGCCACGTCCAGCACCAGTTCGGCCGGCTCGCCGACCGGTCCGGCCGGCCCGTCACCGATGCGGTACCGACCGGAATTGTTCGGCAGCAACGAATCCCGCACCTCGATCACGATCGAGTCGGTCTGGCCGTAGCCGAACGAGCGGGCCGCGAGCGCCTGCGGCACGTCGACGATCCGCAGCCACGTCTCGTCGTCGATCCCGGTCGTCCTGACCGCTCTGCGGTCGGCGAACAACTCCTCGAGCGGCTCGTCCAGCGGGCGCAGGTGCGCCTTGATGTCGTCGACCAGGTCCACGGTGAACAGGAACCGCCACAGGCCGGCCCATGCCTGTGGTGTCCCGGCGATCAGGTCCTCGACGTTGAGCACGGTCGGATTGGTG
>DATBDL010000310.1:0-5342 GCA_036269975.1 Pseudonocardiaceae bacterium | reverse complement strand
ACGCATGCCGGCCACGTCGAGATCCCGCAGCCGCAGGGTGAACGGCGCGAATTCCGTCGATGCGTCCGGCTGCCGTTGGCAGGCCAGCACACGTACCAGGGAATACCGCTGCCGCAGTTCCGACAGCCACGCCAGCACGGACCGCCGCTCGGCGAAACCAAGTTGGTCCAGGTTGTCGACCAGCAGGTACGGTGCGCCCAGTTCGAGCGCGGCCACCGTGACATCAGCCAACCCGACATCCGCCAGTACGGCACGGGCCACCGCGACCGGATCGTCCTCGCCCGAACACAGCCGGGCGAGCGACACCGCGTCGACCAGAACCGGCACCCGGACCGACAACGATCCCGGATCGTCGGCATCGAAGGCCGGCGTGTCAAGGACCGCGACGGCCAGCCGGTAGGCGGCCTCGCGCAGGACAGTGCTCTTGCCGCTGCCGAACGCGCCGCACATGACGATCGCGGGCTCGGCCGCGATCAGGGCGAACACGTCGACCCCGTCGGGCGCGGCCGACGGGGTCGCCGTCAGGTCGATGTACTCGTCGTGCCCTGCCCGTTCGGCCAGCAGGCGCCGTGCCTGATCCACGCACCGCGTCCGAACCAACCGTTCGCGCGCCACGGCGAGCACGGCCTCCGTCGGCCCGTCGACCGTCGACACCGCGGCCGCCAGTTCCCGCACCAACTGGACCGGGTCGTCGTCCGCGAACGACAGTATCGGCTCCACAGCCGCTAGAGCGGCCGCCAGATCCACGTCGGTCCAGCGGACGAACCCGTTGCCCGCGCCGAGGTGCTCCGTCGCGACCGACGCCACGGCCACCGTCGCCCGCAGCCGCGCCGGTGTCTGGACCGCGTGCGTCCACTTGGCCGAGCGATGCGCGGCAAGCAGCAACTGTTCGAGGTGGTCATGACGCCACGGCACGCTCGACCACTCCGGATGGATCCTGCGCCCACAGCGCCGGATCGCCAGCAGCATCCGGAAGGGCACCGCTAGATCCGGTGCCTGCCGGCCGACCAGGGTCGTCATCACGGACACGGCATCGGCGTCCCGTGCATCGTCCAGCACCCGCGATGCCAGCGCGAGCCACCGCTGCAGCACGACGAGCGCGGGAAACCCGAGATCGGCGAACACATCCCGGACCAGCCCGAGTTCCAGCCAACAGAAGTCGGCCTGCTGCGGACCGAAATCGGTGTGCGAGTAGTCGATGAGGAACGGCTGGTCCTCGACTACCAGGGCGTTGCGTGGGTTCAGATCACCGTGGACCACGGACCGAACACGGCGTTCGGCGGATCGGGTGAGCACGTCCAGCAGCACCGCAAACGGATTGGCTACCTCGGTTCCGGCCACCACCCAACCGTCGTCCGCCAGATCCACCGGTCCCGTTTCCGCCAGGGCGCCCAGCATGCGCGACCGTGTCGCCGAGCCCCGTGTCTCGACTACCCGACCGTGCACGGCGAACTCCGGCTGACCGGTCAGGCCGGCAGACTGGTCTGCGACGGGCTCGATCGCCACGATGATGTTGTCGCCACGCGCGATCCAGGGCCGGCCGGCCGGGTCTGGGTGCAGATGGTTCAGCTCGACATCGGCGCCAGGGACGAGTTGGGCCGGCGCGGCACCGCCGATGGTCCGTGCCAGCAGTTCGTCGTCGGGCAGCCGCGCTGGACCGCCGTGCGCAGGATCTCGCCCGTCGACCGAGAGAACGACATTCGGACCGAGTGACAAGTTCATCGAACGCAGCGTCGACGGCCCCGTGTCGGGTTGGTGCTTGTGATAGAGCACATGGGCCGCACCGCACAGCAGTAGCTCGATCATCCGCAGAGCACGGTCAAGCGCCGCGGTCGAACCGCCGAGGGCCGCGCGGACCAGATCCTCCAGCGTGCACAGCGGCATGTCGGGCCGTCCGGCGTACTGCGCGGCATGGGCATACACGACGGCGCCGGGACCGCCGTCTGGGACCGTCTGGGTCACGACATCGGGCGTCGCGGCGACGATGGGCGCGAAGAAGATGTTGGGGTTCGGCCGGATCAGTCGGTCGTACGACTGCCATTCCGCGATGAGCGTCGCCGGTGAGTCGATCTTGGCGACCCAAGCCAGCGGCTGGCTACCGTGGTGCACATCGATGCCGAGCACGAGCGCGCCGCTCTGGCCGCCGGCCAGGACTCCGGTCACCCTGATGTGATCGACCTGGCTCGGCCAGGCCCCTGGGCCCGAGTCGGATCGAATCCGCCGGAGCACGCCCCGCACGTCGGCGCGCTGCCGTTCGTCCAACTCGACATCGGCGAACGTGACCTCAGGTTCGGTCATGGGCGTTCCCGAATATGATGGCCGTAATGCGACAGCCGAGGACGCGACAATGATCGACAGTTATCGGACCCCGTACGGCGACCGGCAGGCTGCCTGGGCGCGGATCTGTGATGGCTTCCACGACATCCAGGACCGCGCTGCCCGGTTCGGATACGACCAGCGTCTGGCGACGTTGGTCGAAAGCACTCGGCAGGGTGATCGGCGGATCGTCCTGTGGCACGCGCTGCTCGGCGACATAGCCGCACGGGCGGCCGACGCGCGGCTCATGACCTGGCGTGACCCCGGTTCGGCGGCAGCGGCGTGGCCGTCGGCACTCGATTGGGACCGCAGCGGTTTCGTATGCCCCGACAACTTGTGCAATCGCAGGGCGGCGCCGTCGCTCGGCGAACGACCCCGGTGCGCGTTGTTGTGCCGGACGATGACCGATCTCGGTTCCGACAATCCGCGATCGCCCGGTTGACGGCGCGTCCATGGACCGAGCGGAGACGACAGCCAGGCACGGGCCGCACGGACTCCCGGCGCCGTCGCGATGGCCGACGATCGCCCGCGGCGGGCCACCGATCCGGGTGTCTTTCAGCGTGCTGCTGCGTATGCGGCACAACGACACGTACGTGTTGTTCAACTCCCGGTCGCGACCGGGTTCGTACGGGCCGCCCGGCGGCGCACTGAAGTACTTCCCGTCGGCGATGGGCATTCTTGAAGAACTCGGTTTCCAGCAGGAAACGCGGAACCTGCGCGGCGAGGTCGCCGGACTCGACCTGCGAGGGCTCGTTCCGGCTCGGTCCGCACGGGACTTCCTGCGCTGGTTCGACACGGGGGCGTACCGAGAGGACGCAACCGAGTGCCTTCGGCGCGAGCTCGACGAGGAACTCGGCGAGGTCGGGTTCGCCGGTCTCGACGTCGGCGTGCGCGTGCTGCGGTTCCGCCCGGTCCGTACCGTGGTCGAGGGACCGGATCCCGTGCCGCACCGACAGTTCCGGCAGCTACGACGGTTCGAGATATTCGACCTGCTGGCCACGGACACGGTCGCGTTGGACCTGGTTCGCACGCTGGCGGTGGCCGGTGCCGATCCGGCCGTCCAGGGCGTGGTGTGCGCCGATCGCGCGGAGATCACACACGGCCGATGTTGTGCCGCATTGCTCGGCCCGCACTGCGCGTTCCTACTCGGCCCGCACCGGCTCGCGCCCGACCTGCCGGCGGTGCGATGACGGAGACGGAACTGGTCACCCCACGTCGGTCGCGACGGCGTCCCGGCACCGGTCCGGCAGTGGTCGGTACGGTCCGCTTCAGCGTGCCTGTGGTCGAGTCCGGACCCGACCACGCAGGTGGCGCGATCAAACTGACCGTGGTACTGGATCGGCGGTCTACCGACACTCATTTCGTCGCCGCCTTCCTTCGCGTGGACTTCGCCAACCCGGAGGTGACGGCCAGCGAACTCCAGATCACCGGACCGTCCGAACAGGATGGTTGGCATGGATCGATGCCGATCTCGGTGTCCGTGCTGCGCGGCGGCGTGTATGGCTGGCTGCTCGGCGACCCGCTCGGATCCGCGCCGATACCACGGGAGTTCACAGCACACACGCTGCTGTCCGTGCCTGCGTCCGGTCGAGCTGTCGCCACGCTGGCCGTGACCGCCCGGCTCGACGCCACGCTGCTACAGGTCGGCCGATGGTGGCGACCGGCGCACCGGTCACACGCCTGTTGCCGTGCTCCGGCGGAGTTCGCCGTCCCGCTGCCCGATGCCGGGCCGAGCGTGCCCACCGATGCGTGGACCGCCACGGTGCCGGCGCACCGAGGCGGGACCGTCCGGCTCTGCCTGGCGGCCGACATGGAGCGGTTCAGTCGGTTCCGCGTGCCGGAGGCGGTGCGTGCGCAGCAACGGTTCGTGGACGTACTGGCCGACGCGCGACGGTATGCCGAGATACCCGAGGCGGCTGTGGACCTACAGGAGTCCGGCGACGGCCAGTTCGCGGTCCTGCCACCGGGACTGGACGAGTCGACGGTGGTGCCCCGATTGATCGACGGGCTGCGCATCGCGCTCGCACATGCCAACTCCGACCTGAGCCCGCACGCGCGACTGCGCCTGCGGGTGGCACTGCACCGGGGGCATATCGCTCCGGGCGCGAACGGGTGGGTCGGTGAGTCATCGATCGCGATACACCGCATCCTGGACTCCGAAGCTGTACGGACGGCACTGGCCACGAACGAGTCGGCGGACTTCGCACTGATCGTTTCGGAAGTGCTCTACCGCGAGGTTGTCTGCCAGCGCTACGCGTGGCTCGACCCGGACGAGTTCGCCAAGGTCGAGGTGCGACTGCCGGCCAAGGGATTCGCCGCGCCGGCATGGATCTACCTGCCGAGACGGTGAGCGGCGGCTAGCACGGACCGGCATTCGCACCACCGGCCCGTCGCATGTACAACCGCACCGGCTGGTCCGCGAAGTCGTCACCGAGTTGCAGGGGGACATGCTTGTGGCCGAGGCGGTACGCCTTCTCGATCGTCTCGCCGGCGGCCAACGCCTGGTAGAAGCCGACACTGAACGCGACAGCGACCGAGCTGTGGAGCCGACCGTCGACCGCGATGACGTAGTCGATGTATTCGCAGACCGCCTTGGCGAGCGGTTCGCTGTCGCAGGCACCGACGACCACGCACTCGACGTAGTCCGTGGCTTCGCTGAACAGTCCCGCCACCGACCGTGGCGAGACGATGTGCGCTTGCCCCATCTCGTGTTCGAGGTAGAGGTGGCCGTCCTCGCCGTGGCCGGCGAGGTGCACGATACGCGGGCGGAGGTTGAGCAGCCCGTCGCTCAGCTCCGTGGGCCCGATCGCACCCCGCTCCTCCATCCGGAACTCCGGGTTCCTGGCGAGTTCCCGGCGGATCTGCCGCGCCTCGGCCGCCGCGTATGTCGAGGATGTCCCGTCCGGATTGGCGGACACGTACAGGAGGGTCGAGCCGGCCGACGGAGCCGCCGAGCCGACGGCGACCTTCTTCGTCCACCGCTGCTGTACGGGCCGTTCCGGTTGGCCGTACCGACCGGTGAGCTC
>DATBDL010000309.1:0-19693 GCA_036269975.1 Pseudonocardiaceae bacterium | reverse complement strand
CCGGACCGCGACTGAAAGCAGCCGGCTCGATGGGGGACTCCTCCAGATCGTGGCGCACCGGTACGTCCACCGGCGCGCTGTGCACCGGCGGCGCGCTGTTCGCGCTCGGCGTGGCACTCGGGCTGGCGGCCGCGCTGCGGTTCGGCGCGGCCTTACAGCGCTCCGCCGCGAGCTGCGGCCTGGCCACCGGTCACGACATGGCCTGGTTCGCGGTGCTCACCAACATCGCCGGGATCGTCGTGGCGGGTGGCGCGATCGCCGCCGAACTACGGTGGCGCCGCCCGGCCCGCCCCTTCGCCGTCGTGCTCGGCGCGATCGCCGTCGGAGCAGGTGTGTTCGCGGTGGCGCTGAACCTGTTCATCGTGCACGAGATCGGCACGTGCGCCGCGCTGTTCTGAGGGCGTTAGCTGCCGTCCAGGCCCGGCTGTGGCACCTGTTGCGTGGTCAGGGTGCCGCCGGCGGTCATCAACACGTTGTTCACCCACCGGCCGCCGCCGGCCGGGTTGTAGGCGCGGGCCTCCCCGAAATGGCCGACATTCGGAAAATACTTCTGCCAGAACACGTTGTTCACGAAACTGACATTCACGGCGCGCGCCGGATTGCCGTCGTTGTCCGACGCGCCGTCACCGCAGTAACAGGCATATCCGCCGCCGGCGAACAGGTTGTTCGTCACGGTGATGTTGGTGTTGTTGCCGAACTCCGTGTACAGCGCCAGCGCCGACGTCTGGTCGTTCGGGTTGAGCAGCGTGTTGTGGTCCAGCGTCAGGTTGCTGGCACCGTCGCCCTGGATGCCGTCGTTGTGGTCGCCACGCATGTTCTGACCCAGCTCGATGTAGTTGCCGCGCACCACACCGGACGACACGCCGAGGATCCCGAGCTGCGCGCCGATCATCTTCGAGTTCGTGATCGTCACCGGCCCACCCCTGGCCACCCGGATGCTCGTCGTGACGTACACGTTCGGGGCGCCCTGGGCGAGCGTGCTGACGTGGTCGATCGTGACACCGCAGGTCGCCGACTCCTGCAACCAGATCGAGAACAGATCCGACGTGCCATCGCCGGCGAACGGCTCACCGCTGTCGACCTCGACGTTACGGATCGTCACGTTGCACGCGGTCACCGTCAGCGTGCCCCTGACCCGCTTGTTCGAGTACACCTGCCCCTGGCTGGACAGCACGACGTCACCGTTGACGGCGTCCAGCGCACCGGACGCGCCCGTGTTCGACGCGGTCGGCCAGCCACTGGGCATCGGCGACACCGGCGGCGGAGCGGCCGGGGGTGCGGCGGCCTTCGTGGCGCCACCCGGCATCGTCACCGACGCCGCGGGGGAGAGCGCCGACACGGCACCGGTGCCGTTCACGGACTGCACCTGGTAGCCGTACTTCTGCCCGTTCGCGACCGTGGTGTCCGAGTACGTCGTCGCGTTCGTCACCGCGGCCAGCTTCGTCCCGCCGCGGTACACCACGTACTGCGTGACCTGGTCGGTCGCCGGGGACGCCTGCCACACCACCGTGACAGCGCTGCCCGCCACCGTCGCCGTCACGCCCCCCGGCACCGTCAGCGCGGCGGCGGACGCGGACACCCCGGCCGTCGAATCCGTGCCGGTGTCCACAGCGACGTTCGCACCGGGCAGCGCCTTGCCGGCCGTCCCCCGGTCCGAACCCATCGCGGCCCACCACACCAACCCGCCGACGACCAGCACCAGCGCGGCGCCGATCACCGCCAACTGGCCCAACCGGGTGTCGAGCAGGCGACGAAACCGCGACCGCCGAGGCGGCGTATCCACGATCTCGAACTCAGCCGTTTCCTCATCATGAGAGGTCAGTTCGGACATACCGACGCGTACTCCGTGGACACGTGCGCGAAAGAAAATGGCGGCCGATGTTAGCCCAGGATCACACGCCCAACCAAGACATCTTCCTGGTTATTTGCTGTCACCCATTAGTGCACCGGCGCCGCAGCGCTGATACGAACGACACATGCGACCGGAAGCCGGCCAGGTACTGCACTTCTCCGAAGACCCCACCATCACCCGATTCGCGCCCCACGTCGCCGCCACCGCCCACGAACCCGACGCCTACGTGTGGGCCGTCGACACCGACCGCTCCCCCGACTACTGGTTCCCCCGCCGGTGCCCACGCGCCATGGCGTGGCGCACCCCCGCAACCACCGAAACCGACGCCGACCACGTGCTGGGGCCCGGCGGCGGCGACCGCGTGCACGCCATCGAGTATGGCTGGCTCGACGCCCTGCGCACCGTCCGCCTCTACGCCTACCGGCTGCCCGCCGTCGCGTTCCGGCCCATCGGCACGCCGACACCCCACGCGCACGTCGCCACCGAACTCCTCGCCCCGCTCGGCCCGGCCGAACCCGTCGGTGACCTGCTCACACTGCACGAACAGGCCGGCATCCAGCTCCGTGTGCTGCCCGACCTGTGGCCGTTCTGGGACACCGTGACCACCACGACACTGGGCTTCAGCGGCATCCGGCTGCACAACGCCCGACCCCGCAAGATCGCAGGTCACGACCATCCCGTCGACGGTAGTCCGATCGGGTGACAGCCCTGGCAGTGAAGGCCACACGAGCAGTTGGCAAGATACGGACAAGGTGATGTCGGTCCGGCCCTCGCGCAACCGGAGATGGAGGCACGTCCCAGGTGAACCCGCAGACCACCACGCAGGTGGACGACATCACGCTCGTCGCGCTGCCGACCGCCATCAACTGCACCGAACTCTTCGTCCGGTTCGCCCTCACCGAATGGTCGTTACGCGACATGGTCGACGACACCACCAAGGTCGCCCGCGACCTGGTGTCCGCCGTCGTCGCCGTCACCGACCGCAAGGCACCCGGCCTCATCCAGGTCCGCGCCCGCTTACACAGCGAATGCCTCGTCATCGAGGTCGTCAGCTCCCGCACCGCGCCCATCGCCGTCGCCGCCGGCCGCCGCGTCGAAGTCCTCGCGCTACGCGGTCAGGGCCAACTCGCCTGGTGCGAACTGCCCCTGCCCGGCGGCATGGCCGCCTCGTCAGTGCCGCTCCCCCGCCGCCACCGCCGCGCCGACCCCACCGACGCCGCCATGGACGAACTGGGCCACACGTCCGACGTCGACGAGGACGTCATGCGCCGCATCCTCTACGGGCTCAACCGGCCCGACAGCCCGAACTCCTAGTTCACGCTCGCCGACGCCACCACAGCCGGCTCGGGCTCCGGTCGCGGCGCCGTCGCTTCCGACCGGCTGCGCACGACGTCGTTGCTGGCCAGGAACTCCCGCATGGTCCGCTCCTTGCCGTAGTGGCGTCGCATCCACAGGTAACCGAGGTACTCGAACGGACCGAAGTAGGTCTGTACCGGCACGAGGATGTCGGTGCGGGGGTCGATGGAGTTGATCAACAGCGGGGCCAGCTCCGACGTCGGCGGCTCGAAACCCACACGGTGCTGGCCGCGCTGTCCCGCGTTGGCGGCTGGCTTGCCTCGGACTGTTCGTCGCTTTCGCTGTTCAGGGGCGTCCGGGTTGTTGGGTGGCCTCGGGGTTTGGGGCTGCTTCACTCCGATCTCCGCATTGTCGTATCGGTTGGTGGTGGCGGGTCAGGGGTGGCCGGAGGCCATCGGCGGAGCCGACGCGAAGCGCCCTTGACGCGGTGCCACCAACCGCACGTGCAGCCAGAATCGGGGTGAGGCAGAAGTGATCAAGCAACCCCAGGTGTTCTCTCTGCTCGGGTCATCCCGCCGTTCATCGAAGACCCGATCCGGCCCTAGTCCAACGCGACCGCGATCGCGCCTGGGCCGCCGCTCCCCCGCCGCCTGATGCGGCTGTTGAACACCGTGATCCAGCCGGCCACGCCGTACTTGCGGGCGATCAACCGCAACGTGCGGTCGGCGCCCGCCTTGTCCAGCACCCGAGCGTGTCCCGGTACGTCGTCGCCGATCTGCTTGCCGCGCATGGTGCACGGCCCGATCCGCACTGCTCCGTCCCGCCGGATGCGCTTGACCTTGCCCGCGTTCGGCGCCGTGAACAACACCAGCTCTTCGCCGTCTCGGGCCACCCAGACCGGTGTCGGTACGGCGGTGCCGTCCTTGCGGAACGTCGTTAACAGCACGTACCTCGCGGTTGCGAGCCGTTCCAGGTCGGTGGTCATCCTGGTATCGTCGCACGACGCATACGTTCAGTTGTCACTGAAGTTATAGTATTAAAGAGTCGCTTGGCATTGCGGTTGCGGCGGGCTGACCAGCCACGATACAGCGCAGGTCGACGTCCTGCGCCAGCACCGGCGCCTGGCCGAACAGGATCGCACCTACCGTCACCAGGAACGTCCTCGTCACCGCGTCGCTCCCCTTCTTGGTCATCGGCGCCTGATAGAACAAGTAGCGCGCCGCCTGCCACGCCGCCACGCCGTCCGACGTCGCACCGGCGAGCAAGCCCATTGCGGCACCGAACATCCGGCTCCTGGCGCTCTCGGTCGCCGTGACCACGTACATCGGGTCGCCGCCGGTCTCGATCTGTGACGTGTCCACGCCGCGCCGCGCGATCCGCTCCAGGAGGTCCTGTGCGATCCGGCGTGCCGCCGCGCCGCGCACCAGGCTGTTGCCGGCTATCGGCGAACCGTCCGGTAGGACGACCTGGTTGTGCAGCACGTCGCCGTCGTTGCCGGTGAAGCGATCTGCCGCCAGCGCGCCGTACCGGAGCATGATCCGGTACGCCGGTGTTTCCTTGCCGCCACGGAACGTCCTCGTCGACTCGTCCCATCGCGCGCCGTCCCGGAACCGGCCTAGATAGCCGATGCGGTCGAAGTTGGGGCTCGTGTCGCGCATCGGCGTGCTGAACCGGCTGGCGTCGTGCGGAATGCCGTTGCCCAGGCGCCGCCCGGTGCGCACCGCCAGTTCGTAGCGCCACCGCATCAGATCACCGTGTGCTGCGGTCAACACTGCGACCCGCTCGGCCTCCGCGCGCACACCGCACAGTTCGCCGGCGAGGCGCGCCCTGGTCGCCTCGGCGATCACCGCCTGCTCGACCGCGAACCCCCTCACCCGCCGGTTCTCGCGCTCGTCCGCCGACCGCAACGCCAGATCCGGCGTCGGGAAACACTCCGGGGTGATGATCGTCATGCCGACACCCCACCAGACAGGCGGCGCTGGACGCGCTCGGTGTCCTCGACCCGGCCCTGCGACCGGAACTGCGCACGGCACCGCTGCCACGCGGCCCGCGCCTGCTTGGCCTGCGCCAACAGCGCGTGCACCTCGCCGACCCGCTCCAGCGTGTTCGCCTCGTGGTAGGGATTCGTGCCACGGAACAGGCCGAGGGCCTGCCGGTAGCACTCCAACGCGCGTTCGTAGCGCCCGGTGCGCTGCGCGAGATAACCGAGACTGTCCAACGCGGTCGCCTCACCGCCGGAATCGCCCATGTCCCGATACAACGCGAGCGCGGCAGTGCCGTGCTCGAACGCCACGTCGTAGCGGCCCAGTTCGGCCGCGCACCAGCACACCAGGTCCAACGCGTCGGCCTCGTGGGCTGAGCTGCCCAGGCCGCGATAACCCTCAAGGGCCGCGACGGCGTGCACGAGCGCCCTGTCGTGATCACCTCGCCGGCCACACGTCCGCGCGAGCACCCGGTGCGTGTCGGCCTCGCTGCGCCGATCCCCCGTCGCCGCGGCCAGTTCGAGCGCCCGGTGCAGGTGTGCCAACGCGTCGTCCGGCCGGCCGATCCGTGTGGTGGCCGAACCGAGCAGCCGGTGCGCCAACATGCACGCACCTGGATTTTCCAGCGCCAACGCGGCATCCAGCGCGGCTCGCCAGCTCGCCACCTGGTGCCGCAGGTGGCCGCACTGCCACTGGAACGAGTGCTGCACCCAGGCCAGCCGCCACACCGCCAGATGCCACCCCCGAGCTACGGCCAGATCCTGCGCGGCCCGCACACACGCGTACTCGGCGGTGAACCAACTCATCGCCGCCACCTGGTCGGCCACCGCGACCGGCATCGCGCCGTCAGCCGGCGGGCCGAGTTCGACGACCTGCCGGTGCGGGACGAGCAACCGGTCCGCCGCCCACGCCGAGTGCAGATAGTGGTCGACCACCCTGCGAACCGCAGCGTCACGGTCCACTTCGGACAGTAGCTCGGCGGCGCGGTCGGCGGCGTAGAGGCGAACCAGGCTGTGCATCGTCCACCGGCCCGGCGAGGACTGCTGCACGAGGGACATCCGTTCCAGGGCCCGCATCACGGCACGCGCATCGGCGGCCGGCAGCGCGGTCAGGGCGGTCAGGGCGGTCAGGGCGCGTACCGCGGGCAAGCCGATGTCCGGACCGGTCACCAGGCCCAACTGGCAGAACACCCTGGCCTCGGTCGCCGACAACGCGTCGTAGGACCACGACAACACCGCGGTCAGGCTCGTCGCGGCATCACCGGAGTCGAGCATGCCGACGCGCGTCGCGGCATCGCGCAGTTCCGTCGCCGGCACCGCCAGCGGCAGGCCGTCCTGGTCGACGACCTGGCTGGCCACGATTCCCAATGCCAGCGGCAGGCCGCAGCAGTACCGCAACAGATCGGCGACGGCGGCCGGTTCCGCCGTCACGCGCCGCCGCCCGAGCCGACGCTCGAACAGCGTGCGGGCCTCGGCATCGGCCAGCGTGCCCACCGTGACCCGGCGCGCCCCCACCGACGCCAGCAGCCCGTCCATCCGGTTGCGGCTGGTGATCAGCACAGTGCACGTCGGGCTACCCGGCAACAACGCGGTGACCTGCGCGGTGTTCTCCGCGTTGTCCAGCACGATCAACATCCGCCGGCCGGCGACCAGGCTGCGATAACGCCCGGTCTGGGCGGCCACATCGACCGGGATCGTCCGATGGTCCACCCCGAGTGCGTCGAGCAGGCACCGCATCGCGGTCGGCACGCTCATCGGCCGTCCACCCGGCGACGAACCACGCAGGTCGACGAAGAGCTGCCCGTCCGGGAAGAGGCTGGCGTGCCGGTGCGCCCAGTGCAGCGCCAACCAGGTCTTGCCGATCCCGCCGATGCCGACGAGCACGGTACTGGTCACACCGTCCGCCGCCGCGCTGAGCTCCCCCAGCTCACGCTCCCGACCGACGAACCACGGCGGCGCCGACGGAAGCTGCCGAGGCACCGGCACCAGCCGCGCCTTGGCCGGCCCGAGACCGGGAACGAGTTCGGCCAGTTGGTCGGCGAGTTGATCGATGTCGGCGCCCAGTCGCAGATGCGAAACCTGCACCGCCTGACACGACACCAACTGCCGAATCACGTCCGGCAGAATGGCCGCGTCCGGCAATGGCGAGCCATCCAGCAGAATCGGGACGACCCGTACGGAACGCTCGAAAGCCCGGCTGATCTCCTGACGCACCCAGTCCTGTTCGTCGTGGATCAGCAGCCGGTCGGGCGAGCGTGGATCTGTTGCCAGCCAACGCGGGCCGATCAACACCAGCAGGACCCGCATGGATTCCAGGGCCGCCCGCAACCGGTCCGGATAATCCCCGCCCGGCCCGATCGACTGGTTGTCCAGAAAGATCCGCGTCCGGTCGAAACGGTTGGCCAACAGCTCGTACGTGGCCGCCGCCCCGAATCTGGCGTCCGCGCTGCGATAGTTGACAAAAATGTCCGACACCGTGCCTCCCCAGAATGCCGCACCTGCCATTCAGGTTAGTTCGATCGGGGCCGGCCCACACCGTCTACCGGCTTCAGGGCTGCGGGTTGACATTCATCGGATGTCTACTAGTGTGCGAACCTGAGTCGGCGCTCGACGGCTGACAAGGGCACCGCATTCAGACACAGACGTCGGATGACAAGCCAGGGAGACCGCCATGGGCCTCAGTGTCGGCGTCGCAGCGGCCACGCTCCTCGCGAGCACGTTCGTCGGTCCCCCACACGTCCTGCAACAGGTGAACCTGTACGCGTCCCCGACCGGTGGCGGCGGTACCTGCACGCAGGGCGCGCCGTGCGGCCTCACCCAGGCACAGCAGCAGGTCCGCACGATGACCGCCCAGGCGAGCGGTGACATCGTCGTCAACCTGGCCGGCGGCACCTACCGGCTGACCAGCCCATTGCGCTTCGGCGTCCAGGACTCCGGCCAGAACGGCCACCACGTCGTCTACCAGGCCGAACCGGGCCAGACACCGGTCATCAGCGGCGCCACCCGGATCACCGGCTTCACCCTCGTCGACGCGACCAAGAACGTCTACCGCGCACCGGTCCCGGCCGGCACGGCCAGTCGGCAACTCTTCGTCAACGGAGTCCGCGCCGACCGCGACCGAGGCCCCACGAACCCGGCCGGCTTCACGGTCTCCGCGACCGGCTTCACCACCGGCGACCCGTCCTACGCGACCTGGACGAACACCGACCAGGCCGAGGTCGTGCAGGACAACGCGTGGAAGCAGATGCGCTGCCCGCTGTCCGGCATCGCCGCCACCGCCACCGGGACCGGCGGCTCCGCGCTCACCGTCGATCCGGCGTGCTGGCACAACAACCACGTCGCCGTGCCGAACCCGAGCTTCCCGTTCAACGGCGCCGGCCTGCCCGCCCTGAAGGGCATCACCTGGCTGGAGAACGCCTACCAACTGCTCGGCACGCCAGGTCAGTTCTATGTGGACAGTCGAGCCGGCTGGCTCTACTACGTGCCGAGGCCGAACGAGAACCTGGCCACCGCCGACGTTGAACTCCCCGTGGCACAGGAACTCCTCGACCTGGCCGGCACACCCGGCCACCTGGCCCCGGTCGACGACACCGACCCGAACGCCACCTACACCGGTAGCTGGAACTACTCCAACGGCCGCCACTACGGCGACTTCGGCGATGACGTCCACTACACCACCACGAACGGCGACTCCGTCAGCTACACCTTCACCGGCACCGGCCTGCAGATCCTCTCCGAGACCAACGGCGACGAAGGCACCGCCGACGTCGCCGTGGACGGCACGAAGACCCAGACCGTCAACGCCGTCACCACGACCCGACTCGCGCAACAGGCCGTGGTGTCGGTGACCAATCTCCCCAAGGGCCGGCACACGGTCACCCTCACCAAGACCGGCGGACAGTACCTGCTGGTCGACGGCTTCACCGTGGTACCGGACGTCGTCGCCCCGGTCCACGACATCACGTTCACCGGCATCACCTTCGAGGACACCACGTGGACGGCCCCGAACACCGCCGGCTACGTCGACAACCAGGCCGGCATCCTGTGGGATCCGACCACCCACGCGCCCACCCGCATCCCGGCCGCCGTGCAGGTGCACCGAGGCCAGCGGATCACCTTCACCGGCGACACGGTCACCGACACCGGTGGCAGCGGCATCGACCTCGCCGACCAGACGAAGGACTCCACCGTCTCGGGCAGCACGATCGTCGACACGTCCGGTATCGGCATCGCCGTCGGTGAGGTCGACGACTACTACCAGACGCAACAGCCGCTGATGACCACCGGCAACACGATCACCGGGAACACGGTGTGGCGGCCGGGCCAGGACTACAGCGACGCCGTCGGCATCTGGGTCGGCGACAGCAGGGAAACCACGTTGTCGCACAACGACGTCGGCTACACGCCGTACTCCGGCATCTCGATCGGCTGGGGTTGGGGCTGGGCGTCGGACTGCGCGCTCCAGGCCGAACAAGGATTGCCGACGCCGTGCCTGCACGGCACCACCTACACCGGCGACAACGCGGTCCTGGACAACCACGTGCACAGCGTGATGGGCCGGCTGTTCGACGGCGGCCCGATCTACACCCTCGGCGGCGAGGCCACCGGCTCCGAGTTCGCCGGAAACGTGCTGTCCGAATGCATCGACGGCTGCAACATGATCTACCACGACGAGGGCAGCTCACTGTGGAACACGCACGACAACGTGATTCGCTTCGGCAACGGCTCGAACTGGATCAACCTGTGGACCCCGAGCATCCACGACGACACGATCCACGACAACTACTCCGACACCGCCCAGTTCAACAACAACGGAAGCAACGTCACGCTCCAGCAGGCCACCGTCGTCACCGGCGGCCAGTGGCCGGCAGCCGCCAAGGCCGTCATCGCGGCCGCCGGCCCGGCGATCCCACCACCGGCCACCGCAGATGACGACGACCTCCGTGTCGACTACACCGGGAGCTGGGCATCCGGCGGCTCACGCAACCTCGGCGACCTGGACGACGGCGTGCACTACACGACCACCGACAACGACTCGGCCACGATCACCTTCACCGGCACCGCGGTCACGTTCCTGACCGAGACCAACTCCGACGAGGGCACCGTCGGCATCACACTGGACGGACAGGCACAGGGCACCGTCGACGCCAACACCCCGGCCAGGTCCGCCCAGCAACACCTCTACACCAAGACGGGACTGGCCGCCGGCACCCACACCCTCACGGTCACCAAGATCAGCGGCAGCTACCTGGTCGTGGACGGATTCCTGGTCGCCTGACCCGCTGAGCCACCCAACCGCGCCAGGTACGGCTTGCCGGTCATCATCGTCCTTCGGCGCCGGCATCTTGATGTCCCGTGACTCCAGCACATCCGGTAGCCCGTAGTGGTGTCGCACGATCGCCTTCACGAGATCAGCGTGGCACCCGACCACCGGCCTCGACCATCCGGAATGCGCCTGACCCACCGCTTACCCCGGTCGCCGACGATAGGGTCTGCTCCTGGGAACGAGAGGGTCTGGGATCGCGGTGGCCGTGCGGGACGATGAGTTCTTCCGGATCGTGGCCGCCCTCGTCGACGTGACACGCGCCGATGGCGGGCAGTACACGTCCTTCAGCGTGCGCGGCAAACGGTTCGGCTACTACTGGCCGCGAACCCACACCGTCGGCCTGAAACAGACCCTGTCCGAACAGCAGGCGCTGGTGTCCGAGCGGCCGGCCGTCTTCGAGAAACAGTTCACAGCGGGCGGCTTCGGCTGGGTGGTCGTCTACCTGGCCGGCATCCACGCGGCCGAACTGTCCGAACTGGTCTTCGAGGCATGGCGGCTGACCGCGCCCCCCGAACTGGTCGCCGAAGTGCCCGACTGGGCCCAACGCCAACCGCCGACGCACAGATGACGCGGTCAGTCGACGGTCAGGACCAGCTTGCCCCTGGCGTGGCCGGCCTCGATCACCCGGTGCGCGGTGGCCGCTTCCGCCAGCGGACACGTCCCCGCGATGGCCACGACGAGTTCGCCCTTCACCGCGAGATCGGCCAGCGCCGCCAGATCGACCTTGCCGCCGCCGGATGAGAAGACCACGCCGAGACCGGCCGCGTCGGGGTCGGCGATGGTGACGATGCGGTCCGTGCCGTGCCGCAACTCGATCGAGTCGGGCAACGCGCCCCTGCCCGCGACATCGAACACCGCGTCGACGCCGTTCGGCGCCAGCGCCCGCACCCGCTCGACCAGGCCGGCGCCGTAGCCGGTCGGAATCGCGCCGAAAGCGGCCAGGTACTCGTGGTTGGCCGCGCTCGCGGTGCCGATGACGGTCGCGCCCCGCGCGATGGCCAACTGGACCGCGACCGTGCCGACCGCGCCGGCGGCGCCGTGGATCAGCAGCGTCTCACCCGACCTGAGCTCCAGCAGACCCAGTACGCGTTCCGCGGTTTGGCCCGCGACCGGTAGTGCGACGGCCGTGTTCCAGGCCAGGCCGGCCGGCTTGCGCGCGATCCTGGTCGCCAGGGCGTACTCGGCGTAGGCACCCGTGTCCGACCAGCCGAACACCTCGTCACCGACGGCGAACCCGCTCACCCCGTCGCCGGTCGCGTCCACGACGCCTGCGACTTCGAAGCCGAGAATCGCGGGCAACGGCGTGTCGAACACCGCCTGCATGGCGCCGGAGCGGACCTTCCCGTCGAACGGGTTGACACCGACCGACCGCACCCGCACGCGTACCTGCCCAGGTCCGGGCGTCGGCGTGTCGACCTCCGCCTCGTGCAGGACTTCCGGGCCACCGAAGGCGTCGATCCGCACCGCTTTCACGCGCCGCACTCTACTTGACCGCACCCACCGCCAGCCCGGCGACGAAGTGCCGCTGGAACCGCAGGAACACCGCGACCGTCGGTATCGCGGCGATCACCGAGCCGGCCGCGATCACGTTCCAGTCCGACACGTACTGGCCCTGCGGGCCCAGCAGCGCCGGCGTCACCGGCATCTCCGTGTCGGTCCGCAGGACCGTGATCGACCACAGGAGGTCGTTGAACACCCACGTAAAGGCCAGTGCGCCCAGTGCCGCGAGCGCGTAGTAGTCGGTGGGCACGAAGATCTGCCGGCCCTTGGTGTCGGAACTGAGCGAGCGCAGCGCCGGGCTGTAGTCGCCCATGGTGTGCCAGACTTCGGACAGGTCCAGCAGCAGGCCCTTGTTCGCGTCGGAAGCTGGGTGCGGAACGTCTCGGACGCCACCGTGTTCAGGCTGGCCCGAGTCGCGCCGCGCTGGTCGTAGGCCGCGACGAGCGCCTGCATCGCCGCCTTCGCCCGCGTCGTAGGTGGCATTCTCGATGCCATGCACACTGCCACGGCACTGGTCACCGGCGCCAACAAGGGCATCGGCAGGCACATAGCACAGCAGCTCGCGGGTGTCGGGGTCACCGTCTACGTCGGCTCCCGCGATCCGGAACGGGGCGCCGAAGCCGTCGCCGAGATCGGCGGTGACGCGCGGCTGCTGGTGCTCGACGTCACCGACGCCACGAGCGTCGCCGTTGCGGCACAACAGGTCCCGGCCCTGGACATCCTCGTGAACAATGCCGGCATCATGGTCGACGGGGCGGCACCACCCGCCGCGAACGTGGACAGCTTCCGCCGGACCTACGAGACGAACGTGTTCGGCGTGATCGAGGTCACGAACGCTTTTCTGCCGGTACTGCGCCGGTCACCGAAACCGCGCATCGTGAACATTTCCAGCGGTACCGGCTCGCTGACATGGAGCACCGGCACGGAACCGAGGTTCTCGCCGGTCGGCTCCGGCGCGGCGTACCGGTCGTCGAAGACGACGCTCAACGCGCTGACCGTGTTCTACGCCCACGCACTCGCCGCAGACGGCTTCAAGGTCAACGCGCTCGCACCCGGCCTGCGGGCGACCGACCTGAACGAGCGCGCCGCCACCAGCGGCGAGGACCCGGCAGAAGCGGCGGCGGCGGCGGTGCGACTCGCCTTGCTGCCCGACGACGGCCCGACCGGGCAGTTCCTGTCCTGGGACGGCACGACGGTGCCGTGGTAGGTCACGCCTCCTGGGACAACTTCGCCACCGAATACCGATACGTGGCCGCATTGGCGGGCACCAGCCGCGACATCGCATCGAAGAACGTCAACCCGGCCGCTCGCAGGGCCGTCATGAACCGGCCCTCGTCGATGACCGAACTGCGTGTCACGTCCCCCACCACCGACCAGACGCGCACCTTTCCGCCGCCCACCCGAGCGATGGCGAACTCGATCGGCTGGTCCGGAAAATACGTGCTGGCGCTGTCGGATTTCCCGAGACTCTCGACCATGTTGGCGATATATGCCCACAACTGGTCGACGTCGTCCCACAGCGATCTGTCCAGGACGTCGACGTAATTGACGGTGAGCTGGATCGCACCCTCGATGTGCAGGTCGTCGGCGGGCTCGAACGCGGCCTGTTCGGCCGGCACGAACTGGCCATCGGGCGCGCGCAGGTAGCTCTCGATCGCGATCACGACGACACCCTACCTGGGATAGAACTGCGCAACGTGCCCCCTGTTGATTCCCAGCACGTAATCCCGGCCGTTCACGGTCCCGGTGACCTGATAGACGGAATTGCTCGGATTACTGATGATGGCATCGCGGTTCTGGCCCAGCACGCTCGAAATATTGTCCTGGATCGAACCGATCGACGTGCCCTGGTCGAAGAACGTCTGCGTCGGCTTGACGCTGCCGTCCCAGAATTCCGGGCTGTGCCGTTCCAGAATGTGCGCCATGTCACTCTTGTCCAGCAGTAACTGCTGGTTCCCGAACTGGTACCGCTGACTCTGCCAGTCGTTCAGCGCGTTGGCGGTGTCACATTTCATCAACCCGAGCGGGTCGATCCACTTCGTCGGGTTCTCGACATAGGCATACGGATTGGGTGCCGGCGCGAGACCGAGCGGATCGACGCTCGTGTAGCGGGCCGTGGTCGGGTCGTAGTAGCGGTGATAGTTGTAGTGCAGGCCCGTCTCGGCGTCGAAGTACTGGCCGGGGAACCGCAACGGCGTGGCCGCGCCGCCATCGGCGGCCCTGCTGGACGCCGCGCCCCAGACCGTCGCGTGCTGGTGCCAGGCCAGTGCGCCCCGCGTGTCCACCAACTCGGTCGGCGTGCCGATCAGATCCGTCACGATCGCGTAGAACCGCTGGTCGAACCAGTCCTGGCGGACACCGGACGAGTCCAGCGCGCCGCCCGTCGTCTCCACCTGCACGACCGGCCGGTGCTCGCCGGGCGCGTAGTCCCACGTGGTGATGTGCGTGGTGTCGTGGTCCTGTTCCACCAGTTGGCTGCCGTCCCAGGTGAAGTCGATCTGTTCCACCACGGTAACGGAGTCCGGTGCCAGTCGCTGTTTCGCCACCCGCCGGCCGAGCGGGTCGTACCGGTAGCGCCACCGGGTGCCGTCCGGGGTGGCCACGCCGACCAACCGGTCGGCCGCGTCCCAGGTGTAGCGCCAGACCAGATCCTTGGCCGACAACCGCCGATGGATGCGCAGCACCATCCGGCCTGCGCTGTCGTGCTGGTAACGGATCGTGCCGGCGCGGGTGATCAGGGCGCCCGCGTAGTCGCGGCCGCCGATCCGGTCCCGTTCCACTTCGGACTGATCGGCCACCGGCCAACCTGCGTGCGTGACGTTGCCGGCCGCGTCGTAGCGGTAGTTCTCCTGGCCGCGCGCCGTGCGCACCGCCGTGATCCGGCCGACGTCGTCCAGGTCCAGCCGGCGCGTGCCGGCGAGGTGGTCGACGACGGCGGCCAGTCGGCCGTCCGACCGGTACCGGTACGCCCTGCGTTGCAGCATCGACAGCGGCAGGCCGATCGGATGCTGGCCGCCCATCAGCGTCTGGGACGTCAGCCGATGACCGTCGTCCCACGTCTGGACGAGACCGAACACGTCGTCCAGCCGCCGCTCGACCTCGCGCCCGGCCTGATCGTGCCGGAACGCGATCGTGTGGCCCGCCGCCCGCACCCGCACCGGACGGCCACTGCTGTCGTACTCCCAGCCACTGCGCACACCCGACGGCGTGACCCGCTCGACCCGGCGCCCCGCCGCGTCATACCTGTTGCGCAGCGTCCGTCCGTCGACCGACTCGGCCAGTACCCGCCCGACCGCATCCCGCTGGATGAGCAGTTCACTCTCCGCGTTGGTCGCACGGACGAGCCGCCCGGCCGGGTCGTAGCCGTACCGGGTGACCTCGTCGCCGGCCCGCTGCTCGACGACGCGGCCGAGCGAGTCCCGGCCGAACGTGACCGCGTCGCCGGAAGCGTTGGTACGACTGATCAGTTGACCTGCCGCGTCATAGCCGTAGCGGGTCGTGCCACCGTTGAAGTCGGTCTCCGCGAGCAGGCGACCGGCCGGGTCGTAGCCGCACCGCCACACCAGGCCCCGCTGGTTCGTCACCGACACCAGCCGCAGCCGATGGTCGTAGTTGTACTCGAGGCGCGTGCCGTCCGGGGCGGTGCGCGCCGCCGGCACGTCGAAGTAGGTGTACTCGTGGCGGGTGGACCGGCCGAGCTGGTCGACGTGCTCGACGAGATTGCCTTCGCCGTCGTGGTGCCAGAACTCGGTCGAGCCGTCCGGCGTCCGGCGCCATGCCGGCCGGCCGTCGACCGTCCAGCCGAACCCGGTACTCCCGCCGGCCGGATCGACCTGCTCGACGACCCGTCCGAAGCCGTCCCGGACGTACCGGGTGACGGCACCGCCCGGATCGATCACGGCGACCGGGAGGCCGGCCAGGTCGGTCCGCACGGATGTGTTGTTGCCCAGGGCATCCGTGATCGCGGCGACGTGCCCGTGCTCGGTGAACGCGTACCGGGTCACGGCGCCGAGCGGATCGGTCGTCTCGACCCGGTTGCCCCGCTCGTCGTAGGAGAACCGCCAGACAGCGCCGTCCGGTTCCACGACGACGGCGGGCTGACCGTCCGAAGTGTACTCACACAGTGCCCGTGTCCCGTCCGCTCTGCTCACCGCGGTCGGGTTGCCGAGATCGTCGTACTCGTAGCGGGTCGTGCGGCCGAGCGCGTCGGTCCGCGCGATCAGCCAGCCGTACCGGTGGTACTCGCTGCGGGACGTGTTGCCGAGCGGGTCCGTCTCGGCGACCACCCGCAACCGCTCGTCGTACTCGAACCGGGTGACGGCACCGAGCGTGTCCGTGTGGACGGTGAGCCGCTCGTCGGGATGATACGCGAACGAACCGCACAGCACGCCGTTCGGGCCCTCGGTGTGCACGCACCGGCCGTAGTCGTCGTAGCGGTAGCCGTACCGCACGTCGTTGCGGTCGACCCATTCCACCAGCCGCCCCGCCACGTCGTACGCGAGTTGCAACGGCCGTCCCTCGGAATCGGCCACCTCGGTCAGGTTTCCGTCCGTGTAGCCGTACCGGCGCAGTTCGACGTCCGGCTCGCCGACCAGGTGCAGCGCGGTGATCCGATCGTCGGCCACCGTGACCCGGATGCGATAGCCACCGTCGTGCCGGATCTCGGCCGGCGCGCCGTCGTCGTCGTAGTGGAAGGCGATCCGGTTACCCGCACGATCAGTGATCGCCCCGATCGGCCGGCGACCGGCGATCCGGCGCGGGAAATGGAACGTCCGGCCGCCGCGTGGATCGTTGACCGTGTAGCCGCCGTCTGCGGTCATGGCCAGCGGCCACCGGGCGCCCTCGGCCGGCAGCACCGGCGCGTCGACCCCCGGCAGCGGGTAGAACAGCCGAACACCGTCGGCCCCGACGAAGATCACGCCGGTGCCGTCCACGACGACCCGCATGTCCATGGTGGACGCCCAGGTCCGGCCGAACCAGCCGCCCAGCCGGTACGACGAGAGATGCGTACGGGCCAACACCAGCGGCAGCGCACCCGGCAGGTCGACGTCGACCTGCGGCAGCAGCACGCTCCCCGTCGTCACGTCGACCGGGTCGTCGAGGCACGGCGTGTCAGCGGGATCGCGGGTCGTCTCGATCGGGTTGCCGGCTTCGTCCCGAACCGCCGTCGCGTCGTCCTCGCCGGCCCGCACTGCGTTCTCGGCGACATCGGCCGTGGCGTCCTCACCGACCCCGACGACGACCCGCTCCCCCACGTCGGCCGCCGTCCCGGCGCCATCGGTGACGGCGGCCAGCGCGATGTTCGGCACGAGCTTGCCGAACGCCTCGAACGGGTCCGACCCCCAACCCGACCCGACCAGCGCGGAGGCCAACTGGGTCGGATGCAGTGACATGTGCACCAGGCCGGCCGCCGTCGTGGACAGCCCGTCCACGTACTCGGCCGGGTGCGTGACGTTGTACGGGTCGAGCGGATTGAGGCCGCGCACGAAGTCCACGATCCCGGCGGTGCCCTTGACGACACCGCCGACGACATGCGTGAGGCCGGTGTTCAGCCCTTCGACGGTGTCGCTGACATCGGCGGACAACTGCCCCAACGCGGACGGCGTCGCCGGTGCGAGCGCGGTCGCCGTGTTGACCGCCTGAATCGCCTCCGCCGCGGCCGCGTCCCGCTGCTGCCGTGCCTGGTCGAGCAACTGCTGTGCCTGCTGGCGTAACGCGGCGCCCGGATCGGTGAACGGGCCGGGTTTGGTCGGTGGCGAGCCGGGGTCGTCGCCGGCGGCGATCGCCGCGTTGTAGCTGTCGGCCGCCGAGTTGTACGCGCCCACCTGCGTGTTGTAGGCGGACTGCGCCTGCTGCGTCGCCCGCACACCCTGCTGGTACAGGTTGATCGCCTGTTGCGCCTGGTGCTGCGATGACGTGACGGTCCCGGCATACGTGGACAGCGCGGTGGCCGCGTCGGCGCACGCTTCCTGGGCGGTGGACCAGAGCTTGGTGTGCGGCTGGTAGACCGAGCGGAATTTGTCCGCCGCCGAACCGGTCCAGTGCGACGTGTCTATTCCGGACAGTCCGCGCGCCGTGTCACCGAACGCGGCGGCGAACTGTCGCAGGTGCCCGACCGTGGCGTTGACGGCCGAGACGTCGCCGTGCACGAGTTGGGTCGGATCGGTGGTCTGGCCGAGCTGCATCTCGGCGACCTGGTCGCCGAGCGAGTCGGCGACATGGTCGCCCCAGCCGTCGACGGCCTGCGCGGCGCCGTTCAGGCCGACGGCGTGCAGTGCGTCACCGGTGACGTGCGCCGCGCCGTCGACGGCCGTGCCGACGGCGTGCTCCACTGTGGACACCACGGTGTGCGCGCCGGACTCGACGGCCGAGACGACGCTGTTCGCGGCCGACTCGACGCTGTCGACGACGTCGTCGAAAATCCCCATCGGATGCCCCAGTTATTTGGTGTTCGAACCTGGACCGAAGACCTGGTCTTCTGCGGCGCTGAACTGCTGACCGAAACCGGTCTGGTCGGCGACGGTCTTGTACACGCCCATCGGGCCCTCGGCCACGTCCCTGCCGACGCCCGCCCATGTGGTGCTGGCATTCTGCGCCGTCTTGTTCCAGGACGCCGCCGAGTAGTCCGGTTTGTTCGCGCCGAGGATCTGGCCGAACGCCTGGTTCTCGACCTGCTCACCGGCGTGCGGATCGCCGGCGACCGCGTTCACGGCGTCCTTGAGCACACCGATGGCGTACTGCTCCGCGTCGTGGTACGTGCCGGCCGTCAGGCCCAACAACTGGGCGATCTGGTCGCCCTCCTTGACCATCGTGCGCACGCCCCACGACCACTTATCGGTGAACGATCCGAACGCGGTGGTCAGGTCCTCGTTGCCCAACTGCATTCCGGTCAGCGCGAGGCTGCCGAAGCCGCGACCCTCGTCGGCGGCCTCCGTAATGCCCAGCGTCTTCAGTTCGGCGAGCGTCTCGTTGATACCGCTGGACGCTTCCCGCAACAGGTCGGGGCTCACGTCGTAGCCGTCGGCCATCAGGCCACTCCCCCTGCGTCGAGATCCGTTGGCGGAAAGAACATCGGCCGCTGGCTGCCCACGTCGACGGCGATCCCGGCGTTACGGCCGATCACCGGCAGGACGGTGTCCCGCAGACGCGATCCGAGCGTGCTCAGGTAGGGCCACTGCCGGTCGCCGTCGCCGCGTGCGACCGCGAACCGCGCCAGTGCCTGGGTGTCGGTGAACACCGGCACCCAGCGCAGGCCGTGGTCGGTGAACGTGAGGAAGCCGTCGTGCCCGTCGGTCGGCACCAGGACTATCGAGTCGCGCAACGCCTCGATCAGCCCCGGTCCGTCCACCGTTCCCGCGTACACGTCGGCGATGCGCTCTGCCAACCGAGTCATCGTCACCTCGCGACGATGGGAGCGACGCGCCCGACCGGCGTCGGCAGGGTGATGCCGGACACGGCTGCCGGCGCGATCGCGGCGAGCGGCGCCACACCGCTGGACAACGACTTGCTGGTCGCGCCGAAAAGCTGCGACAGCGTGTCCAGCAGCGGCTGGAGTGTGCTGAACGCGCTGGTCAGCATCTTGATCACGCTGGCGATCTTCTGTATCCACGACACGACCTCGCGCACGACCTCGGCCACGACGACCGGGATGGTGATCATGAACGACGCCGACATGGCCGTCTGCAGGATCTGCTGCATGGCCTTGCTCACCAGGTCCTTGATGATGGCCTGCACCTTG
>DATBDL010000308.1:0-7681 GCA_036269975.1 Pseudonocardiaceae bacterium | reverse complement strand
CTGGGGTTGGGTGGCGGGTAGGACGGCTCCGGGACGGCGGCGGCGTCCGCTTCGCCTTGCGCGGGGTCTCGGTCACGGTCGACCGGACCTCGGCGCGGGCCGGCCGGCGCAGGTCCTCGGCCAGGTCGCTGGCCGGGCGGGTTGGGGTCCGGTTCTCGACCTGCTGCCCACGCGGTCATGACGGGTTCCTTCCAGGTCGTACGGTTATCGCGCCGGTGGTGGTGTCCGGATCTCGTCGGCCATCGACCCGCCCGCGACGTCGGCGGACGTGCCGAGTTCCTCGTCGTAGGTCCGGCGCTGCGGCAACTCGTCGTCGGTCACCTCGGCGCTCGACGACTCGACGGCCGCGTCGACGTCGTCCGGTACCGGGTCGTCGACGCCGACGTCTGGCTGTTCCTCGGCGAGCCGCTCGTCCAACGGCGCCGGTGTCGCCTGCTCGGTCGGCGTCATGCCGCGCCGGTCGGCCGCCGACCAGTGCTCCGGGGGATCCATCCCCTTCTCCAGCGGATCGACGTCGAGCCGATCCTCGTCCAGGTCCTCCGCGCTGTTCAGTGCCGCCGGGTCGGACTCCACCGGGTCGGGTGGGTCGACGTCCGGGGACAGATCGGCGGCGCGCTCGTGGTCAGCCATCGGTACTCCTCCTCGGCGTTCTCAGCGCGCGGCCGCCTTGGTCGCGGCGTCCAGTTCGCCGGCCAGCCGGTCGGACCAGAACTCGAAGAACGCGTCCTGGTTCGGGCCGATCTGTCCGATGTAGATCTCGTCGTAGCCGGCGGCTACGTACTCGGTGATCGCGTCGACGTACCGTCCGATGTCCGGGCCGCACGGCACCGCCTCGGCGACCTGGTCGCGGGTGACCAGCGTGGAAGCCTGCTCGAAGTGCCGCGGTGTCGGCAGTACCTGGGCCAGTTCGCCGGGCAGGTGGTCGTTGGGCCACAACCGGTGCGCGGTCGCGACCGCGTCTGCCTCGTCCGCGCCGTAGCACACCTTCAGGCCGCCCTGTGCCGGCCTGTCACCGCCGCCGGACGACCGGAAGATGTCGATCAACTCGGCCTGCGGACCGACGGACAGGAACCCGTCACCGATCCGACCGGCCAGTTCGGCCGACCGGCGGCCGAAGCCGGACACGTAGATCGGCACCGGCTGCTCGTCGACCGGCCGGGTGTAGATCCGCGCGTTGCTCACCGTGTAGTACTCGCCGTCGTAGTCGATCTGCCCGCCCCGGTGCAGGGCCCGGATCAGCTCGACGGCCTCTTCCAGCATCCCCCGCCGGGTCGGCGCGGAGGGCCATGCGTCGCCGAAGATGTGCTCGTTGAGCGCCTCACCGGTGCCCACGCCGAGGGTGAACCCGCCACCGGTCTGCACCGCCGCCGTGGCCGCCGCCTGCGCGATCACCGCCGGATGGACCCGCACGATCGGGCAGGTCACGGCCGTGGTGATCGGCAGGTTGGTCGCCTGTGACAGCGCACCGATCACCGACCACACGAACGGGCTCTGGCCCTGCTGGTCGTTCCACGGGTGGAAGTGGTCGGAGATCCACAGCTTCCGGAACCCGGCCTGTTCGGCCAGTTTGGCCTGCCGTACGAGCTCGGTCGGCCCGAACTCCTCACAGGACAGGAAGTATCCAAAGGTCGGCATATCAGTCCCCTATTTCTTGTGCGGCAACAGTTCCTGCGCCTTGGTGCGGATACCGGTCGCAACCATCCGCCAGGCATCCGGATCGCCCTTGAGCACCGCCTCGGTGACCGACTTCACCTGCTCCAACGTGGCGTGCGGCGGGATCGGCGGCACATTCGGATCACACCGCACGTCCAGCACCACCGGGCCACCGGCCGCGAACGCCGCATCCCAGGCCGGCCCGATGTCCTCGTCGCGCTCCACCGCGATGCCGGTCAGGCCGATCGAACGGGCGAAGTCGGCGTAGGAGACATCCGGCAACACCTGGGACTCCTCGAACTTCGGCGACCCGTTCATCGCCCGCAACTCCCAGGTGACCTGGTTGAGATCGTTGTTGTGCAGCACGCAGACCACGCACGTGCGGTTGGGCCACAGCTCGTGATACCTGGCGATCGTGATCAGCTCGGCCAGACCGTTCATCTGCATCGCACCGTCACCCACCAACGCGATCACCGGCCGGTCCGGGTGCGCGAACTTCGCACCGATCGCGTACGGCACACCCGGCCCCATCGTGGCCAGCGTCCCGGACAGGGAACCCCGCATATCACCTCGCAGCTTCACATGCCGTGCGTACCAATTCGCCGCCGAACCCGAATCCGCGGTCACGATCGCGTTGTCGGGCAACCGGGCCGACAACTCCCACGCGATCCGCATCGGATTGCTCGGGTGGGCCGACAGCTTCGACTGGCGTTCGATCACGCCCCACCACTCCGCGACGTTCCCCTCGACCTTCTCCCGCCACGCCCGGTCCGTCTTGCGCTCCACCGCATCGTTGATCGCCCGCAGTGTGGCCGCGGCGTCACCGACCAGGTTCACCTCGGTGGGATAGCGCATGCCGATGAAACGGCCGTCGATGTCGATCTGCACCGCCCGCGCCTTGCCGAACTCCGGCAGGAACTGGGTGTACGGGAAGTTCGACCCGACGATCACCAGCGTGTCGCACCCGCGCATCAGCTCATAGCTGGGCCGAGTGCCCAACAGCCCGATCGACCCGGTCACCCACGGCAGCTCGTCGGACAGCACGTCCTTGCCCAGCAACGCTTTCGCCGCCCCGGCACCGGTGATCTCGGCCAGTTCGGTCACCTCGGCCCGCGCACCACGCGCGCCCTGACCGACCAGCAGCGCGACCCGTTCCCCGGCGTTGATCACCTCGACCGCACGGCGAATCTCGGCCGCGTCAGGGACCACAGTGGACCGGACCACGCTCGGCGGGCTGGAGGGCACCTGCTTGAACGCGTGCGCGGGCGGCTCGTAGGGCTCCTCCTGGAGGTCCGACGGGATGATGACCGCCGTCGGTGCGCGCTGCGCCTGCGCGACCCGGATCGCGCGGTCCAACGCGTTGGGCAACTGGGCCGCGACGTTCACCTCGACCAGGTACTCGCCGGCGACGTCCTTGAACAGCGACTGCAGGTCGACCTCCTGCTGGTAACTGCCGCCCATCGCCGAGCGCGCCGTCTGCCCGACGATCGCCACCACCGGAACGTGGTCCAGTTTCGCGTCATACAGGCCGTTGAGCAGATGGATCGCACCCGGACCCGAGGTCGCCATGCACACCGCGACCCGGCCGGAGAACTTCGCGTACCCGACCGCCTCGAACGCGGCCATCTCCTCGTGCCGCGCCTGCACGAACCGCGGCTTGTTGTCGGCCCGACCAAAAGCGGCGACGATCCCGTTGATGCCGTCACCCGGATACGCGAACACCTGCTCCACGTCCCACTGCCGCAGGCGTTCCAACAGGTAGTCGCCGACGGTCCGTGCCATGTCACCCTCCAAATGTCTCGCCGAACAACGGCTACCCCGAACAGACAGGACCGACACCCGCGGCTACGGAGTGAACGAGGAGGAGCTGCCACACGCCTCGGTAGGTAGCTCCCGGTCACCGCCTCGGGCATCCGGCGCACGGCGGGCCCTGCTGCGCCCTGGTCCGCCCGGTGATCAACCGTGTCGACTGCCGCCACATGAGACGGGCATACCCACCAGCCCCACCGTCACACCCGTTCTCAGGACGAGCCGCCCCCACCGTGCTTGATGGCCCGCCGCCAGGCATCGGTCCGACGCCGACTCGATCGCCGCGCCGCGTCTGCCAGCACGTCCCGTTCCTGCTCCGGTGTCGCGACGCCCTCTGCCATCGCGTGCTCGGCCTGGGCCAGCGGTTCGTTCTCCGCCAGCTTGTGCCGCGCGGTCTCCGGGTCCTCGGGGTCGTCCTGCACGACGCTCTCGCCGTGCCACACGCGCGTCATCGTGGTGTCACCGCCCCGTGCCCGCCGGTACGGGTTGTCCGCCGGCAGCCCGCCGCTGCCCCGCCCGTACAGGCCGACGGACAGCAGGACGATACCGACCACGAGGCTGAAGACCACGTTGGGGAACGTGAACGCCAGCAGGTTGGCCGGCTTGTTCAGCACGATCAGGTCCACCAGTCCGGACAGGACGAACAACGCCCCGACGACGGTGCACGTCGTCGACGCCGTCGGGCCGCCCAGCACGGCCGAAACCACCAGGATCACACCGACGACCACCGAGACCGTGGACAACAGGCCGTTGCCGGTCATGCCGAGCACGTGCGCGCCGTGCGTGGTCAGGAAACCGGTGCCGCTGGCGAATCCCAGGGCCGCGAACAGCCACAGGACCAGCGCCACCGCGACCGCACCCAGGCGATGCACCCAGAAGATCGGATGTCGTGTGTCAAGCCGACCAGTCATCTGTGTCGGCTACCCATCCCGCGATCTCCTACACGCGTGTTCCGTTGTCCGGTCCCGGCAGTGGTGACCGGCACCACAACGAAAGGGTGTTTGCGTCGGCGAAGCGTTCGGAACTCATCTTTTACACCGACACCACGACAATCCGCGTCCCGTGGAGCCCACGATGACGATCTCACGCAGGGAACGGCGTGTACTGCACCTGATCGAGCGCGACCTGTCGCACGATCTCGTCCTGGTCCGGTTGTCCGACCTGTTTCCGGAGCGGTTCCCGGCGCAGCGGCGGCGGACGTCTCCAGTGCGGCGCGCGAGGGCCGGACGCCCGCCCTGGAGACGTCCCGTCGCGATACTCGCTGTCGCGGTCCTGGCCCTGGCCGGGGGCACCGTCGGGGTGCTGCTGAACGTCCCCGTGTTGATCGCGACGTCCTTCGCCGTCGTCCTGATCACCGGCATTCTGGCCGTCACCGAACCCCGGCGGCCGGTTGGTCCGTCGACGGCGATCCGCCGCCATGCGGACGCCGTACCCCGTGAGCGGACCGATCGCGCCCCCGCCGACTCCGAAGGAGCAGCCATGACGAAAGCCGTAACCGTGTTGGGTACCGGGATCATGGGTGCCGGGATGACCCGCAGCCTGGTCCGTGTCGGACTGGACGTGACCGTCTGGAACCGCAGCACGGACAAGGCCGCCGCGCTGGCCGATGACGGCGCGCACGTGGCCGACGACATCCCGGCGGCGGTGCGCGGCGCGGACGTCGTCCTCACGATGCTGTTCGACCTGGACGCCGTCACCGGCGTGATGGCCGAGGCGCTACCCGCGATGACGGCCGACACCGTGTGGGTGCAGTGCGCCACGGTGGGTCTGGACGGCGCGGCGCAACTCGCGGAACTGGCGCGGGAACACGGCGTCGGATTCCTCGACGCTCCGGTCCTGGGCACCCGCCAACCCGCGGAGCAGGGCCAGCTCATCGTGCTCGCGGCCGGACCGAGGTCCGTACGCGACCCGGCGACGCCGGTGCTGGACGCGATCGGCAGCCGCACCGTGTGGGTGAGTGAACGTCCCGGTGACGGTCACCGGCTCAAGCTGGTCGCGAACTCGTGGGTGCTCACCGTCACGGCGGGCGTGGCACAGAGCATCGGCCTGGCCACGGATCTCGGCCTCGACCCGCGGCTGTTTCTCGACGTGATCGGCGGCGGGCCGCTGGACTGCGAGTACGCCCAGCTCAAGGGGGCGTCGATGATCGAAGGCGACTTCGCGCCCGCGTTCACCCTGGAGGGTGCCGCGAAGGACAGCGAGCTGATCATGGCCGCGATGCACACCGTACGGACCGAGGACGCGTTGATGCGGGCGTTGCGCCGCCTGTTCGGCACGGCGACCGAAGCCGGCCAGGGCCACGAGGACATGTCCGCCGTCGTCACGGTGATCCGGGGCACCGACCGGGCACGGACGTAGCCCGCCGTCCGAGGTCGCGGCTCAACCGGCCGCAGCGCCGTCGTGCAGGTCCCGCAACAGGTCGGCCAGACCACCCGGTGCCCGGCCGTGGCGTCGCGCGCTGGTGCGCACGACGGGTTCGACGGCATAGCGCCGCCGGTAGCCGCCATCGCCCAACCGGCGCCACAGGGCGCGGTCCTCCCCCGACGCGACCGTGCCGAAGCCGCCGACCGCCAGGTACGCGTCCGCTCGAACGGCGAGGTTGGCTCCGTAGACGTTGCCGTGGCCCTCCGGGCCGCCGGCGTCCGCCACCACCGCCGCGTAACGCTCGGCCACCACGGGCGGGAGGGCCGGTCTGCCGGTCAGCTCGATGGTGCCCGCGGTCGCGTGCACACCCGAGTCGATCATCCGAACGTGCTGGCTCGCCCAGTCCGGCGCCACGACACTGTCCGCGTCCGTACACAACAACAGCACCCCGGCCGGTTCCTGCCGGCTCAGCATGGTCAGAACGTGGCGGCACCCCAGATCGCGGACTTCCCCGATCGTGCGGTCCGCGTGGTTCACGACGACACTCCCGCTGCCGAGCACCGCTCCCGCCAGTCCTGCCGTGTCGTCGCCGCAGCGGTCCGCCACGACACACACCGAGCCGTCCAGCCACGGCGGCAGCGCCCGCAGCGCCACCAGCAGGGCACGCACGCACCGACGGATTCGCCGCTGCTCGTCGCGCGCCGGCACCACGACACCGACCGCCGAGATCCTCATCGGCGGACCGCCACGTGCAGCACGAAGTCCTCGTCGCGGTGGTCGACGACGACCTCGAACTCCGGGCGGGCCAACAGAACCCGGTGTGCCGCGATGCCGTCGCGCGGAGCCTCGGCCGCCCACGGGCGCCAGTGCACCGCGAGCACGTGCCCACCTGGCCGCAGCGCCGTGACCGCCCGGTCCACTGTGTCGCGCAGGTCGCGGTCGTCCAGGTAGTAGAGGATCTCGCTGAACACGACGAGATCGACCGGCCCGGCCGGCAACCCGGCGGGTAGTTCCGCCTGCCGGATCTCGACCCGCGGCAGCCCGGAGGTGGCCGCACGTGCCTGCCGCACCGCCTCGGTCACCGGATCGAAGGCCAGCACACGGTCGCATCGATCCGCCAGCATTCGGGTCAGCACTCCGGTGCCGCAGGCCGGTTCGACGGCGAATCCGTAACGTTCGCACGGCAGGGCGGCCAGCGCGACCGCGCGTTTGCGCCGCTCGTACCACTTCGTGGCTGTTCCCCACGGGTCGGTCGTGGCGGCGTACAGGTCGGTGAAGCGTGCCAGCGGTGCCGTCCGGGTCGGCGGTTGCCGAAACAGGATCTCGGTGTCCAGGATCGGCCCGGCCTCGAACCGACCGGCGAACGCCGCGATACCAGCCGTCTTGCGGCGCCGCTGTGACTCGGTCAACCGGTGCACGAACGCCCGATCCCGTGGGACGACCGGGTCGTCCGGATGCAACCGGTGCCACAGCCAGATCGGGTAGGACCACCGGTGCGTCGTCACCGGAGCGGCACGGCCGGTCGCCTCGCCCACCACCCGGTGGTCCGAGTGCGGATCGTCCGGCCACGGGCCCAGACACACATCCGCGTCCGCCAACGGCTCGGCCAGCAACGCGACAAGGTCGTCGTGGTGGTCGGCCAGCGCCGCGTCCGACAGGCCCAGCCAACGGACCCGCACGTCCGGCAAGCCCTGCGCCAGCAGCGATTCACCCACCGCACGCCGGTCACAGCGGCCCGCGCCGTCGGTGGCGACCACCAGTTCCACGCTGGTGCCGTGTTCGTGCAGCCGCTGCAGCACACCGCTGGCGCCGAGCGTCGCGTCCTGCGGATGCGCCGCAACGACAACCGCTCGGC
>DATBDL010000307.1:0-7495 GCA_036269975.1 Pseudonocardiaceae bacterium | reverse complement strand
CGAGATTCTGGGGGCTGCGACAGTGCCGAAGCGGCGTTGCGTTGGTGCCAGGTGACCGGAGGTCCGGAACCGGGCCGCATCCTGGTGGGCGTCATCGAAGACCATCCGGTGTTCCGGGCGGCCGTGATCAGATTGCTGCACGATTCGCCGGACATCGAACTCGGCGTCGTCGCCGATTCGGTAGCCCATTTCGCGGCCGGTCGCCAGCCTCCTGGCGGCATTGTCCTGCTCGACGTGAAACGGGATCTCACGGCGGTGGCGACGGTTGCCGGCATGGGGCATCGGGTGCTCGTGCTGTCCGGGCCGGCAGAGGAGCGCGACGTGGCAGACGCGATGTCGGCCGGTGCGCGTGGCTACCTGGCCCAGGAGGCGGACGGCCCGGAGATCCTGCGCGCCATCCGGACGATCGTGGCCGGACACAGTTATGTTTCACCGATTCTGGCAGGGTTCCTACTTAATTCGGCGGGTCAACAACGCGCGGGTCCGCGAATCGAACTCTCCGCACAGGAACGCCGCGTGCTGGCACTGGTCGCGGCGGGTGAGCGAGATGCGGACATCGCGGCCAGGATGGCGATCAGCATTCGGACCGTTCGATCCTATTTGGACCGAATTCGCGACAAGACAGGTCGTCGGCGCCGACCCGAGCTGACCAGGTTCGCGATCGAGCAGGGCATCGCGCACCGGCCGCCGTGAGATGTCTCACGACACCGCCGCTCGGCTCCCGCCGCGAACCGTTCGCAAATTCTCAGGAAGAACCAAGGTACGGTTCCCACACTGGCACGTATACACAGTTAAGTCCTGTGGGTTCACCGGTTCATCGGTTCATCGGGGAAGGAACGACGGCATCGTGCCCGATTCACCAGCCGACCGCGGCGCCGCGAGGGCGGCCGGCCAGCGTCGTGTGCAGACAGTGACGACGTGGGCGACAGCGGGTTCCGTGGTCGCGGCGGGAGTGCTGACCGCGGTACTCGCGCACGGAACGTCGTCAGCGGCGACGACGTCGGATCAGAACGACCAGAACGGCGGTAGTCAGGTCGGCGGCACCTCCCCGGACGGTGGGATCACCGGGGACGGACAGCTCCAGGCGCCGGAATTCCTGCCGGGGGTGGCGGGCAGACAGGGTCGGCACGGTTCGTCAGGAGGGTCATGACCAGCGTCGACACCACGGCGACCGTCACGTTCCACGCGTTGGGAACCACCGCCGCACTCGTGGTCACCGAATCCGACCGGCTCGCCGAGGCCGAACAGGTGCTCCGGGCCGAACTCGACATGATCGACATGGCGTGCAGCCGATTCCGGCCGGACTCCGAGATCAGCCGGTTGCACGAGTGCGCCGGCAGTGAGGTCACCGTCAGCCCGCTGCTGGCCGAGGCCATCGGCGTCGCCCTACGCGCCGGCCGGCTGACCGGCGGGCTCGTCGACCCGACCGTCGGCACCGCCGTTTCCGACCTCGGCTACGACCGGGACTACGACCTCATCGATCCGGACAGTCCGCTCCCGATTCCGTTCGCGCGCCCCGCACCCGGCTGGTGGCGGGTGTCGCTGAACGAGACCGAACGGCGGGTGCTGGTGCCCAGGACCGTCCGCCTCGACCTCGGGGCGACGGCGAAGGCACTGGCGGCCGACCGGGCGGCGCAGCGGATCGCGGCGACCGTCGGAACCGGCGTGCTGGTCAGCCTCGGCGGTGACGTGAGAGTGGCCGGCCAGGCACCGGACGAAGGCTGGCGGATCGGTGTCGCCGACGACCACCGGCTCGCCGGACTCGAACCGCAGACGACCGTGACCATCCGATCCGGTGGGATCGCCACGTCCAGCACCACGTGCCGCACCTGGCGCCGTGCCGGCAGGACGCTGCACCACATCGTCGACCCGCGCACCGGCGATGTGCCGGAATCGGCCTGGCGCACGGTAACCGTGGCGGCAGCGTCCTGTGTGGACGCCAACACCGCGAGCACGGCGGCCATCGTGCTCGGATGGGCGGCGCCGGGCTGGCTGACCTCGACGCGGTTGCCGGCGCGGCTGGTCGGTTCGTCCGGCAACGTGTTGACCGTCGCGGGCTGGCCGGCCGACGAGGACGTCGACAGCGGAATCGGGTAGCGGATGAACCAGCCGATCATGTGGTATGCCAGTCGGGCCACCGGGCTGATCGCGCTGGTGCTGTTCACCACGTCGGTCGTGTTCGGCGTGCTGGAGAGCGGCCGGTTCAGCGGTGCGCGCTGGCCGAGGTTCGCGATCGCGGCCGTACACCGCAACGTGTCGCTGCTGTCTGTCGCCTTCCTGGCGGTGCACATCGGCACGTCGATCATCGATCCGTTCGCCGGGATCGGCTGGCTGGACGCGATCGTGCCGTTCGGCTCGATCTACCACCCGTTCTGGCTCGGCCTTGGCGCGGTCGCGACGGATCTCACGGTGGCCATCGTCGTCACCAGCCTGCTGCGGCCGAAGGTGCGGCTGCGGCTGTGGAAGGCGGTCCACTGGACCAGCTACGCCTGTTGGCCGCTGGCCGTGATCCACGGAATCGGCACCGGGCCAGCGGATTTCCAGCTTGGCTGGGTCGTCGCGGTCAACATCGCGTGTGTGGTCGCGGTGGTGATCGCGTTGGGCTGGCGGGTCGGGGTGAGCCATCCGGACACCGAGGCCAGAGCCAGGGCGTCCGGCCGGCGTCCGGTATGACACGTCCCGCGTCTGGTCCCCGGTTACTGGCCGGTTGGGCGGAAACCCGGCAGGTGGCCGACTCGGCCGCGCATGTCGACCGGTACGGGCCGTTGCCCGTGCTCGGCGCCGAGCTGATCGGGATGGTGCGCGCGGCGGGATTGCTCGGGCGTGGCGGGGCGTGGTTTCCGACCGGGGCGAAGCTGGCCGCCGTAGCCGCCGGTAGGCGGACGCCGGTGGTGGTCGCCAACGGAGCGGAGGGCGAACCGGCGAGCGACAAGGACAAGGCGCTGCTGACGGTGGCACCGCACCTGGTAGTGGACGGCATGGTGCTGGCGGCGGTCGCCATCGGCGCCGACGAGGCGATCCTCTGCGTGCACAGAGGGTCCGCCGTGCGTGCGGCGATCGCGCAGCGCCACGGTGACCCGGTGGCGATCCGGTTGGTCGAGATGCCGGCGCGGTTCGTGGCCAGCGAGGAGTCGGCACTGGTCAACTTCCTGAACACGGGCGAGGCAAGGCCGACCGAGACGCCGCCGAGACCGTACGAGCGGGGAGTACGAGGGCGGCCGACGCTGGTGGACAACGTGGAGACGCTGGCCAACGTGGCACTGATCGGTAGGTATGGTGCGGACTGGTTTCGGACGGCGGGCACGCCGGAAGCGCCAGGCACGATGCTGGTGACGGTGGGCGGCGTGGCGGTACGGCCGGGAGTGCGGGAAATCCCGTTGGGCACAACACTTTCAGCGGCACTCGGCTACCAACGGCAAGTTGTCCACAGCCCAGCGGTAATGGCTGGAGCCCCACCCCAAGATCGAATAGACTGGAATTCGGGGGGCCCCCGAGAGCCGGCCGACGAACGATCGAATTCCGGCGGCGGGAACGGGGCGGCCGACTCGGTTGGTGCGGTGTTCGGGCACGGGGTGACCGAGCCCGTCTCTGCCGTGTTGGTTGGTGGGTTCGGTGGCAACTGGCTGCCGTTGCCGGCGGCGGCCGACCTGCCGCTGACGCCGGGAGCCCTGGCGGCGGCTGGCGGTGCGCTTGGCGTCGGGATGTTGCTTGCGTTGCCGGCGCGGGCGTGTGGGCTGGCCGAGACAGCGCGGATCTTGCGTTATCTGGCCGGCGAGTCGGCCATGCAGTGTGGGCCTTGCATGTTCGGGCTGGCCGCGATCGTGGACGATGTCGAAGGGTTGACGTACGGGCGGCCGACCGTCGAGCGGTTGCGGTATCGGCTGGGCATGGTCGGCGGGCGCGGGGCCTGCGCGCATCCGGACGGTGCCGTGCGGCTGGCGGCCAGCGCCCTGACCGTGTTCGCCGACGACGTGCGGGCGCACGCGTCCGGCCGGCCGTGCGCCGGGGCGCGGATGGCGCCCGTCATCCGGGTGCCGGCGAGTGGGATGGGGTTGGGATGGCGCTAACCAGGCAGCCTGCCCCAGAACCACTCCTTCGGGTGAATCCGATCGCCTGCCATGCACACGGGCTGTGTGCCGAACTGCTGCCCGAGCTGATCGACCTGGACGAGTGGGGCTATCCGATCCTGGCCGACGGCGTCCGGGGCGCGGTACCGGCGCCATTGGTCGATCAGGCCAGGGCCGCCGTCTCCGCCTGTCCCACGCTGGCCCTGCGGTTGCAGTACCCAAAACGCATCTGACAAACCCCCCTGGGGTATCCTGGCAGGCGGATTCCGATGGTGGAGGACGTCATGCCGGGATACAGCGAGGACAAGGCCGGCTATCTGCGCCGCCTGCGGCGGATCGAAGGGCAGGTACGCGGGCTGCAACGGATGGTCGAGGACGACGACTACTGCATCGACATCCTCACGCAGATCTCTGCCGCGACGAAGGCACTCCAGGCTGTTTCGCTTGGTCTGATCGAGCAGCATCTGGGCCATTGTGTCAGCGAAGCGATCACCGAGGGTGGCGAGATCGCGGAAACCAAGCTGCGCGAGGCCAACGAGGCGATCGCCCGATTGGTCAGGTCCTGACCGCGCGCACCGTGCTGACCTGCGACGTTACCGACTGAAACGGTAACCGGCCGGTAGCGTCCCCATGGTTGGCGAAGATCGGTAGGGATTCACCCGGCACGGGGAGTTCCGGTTGCTCGTTGAGCGATTATTCTGTACACACTCGATGACAATCCGAGGGGTCGGCTGGTCCCCCCTTGTCGGGGTGGTGGGGACCAGCCGTTCATTCCGCAACCGGTTCCGATAAGTCGTCTTTTGCCTTGTCCGATTCGAGTCAATGGGCTGGCCAGCGCGCTGAATCGGATGGACACTCTCGGAGTGGACGGAAGTGTCCGGGTGCGCGCTCGGGTCGAGGGTGTGGTCCAGGGCGTCGGCTTCCGGCCGTTCGTCCACGCGCTCGCCGGCGAGTACGCGCTGGCCGGTCTCGTCGGCAACGACGTGCACGGAGTGTTCCTGGAGGTCGAGGGCCCTTCGGCGGCCGTGACGGGGTTCCTCGGCGCGCTGCGCACGAAGGCGCCGCCACTGGCCGAGATCGAGCGCGTCACCACGAGTGACATCACGCCGACCGGTGTGTCCGGTTTCGTGATCGTCGCCAGCGAATCGGCCGGGCGGCGCAACACGCTGGTCGCCGCCGACAGCGCGACCTGTGCCGACTGTCTCGCCGAACTGTTCGACCCGGCCGACCGGCGTTTCGGCTACCCGTTCGTCAACTGCACGAACTGCGGCCCGCGTTTCACGATCGTCCGAGACGTCCCTTACGACCGTCCGTACACCACGATGTCCGGTTTTCCGATGTGTACGGCCTGTGCCACCGAGTACCACGATCCGGCCGACCGGCGGTTCCACGCCCAGCCAACCTGCTGCCCGGTGTGCGGCCCGACGCTGTGGCTGGCCGGGCCGGACGATTCCGACATCGGCGGCGCCGATCCGATCGCGACAGCGGCGTCGATGCTGCGGGCCGGTCGGGTGCTCGCGGTCAAGGGGTTGGGCGGCTACCACCTCGCGGCGGCCGCCGGTAACCAGGCAGCGGTGGCCGCGTTGCGGTCGCGCAAGCACAGGGCGGACAAGCCGTTCGCGGTGATGGTGTCCGATGTGGACGAAGCACGGGCGTTGTGCGTCGTCGACGACGTGGCCGAACCGGTGCTCACCGGGCGCCGCCGGCCGATCGTGCTTCTGCCGCGCCGGCCGGACGCCGTGCTGGCGGACGCGGTAGCGCCGGGCAACCGCGAACTCGGCCTGATGCTGCCCTACACACCGCCGCACCACCTGCTGTTGCGCGCCGTCGGCGGTCCGATCGTGCTGACCAGCGGCAACGTGTCGGACGAGCCGATCGCGTTCCAGGACACCGACGCCGCCGACCGGCTGGTCGGCATCGCGGACGCCTTCCTGCGGCACGACCGTGCCATCCACATCCGCACCGACGACTCGGTGGTCCGTCCGCAGCGCGGCCGGCCGGCGTTGTTGCGGCGGTCCCGTGGCTACGTGCCGGAACCGTTGCCGCTGCTGGCCGAACTGCGCCGGCCGGTGCTGGGCTGCGGGGCCGAGCTGAAGAACACCTTCTGCCTTGCCGCCGGGCGGCACGCGTTCCTGTCGCACCACATCGGCGACCTGGAGAACGCGGAGACCCTGCGGTCGTTCACCGAGGGCATCGAGCACTTCGGTCGCCTGTTCGACATCGCGCCGCAGGTGATCGCGCACGACCTGCATCCGGAGTACCTGTCCACGAAGTACGCCCTCGAACGGGACTTGGAACTCGTGGGTGTGCAGCACCATCACGCGCACATCGCCTCGTGCCTCGCGGACAACGGTTGCGACGAGACCGTGATCGGAGTGGCCTTCGACGGCACCGGCTACGGCCCGGACGGCACGATCTGGGGCGGTGAGTTCCTGGTCGCCGACACGCGGTCCTACCGCCGCGCCGGGCACCTGACCGCCGTGCCGATGCCAGGAGGTGTCAGCGCGATCCGGCAGCCATGGCGGATGGCGGCGGCCTACACCGACGCGGCCGGTGTCGATGCGAGTGGCTTGGATGTGTTCCGGCGTAACGAGTCCCGTTGGCCGACGGTGGTGCGGTTGGCGCGGTCCGGGTTGGCGGTGCCGCGCACGTCCAGCGCTGGCCGGCTGTTCGATGCGGTCGCCGCGCTTGTGGGTCTGCGGGACGAGATCAACTACGAGGGTCAGGCCGCGATCGAACTGGAACAGTGTGCCGATGTGGGTGAACGTGGGTGTTATCCAGTCACGATCAGTGAATGTGGTGGTGTGTTCCAGGTGGCCGGAACTGATCTGATCGCGGCTGTGGTGGCTGATTTGGCTGCGGGTGCTTCGGTTCCGGTGATCGCCGGTCGCTTCCACAGTGGGGTGGCTGAGGCGATCGTGGCCACTTGTGTTCGGATCGCCGAGGCCACTGGCGTGCGTACGGTCGCGTTGTCGGGTGGTGTCTTCCAGAACCTGTTGCTGACCAGCCGGGTCACGGAGGGGTTGGGGCGGTGGGGGTTCCGTGTGCTGACGCATGCGGCGGTGCCGTGCAACGACGGCGGGATCAGCCTGGGTCAGGTGGTGGTCGCGGGCGCGCTAGACCGTGTCGGCGAGTTGTCCACAGGCCCGGCGTAAGTCGGTCGCGCTTGGGGCCAAGATCGAATAGACTGGATATTGGGGGGATCCCCGCGGCTTGGTCGTCGTTTTGCTGTTCAGATCCTTGTTGTCGGGTGGCCTCGGGGTTTGGGGTTCTGCTTCACTCCGATCTTTGCATTGTCGTAACGGTCGGTGGTGGTTTTGTCAAGGGCGCATCACGTCGCTACTTCGTCGCGATGGCCTTCGGCCACCCTTGACAAACCACCACCGACCGCACGTGCGGCATGGATCGGGGGTGAGGCAGGGGAAGTG
>DATBDL010000306.1:0-5439 GCA_036269975.1 Pseudonocardiaceae bacterium | reverse complement strand
CGGCCACGGCACGCCGGTGATCACCGTACGTCCGGGCGCGATCGACGCCGAGGCGGCGGACGGCGCGGCCGAGGTGTCCGCCGTGGACCTGCCGGCCGTCGACACCGCCAAGGCCACCCGAATCCTGTCCCGCGAACCGGTCGTCGGCGGTGACCGGCCCGATCTGGCCGAGGCCAGCGTCGTCGTCGCGGGCGGTCGCGGTGTCGGCAGCGCGGAAAGCTTCGCGGTGGTCGAGGAACTGGCGGACGTGCTCGGCGGCGCCGTCGGTGCCTCCCGTGCCGCCGTCGACTCCGGCTACTACCCGCACCAGTTCCAGGTCGGCCAGACCGGCAAGACGGTCGCGCCGCAGCTCTACATAGCGCTGGGCATCTCCGGCGCCATCCAGCACCGCGCCGGCATGCAGACGTCGAAGACGATCATCTCGGTGAACAAGGACGCCGAAGCGCCGATCTTCGAGATCTCCGACTTCGGCGTCGTCGGCGACCTGTTCAAGGTGACCCCGCAGCTCACCGAGCAGATCACCAAACGCAAGGGCTGAGCAATGTTCTCGTAACGGGCCGTTTCCGATCGCCGGAAACGGCCCGTTGTTCATAAAATCTCCATCATTCGGCTACCGGTTCACCCTTCTGACGGTTGCCGTGTGCGACGTAAACAATGCGTATGGCGCAGTCCGAACTGCTCGTGAGCACACCGGAAACCGACAACGCCACCCGGCGCTACTCGCTGCTGGTGGCCAGAGACGACGCCGAGGTGACCGCCGCGCAGCGGCTGCGGCACCTGGTGTTCGCGCAGGAGATGGGCGCACGGCTGCACAGCCCCGTCGACGGCCTGGACATCGACGGGTTCGACGAGTTCTGTGACCACCTCGTGGTCCGCGACGAGAGCACCGGCGAGATCGTCGGCACCTACCGGATGCTCCCGCCGGAGCGGGCTCGGGACGCGGGAAAGCTCTACTCCGACGGGGAGTTCGACCTCATGGCGCTGGCCGGCATCCGGCCGACGCTGGTGGAGGCCGGACGGTCCTGTGTGCACCCGGACCACCGCACCGGCGGCGTGATCGGCCTGGTCTGGGCCGGTATCGCCCGCTACATGTTGTTGTCCGGGCACGAATGGCTGGCCGGCTGCGCTTCGCTTCCGTTGGCGGACGGTGGCGGTATGGCCGCTGGCGTGTGGGATGTGGTGCGTGCCAAGCACTTCTCGCCGGAGGAGTTCCGCGTCGCGCCGTTGCGACCGTGGGATGTGGACGGTGTCGAGCGGCCGGCGCGGGCGACGGTTCCGCCGCTGCTGCGCGGTTACCTGCGGCTCGGTGCCTGGGTGTGCGGGCGGCCGGCGCTGGACGAGGACTTCGGCGTCGCGGATCTGTTCGTACTGCTCTCGCTGAGCCGGGTTGACCAGCGCTACCTGCGGTTCTTCCTCGGGGAAGCCTGATGGCGATACACCCGTGGATGCCCGGCTCGCCGTGCGGGCCGGGGTGCGTCGCGATGGGCATGCCGACCGTCGGCCGCGTGCGCCGGTTCGTGCGGCTGGTGCGGGCGGCCGGTGCGCTCCTGCTGAGCCTGGTGGTGTCGCCGCTGCTCGTCGTGCTGCCACCGAAGGGCCGGGAAGTGTTGGTGCGGCGTGTTTTCCTGGCCGTGCTGCACGCGTTGGGGGCGCGGATCGACGTACGTGGCGATGCCATGGTCGGACCGGACGGGCATCGTGGCGGGCTCGTCGTCGACAACCACGTGTCCTGGCTGGACATCGTGGTCGTCAACGCGGTGCGGCCGATGCGCTCGGTCGCCAAGAGCGAGATCGCGTCCTGGCCGCTGGTCGGCGCGCTGGCCAGCCGTGCCGGCACGGTCTACCTCGATCGCGAGCGCCTGTGCGCGCTGCCGGACACCGTCGCGGAGCTGGCCGGCGCGCTGCGCGGCGGCTCGCTGGTCAACGCGTGTCCGGAAGGGACGACGTGGTGCGGGCTCGGGCTGGGCAGGTTCCGCCCCGCGCTGTTCCAGGCGGCCATCGACGGCGGCGTACCGGTGCGGCCGATCGCGTTGCGCTACCGGTTGGCGAACGGCCAGCCGACCACGTGGCCCGCGTTCATCGGCGACGAGACGCTGATCGACTCGGTACGCCGCACCGCCCGGCTGCGTGGGCTGGTGATCGAGGTGCACGTGCTGCCGGAGATCGCGCCGGGTCGGGCGGCCGACCGGCACGAACTGGCGGCGCTGGCCGAGGCGGCGATCCGCGACGCCCTCTACGGCACGGTCCCCGCGCCGCATCCGGTGCCGCAGTTGGCCGGGTAAGGGTATCGGGTAAGGGATTCCCGCCGTGAATCTGAGTCCCTGGAGCTGGACCTCCAGTCAGGTCGAGGTCGCATGATGGTCGGGTGACCGCCACCGACCAACCCGCCGCGCGGGCCGCATCCGCCGCGCCGACCCGCTACCGCAGCACGCTCTGGACCCGCGAACACCGGGTCACCACGATCGGGCTGGTGCTGGTCGTCACCGTGGTGGCGTTCGAGTTCATGGGCGTGGCGACCGCGCTGCCGACGCTGGTCGCCGACCTGCACGGCGGCCGCCTCTACGCGTGGCCGATCGCCGCGTTCACCGCGGCCGCCGCGATCGGCACCGTGATCGGCGGCCGGATCAGCGACCGCCGCGGGCCGGGTGGGCCGCTGCTCGGGGCGATCGTGCTGTTCGGGCTCGGACTGCTGATCGGCGGCACGGCCCACACGATGCTGGTGCTGCTGGCCGGCCGGGTGGTGCAGGGGCTCGGTGCCGGCACGGTGGTGGTCGCCGTCTACGTCGTGATCGGCGGTGCCTACCCGGAACGTGACCGGCCGGCCGCGTCCGCGCTGACTGCGGCCGCCTGGGTGGTGCCGTCGCTGGTCGGGCCGCTGGTCGCGGGTCTCGTCACCGAGCACTTCGGCTGGCGCTGGGTGTTCCTGGGGCTGGTCCCGCTGGTCGCGGTGGCCGTGCCGCTGCTGGTGCCGGTGGTTCGCAAGCTGCCGCCGCACGAGCCTTCGGCGGGACCGGGGCGCCGTGGTCTGCTGCTGGCCGGAGTCGGTGCGGCCGTCGGGGTGAGCGTGTTCACGGCGGCGGTGCAACGGCTGGACGTGGTGACAGTGCCGATCGCGATCGGTGGCGTCGTGCTGCTGGCGTTCGCGCTGCGTCGTCTCCTGCCCGCCGGCACGGTGCGGGCGGCGCGTGGGCTGCCGTCGGTGGTGTTGTCCCGTGGCCTGCTGGCCGGGTCCTTCCAGTCGGTCGAGATCTTCGTGCCGCTCGCGCTGACGTCCGTGCACGGCTTCACGCCCGCCACCGCCGGTCTGCCGCTGACCGCGTCCGCGCTCGGCTGGTCGGCGGCGGCCGCGTGGCAGGGCCGGCATCCGGACGTGTCCCGCACCGTGCTGCTGCGGATCGCGTTCCTGCTGGTCGTGGTGGGGCTCGGCGGGATAACGGTGATCGCGTTCCACGGGCCGCCGGGTTGGCTGGCGATCCCGGCGTGGACCGTCGGCGGCGCCGGCATGGGCCTGGGTGTGTCGAGCATCTCAGTGCTGCTGCTCGGGCTGTCCCCGGCCGGCGAGCGCGGCTTCAACACGTCCGCGATGCAGCTCGCCGACATGATCGGCACAGTCCTGCTGGTCGGAGTGGGTGGCGTGCTGGTGAACACGCTCGGCTCGACCGCGCACCCGACCGTGCCGCTGTTCGTGTTCGACGTGCTGATGTGCCTCGCCGCGTTGTTCGGCGCCATCGTGCCCGCCAGGCGCGCGGCCGGACGACTACCCTGACTAGGCGATGGTGTATCTCGACCATGCCGCGACCACACCGATGCTGCCGGAGGCCGTGGCCGCGATGAGCTCGGCGTTGTCCAACGTGGGCAACGCCTCCTCGCTGCACACATCGGGCCGCCGTGCCCGGCGTGCGATCGAGGAGGCACGCGAGGACATCGCGGACGCGCTGGGTGCCCGGCCGTCCGAGGTGATCTTCACCGGCGGCGGCACCGAGAGCGACAACCTGGCCGTCAAGGGCATCTACTGGGCACGGCACGCCGCCGACCACGGCAGGCGGCGGGTGCTGGCGTCTTCGGTGGAGCACCACGCGGTGCTGGACGCGGTGCACTGGCTGGTCGACGACCTCGGCGCCGACGTCACCTGGCTGGACGTGGACGACTTCGGCCGGGTACACGAGGACACCGTGCGCGCGGCGATCGCGGAGGACCCGGCGTCGGTGGCGCTGGTCAGCGTGATGTGGGCGAACAACGAGGTCGGCACGGTCAACCCGGTGCACGAACTGGCCCGCGCCTGCGCCGAGCACGGCATTCCGCTGCACACCGACGCCGTCCAGGCCGTCGGCTCGGTGCCGGTCGACTTCGAGGCATCCGGTGCTGCCGCGCTGACGTTGAGCGGCCACAAGGTCGGCGGCCCGTACGGTGTCGGCGCGCTGCTACTGGCGCGGGACGCGGAATGCACCCCGTTGCTGCACGGCGGTGGCCAGGAACGGGACATCCGCTCCGGCACGCTCGACGTGCCGGCCATCGTGTCGTTCGCGACGGCCGTCCGTGCCGCGACGACGGATCTCGCCCGCCGCAACCGTCTGCTGTCCGCACTGCGGGACGAGCTGATCGCCGTGATCCAGGCCGAGGTGCCGGACGCGGTGCTCAACGGCGACCCAGGCGCGTCGACGGTCGCCGACGGCCCGTCCCGGCTGCCCGGCAACGCGCACTTCACTTTTCCGGGCTGCGAGGGTGACAGCCTGCTGATGTTGTTGGACGCCAACGGAGTCGAGTGCTCGACCGGCTCGGCCTGCACGGCCGGTGTCGCGGAGCCCAGCCACGTCCTGCTGGCCATGGGCGCGTCGACGGTCGCCGCACGCGGCTCGCTGCGGTTCTCGTTGGGCCACACCACGACCCGCGCGGACGTCGACCGGGTGGCCGAGGTGATCGGCCCGGTGGTGACGCGGGCGCGGGCCGCCGGCATCGTCGGCATGCGGCGGTCGGCCCAGGTCAGGATCGCTGACGTTGACGATGTCGACCAGGTAGAGGTGTGATGCGCGTTCTTGCCGCCATGAGCGGTGGTGTCGATTCGGCGGTGGCCGCGGCGCGAGCGGTCGCGTGCGGCCATGAGGTGGTCGGCGTGCACCTGGCGCTGTCGGCCAAGCCGGGCACGCTGCGCACCGGTTCCCGAGGCTGCTGCACGGTCGAGGACGCCCACGACGCGCGTCGGGCCGCTGACTTGCTGGGAATCCCGTTCTACGTCTGGGATTTCGCGGAACGGTTCACCGAGGACGTGGTCGAGGACTTCGTGGCCGAGTACGCGGCCGGCCGGACACCGAACCCGTGCGTGCGGTGCAACGAGCGGATCAAGTTCGCGGCCCTGCTCGACCGCGCGATCGGCCTGGGATTTGACGCCGTGTGCACCGGTCACTACGCCCGGCTGTCCGTTGTGGACGGTGCGCCGTCGTT
>DATBDL010000305.1:0-6393 GCA_036269975.1 Pseudonocardiaceae bacterium | reverse complement strand
CGTGGGTGTACTCGTGGCTGCCCGAGTGCGGTCAGACCTGGTCGCGGCCCCTGGAACGGGCCCGCGCACGGCCGCGCTGGGTGCTGTCCAACACGAGCTTGCGAATCCGGACCACCTGCGGCGTCACCTCGACGCACTCGTCCGAAGCACAGAACTCGAGCGACTCCTCCAGCCCCAGCTTGCGCGGCCGGGCCAGCCGTTCCAGCACGTCCGCCGTTGACGACCGGACGTTGGTCAGCTTCTTCTCCCGGCACACGTTCACGTCGAGATCCTCGGCGCGCGGGTTCTCGCCCACCACCATGCCCTCGTAGGCGTCGGCACCCGGATCGACGAAGAACGTGCCCCGGTCGGCGAGCTGGATCAGGGCGTAGGCGGTGACCGAGCCGGACCGGTCGGCCACCAGCGAGCCGGTGTGCCGGGTGCGCAGCTCGCCCGCCCACGGGAAGTAGCCCTCGAAGACGTGGTTCATGATCCCGGTGCCCCTGGTCTCGGTCAGGAACTCCGTGCGGAAGCCGATCAGGCCGCGCGCCGGGACCACGTACTCCAGCCGGACCCGGCCGGTGCCGTGGCCGCTCATCGTGTGCAACTGACCCTTGCGGCCGGCCAGCAACTGGGTCAGCACGCCGAGGTGCTCCTCCGGCGCGTCGACCGTCAGGTGCTCGAACGGCTCGCACAGCTTCCCGTCGATCGTCCTGGTGACGACCTGCGGCTTGCCGACGGTCAGTTCGAAACCCTCCCTGCGCATCGTCTCGACCAGGATCGCCAGCGCCAGCTCACCACGGCCCTGCACCTCCCAGGTGTCCGGGCGCTCGGTGGACAGCACGCGCACGCTCACGTTGCCGACCAGTTCGGTGTCCAGGCGCGCCTTGACCAGCCGTGCCGTCAGCTTGGTGCCACCACCCCGGCCGGCCAGCGGACCGGTGTTCGCGCCGATGGTCATCGAGATCGCCGGCTCGTCCACGGTGATCCTGGGCAGCGGCTGCGGGTCGTCCGGGTCGGCCAGCGTGTCGCCGATCGTGATCTGCGGGATGCCTGCGATCGCGACCAGGTCGCCGGCGTGCGCCTCGAGCGTGGGGACGCGGTCCAGCGCCTCGGTGATCAGGAGTTCGGTGACCTTCACCCGCTCGACCGTGCCGTTCTCACGGCACCACGCGACGATCTGGCCCTTGCGCATCCGGCCGGCGTGAATCCGGCACAGCGCGATACGGCCGAGGAAGCTGGAGGCGTCCAGGTTGGTGACCAGCGCCCGCAGCGGTGCGTCCGAGTCGCCGGTGGGCGGCGGCACGTGGTTGAGCAACGTCTCGAACAGCGGGTCGAGGTTCTCGCTGTCGGGCATCTCGCCGTCGGCCGGCGCGTGCAGGCTGGCGCGGCCGGCACGGGCGGACGCGTAGACGACCGGCAGGTCGAGCACCGAGTCGTCGACCGTCTCCAGTTCGGCGGCCAGTTCCAGCAGCAGGTCGTGGGTCTCGTCGACCACCTCGGCGATCCGGGCGTCCGGCCGGTCCACCTTGTTGACCACGAGCACGACGGGCAGGCCGGCGGCCAGCGTCTTGCGCAGCACGAACCGGGTCTGCGGCAACGGGCCCTCGCTGGCGTCCACCAGCAGCAGCACGCCGTCCACCATGGCAAGTCCGCGTTCGACCTCACCGCCGAAGTCGGCGTGGCCCGGCGTGTCGACGACGTTGATCGTCACGTCACCACGGCGGACGGCGGTGTTCTTGGCGAGGATCGTGATGCCCTTCTCGCGCTCCAGCTCACCGGAGTCGAGCACTCGATCGACGAGTTCCGCGCGGGCGGCGAACGCCCCCGACTGGCGGAGCATCGCGTCGACCAGCGTGGTCTTGCCGTGGTCGACGTGTGCCACGATCGCCACGTTGCGCAGGTCGGTGCGCAGGCGCGCGACCGAGACGGGTTCGGACACGGTGGCCGTGGGCACGCGACACTCCTAGTGCTATTGGTTCGGTGAGTTCCCCCAGGTCTGGCCAGCCCAGGATACCGGTTCCGATACACTCGCCGTGTGCGCACACAGTGTGGGATGTGGTGGGCCGCCAGTCGGCGGCCCTGACACGCTGTACCAGGCCGCCTGTCGGCGGCCTGTGAGTTTGCACACGGCTCCTGACGGGCGGCACGAAACCGGCACCCAAGGAGCGAACCGAGATGACCCGCCTCTCCGGCATCACACCGTCCGGCCATGTGCAGTTGGGCAACTATTTGGGGGCAATTCGCCGGTGGGCGGCCAACACCACGGCGGACGACCTGTACTTCGTCAGCGACCTGCACGCGATGACGACGGCACACAACCCGGCCCGGCTGCGCGCGCTGACGAGGGAGCAGTTGGCGGTGCTGCTGGCCGTCGGGATCGACCCGGACCTGGTGTTCGTGCAGTCCGACCTGATCGCGGAACACGCCGCGCTGACGTGGATTCTGGAGTGCGTCTGCACGTTCGGCGAGGCCCGCCGCATGATCCAGTTCAAGCAGAAGTCGGCCGGCGCCGAGTCGGTGCGGTTGAGCCTGGTCACGTACCCGGTCCTGATGGCGGCGGACATCCTGCTGTACGGGGCGGACGAGGTCCCGGTCGGCGAGGACCAGGCGCAGCACGTGGAACTGGCACGCGCGCTGGCGAAACGGTTCAACGGGGCCTACGGCGAGGTCTTCGCGGTGCCGCGACTTGCATTGCCGGACGCGGCGGCCCGCATCCGTGACCTGGCCGATCCGGCTCGCAAGATGGCCAAGTCGGCCGGCGACGCGGCGGGGGTGGTGTTCGTGCTCGATCCGCCGGACCTCGTCCGGCGCAAGATCGGCAAGGCGGTGACGGACACCCTGGCGCGGGTCGAGTACCAGCCCGACGCACAGCCGGGGGTGGCCAATCTGCTGGAGATCCTGGCCGCGTGCCAGGGGGTTTCGCCGGAGAAGGCAGCGGTCGGGATCGAGGACTACGCCACGTTGAAGTCGGCGGTCGCCGATGCCGTGATCGCGGAACTCGGGCCGGTCAGGGAGCGGACCGTCGCGCTGCTGGACGATCCGGCCGAACTGGACCGGATTCGAGCGGCCGGAGCGGAGCGGGCGCGAGACCGGGCACGACCGCGCCTGTCAGCGGCGATGCGGGTGACGGGCATCGGTTGACTGATCGCGGGGCTGGCGGCTGCCGTCCGTCATGCGGGGTCTGCTGTGTCACTCAGGAGTGCCGCGACCGCCGGTAGCACCAGCCGGTCCGCGTCCAGCCAGTCCAATCCACCGAACTGGGCCTCGGACACCCACCGGATCGCCCTGTGCTCGCCGGCCACCGGCTGGGCGCCCCGCGCCAGCCGGGCCGCATACAGTCTGAGCAGCGAGTTGCCAGGCAGTACCAGGTCGGGGCCGAGCCGGCCGCCCACCTCGATCTCCGCCTTCAACTCCTCGCGGCACTCCCTCACCAGCGCCGCCGGTTCGTCCTCGCCGTCCTCCACCCGGCCACCGGGAAACTCCCACCGGCCTGCCGCGGCCGGCGGGTGGTCACGTTGGGCTGCCAGCACTGTCGCGCCGTCGTGGATGACCGCACCCACCACCACCGGCGCCGTCGCCAACCCCACCGCCCGCTGCCGGACGCCCGCGAGCAGCGCCGGCAGCAACCGCAGCACGAGCCGCCGTCCGAGCAGCAGATCCAGCCACCCGCCGACGCGGCTGCCAGGGGGCAGCCAGCCGATGCCGTACGTGAGCAGGGTTTCGCCGTCTTCGGTGGGTGTCGCCGTCGCGCTGAGGAGAACCCTTGGCAGGCAACCACTTCCGTTCAGCACCACGCCGGTCTCGTCGGCCGTCGCGACCCGCAATGTGATCCGGCAGCGCAACGGCCGCAGTGTGATCAACAGCTCGTGGCCGACCCCGAGTTGCCCTGACTGTTCCGCGCTGACCCGCACACCGAACCGCCGGAGCGTCGCGCGCAGCAGCCCCACCTCGGCCACCACCGCCGCCACCGTCCGGCACGGCGCGGCGATCAGCGCCGTGCCGCGCAGGGTGGGCAGGTAGTCATCGGTCACCGGCAGATCCTGCCCGCCGCCGCCCGGCACCGATCGAGTGGCCTCGGTGCGCCGAGCCGGGCCACCTGACGTCGAAGCGCGCGCCGCCGTCCGGGGACTCGGTCACCGACACGGCACCACCCCGCCGCCGCACGACCTCGGCGACCAGCGCCAGCCCGAGGCCGAACCCGCCGGTACCCCGGCCGCGATCGTCGTGCACCCGGTAGAACCGGTCGAACACCTTGGCACGGTGTTCTTCCGGTACGCCGTGGCCGTCGTCGTCGACCAGCAGCCGCGCCCCGCCGCCCGCCGTCGGCAGCACGAACACCGTGACCTGGGCCCGCGCGTACCGCATCGCGTTGCGCAACAGGTTGTCCAGCACCAGATCCAACTCGGCCGGCGCCGCCCACACCGCACAGGACTGGGTCGGCACCCGCAGCCGCACGGACGGTCCGTCGCCGGTCAGCCGGCCGATCGCCGACTGCGCCGCGAACGCCAGATCCACCGGACCGGCCGCCGGCAGCTCGCCGGCGTCCGATCTGGACAGTACGAGCAGGTCGTCGATCAGGCCGGACAGGCGTTCCGACTCGGCGACGACCTCCGTCAGCACCTCCTGTGCCAGGTCGGCGTCCGGATGCAGCACGGCGACCTCGGCCTGCGCCCGGATCGACGCCACCGGTGACCGCAACTCGTGTGCCGCGTCCCCGGTGAACCGCTGCAACCGTTGCCGCGCCTCGTCCCTGCGGGCCAGCAGCGCGTTCATCGCCTCGGCCAGCGCGCGCAACTCGTCCCGCGCGGCGGGTACCGGCAGCCGCTCGCCGGGTGGCAGCGCGGCGGCCGCCAGTCGCATCCGCTGCACCGGCCGCAGCGAGCCGCCCACCGCGAGCCAAGTCGCCACGCAGGCGGCGGCGCCCGCCAGCACGGCGGCCACCAGCGCCCACTGGAACGCCAGCCCCTGCGCCCTGTCGTACCCGACGAGCACCGCGCCGGCCACCACCAGGCGCTGCGTGCCGTCCGGAGCGGTCACCACGGTTCCGAGCCAGCGCCGGGGTGGGCTGGCCACCGTGTCCAACACGCCGATGCCCGCGGCCAGCTCGGTGACCTGGCGCTCGGTCAGCGGCGCCGGAGGGCCACCGTCCACCGGATCACCGCCCCGGTCCAGCACGCGCAGCACGATGTCGCCCGGCGTGGTCGTCGGCAGCGTTCCGTTGGTCACGTCGGTCGTCGCGGTGTCGAGGTGGGCGCGCAGGTCCGTGTCGGCGGCGTCCAGCAGCAGCGTGCCCTGCAACGCGCTGGTCAGCGGCGCCAGCAGCACGAGGCAGAGCACGGTGACCGTCGTCGCGACCAGCGTGATCCGGTACCGCACCGTGCGCCGCAGCCACCAGCGCTGGATGATCGTCAAGTCGCGGGCTCCCCGCCCAGCGCGACGTCCAGTTCGGCCGTGGTGGCCAGGTAGCCGTGGCCACGGATGGTGCGCAACACAGCGCCGGCGCCGGCGGCCTCCAGCTTGCGCCGCAGGTAGCCCACGTAGACCTCGACCGCGTTGCGGGTGGCCGCCTGCTCGTCCCCCCACACCGCGCGCAGCAGTTCGTCCTTCGTCACGACCGAGCCGGCCCTGCTGACCAGCACGTCCAGCACCGCGAACTCGCGCGGGCTCAGCGGCACCAGCGCGCCCGCCCAGCGCACCTGCCGCCGCGCCCGCTCCACGTCGAGCTGGCCGATCCGCATCCGCTGCCGCGATCCCTCGTCGCCGGACCGCCGGAGCAACGCCCTGACCTGCGCAACGAGTACCCGGAACGAGAACGGCTTCGTGATGTAGCCGTCCGCGCCCAGGTCCAGCCCGTCCGCCTGGTCGACCTCACCGTCCTTTGCGGACACCAGCAGCACCGGCGTACGTACGCCCTCGGCCCGCAGCCGCTCCAGCACCCGATAACCGGACAGGCCGGGCAGCATGATGTCCAGCAGCACGACGTCGAACGCGCCGGTCAGGGCGGCCCGCAGCGCACCGGGCCCGTCCGCCGCGGACGCGACGTCCATCCCCTCCGCGGCCAGCCCGCGCTCCAGCGCGCGCCGCACACCCGGTTCGTCATCCGCGACAAGCACCCGTGGCCTCACCCCCACAGAATGCCGCAGCGACCTGCCGAGTCTCAGCGATCTCTCAGCCGTGTCGGCACTCTCAGCGCCATCTCAGCTTGGCCGGTGCAGTCTCAGTAGCATCAGAAAGTCCCGAGGAGGAGCGGAATGAACCGCAGGAAAGCAACGCTGGGGGCAGCGATCGTCGGTGTGGTCGCCGGGGCGGTCGGCCTCGGCTTCCTGGCATCGCCGGCCGGTGCCGGCCAGTCCCCGACCCTGCCGGCCACCACGCCGGACGCCCTGGTGCAGTCGGTGCTGACGGCATCAC
>DATBDL010000304.1:0-2465 GCA_036269975.1 Pseudonocardiaceae bacterium | reverse complement strand
CCGGTGGGACGCGGCGGCCGACGCGCTCGGGAGGCTGGCCGAGCGGCTGGTGGCGCTGCGGGCGGCGCTGTCGGACCGGTCGCGCACCACTGTGCGGTTGATCACGACGCCGGAGCGGGTGGTCGCCGCCGAGACCGTGCGCACCATGACAGCGTTGGCCGTACAGGGAATCCGGGTCGACGGCGTGATCGCCAACCGGTTGGTCCCGGTGTTCGGGCCTCGTCGTGGTGCTGCCGCGACCTGGCTGCACACCCGCAGGGACGAGCAGCGGGCGGTGTTGGCCGAGTTGGCGCTGGGTGCTGACACGCCCCTGTTGACCGTGCCGTACCTGGCCGAGGAGCCGATCGGGGTGCCGGCGCTGCGGGAGCTGGCCGGGTCGCTGTACTCGTCGGCCGATCCGTTGGCCGCTGGTGGCTCGTCGGAGCCGTTGCTGACGGTGTCCGGTGGCGACGGTCGCTACGAGCTGCGGATCGCGTTGCCGTCGATCGGGGACGTCGATCTGGCTCGGGTCGGTGACGAGCTGGCGTTGACCGTGGACGGGCGTCGCAGGCTGATTTCGTTGCCGTCACTGCTGCGGCGGTGCGAGGTCACCGGAGCGGACGTGGACGACGTTGGGTTGCTGGTGCACTTCCGGCCCGATCCGGCGCTGTGGCCAAGGGCTGAGTAGGCGGCTCGCGTGAGTGCACGGCTCGCGCACCAGTGATAATCAGAAGATGACCACCCCGCCGAACGAGGACGACCAGCCGCTCCCCGGTGCCCGGCTGGCCGAGGAGCTGCGGCTGCTGCTGGACGCACTGGCCGAGCGAGCCCAGCCGATGCTCAACCGGCTGGCCGCGGCCGATCCCGAAGCCGAGCACACGCCCGCCACCTGCGGTTGGTGCCCGGTGTGTGCCGGGATGGCCGTGTTGCGGGGCGAGCGACCGGAGCTGGCGGTGCGGGCCGCGGAACATGCGGCCGGGTTGCTGGCCGTGGTGCGTAGCGCGCTGGCGTCGTCAACCCCGCCACCCGCCGCGTCGGCGTCTTCGCCGCCACCTTCACCGGATCGGGTGCAACACATCACAGTCCAGCGGCGGGACGACGAGTGCTGACGATCGGTGTCGACGTCGGCGGGACGAGCGTGCGGGCAGGAGTGGTCGACTCGCACGGCGATGTGCTCGACCTCACCCGAGCCGGGACGCCGAGCGGGCAGTCGGCGCTGGAGGACGTGATCACCGAGGTGATCAGGGAGCTGACGGCCCGGCACCGGGCGAGTGCGGTCGGTCTGGCGGTGGCCGGTTTCGTGGCGGAGGACCGGCGAACGGTCCGGTTCGCGCCACATCTGGCATGGCGGCAGACGCCGGTGGCGGACCGGATCTCGGCACGGGTAGGACTGCCGGTAGTGCTGGAACACGACGCGAACGCGGCGGCGCTGGCGGAACACCGGTTCGGCGCGGCAAGGGGCAACGGCGTAGCGGTGCTGGTCGCGCTGGGAACGGGCATCGGCGGGGCGTTGCTGGTAGAGGGAAAGCTTTTCCGTGGTGCGTATGGGGTAGCGCCGGAGTTGGGCCACCTGACGCTGGTACCGGACGGCCGCCCGTGCCCATGCGGGAAAAAGGGTTGCTGGGAAAGATATTGCAGTGGAACAGCATTGGCGACGACTGCTATCGAGTTGTTGGCGCGCTATCCAGGAGCGTCGACATTGCTGGCCCGAGAGTCGGCGGCGGACTCGCGGACGGTGACGGGCCGCAGGGTCGCCGCCGCCGCGCGGGACGGCGATCCGTTGGCGGAGCGGGCAATGGCCGATTTGGCACGGTGGCTGGGCGTCGGATTGGCGTTGGTGGCGGATATCTTCGATCCCGAGGTGGTAGTCATCGGTGGGGGAGTGTCGGAGTCGTCGCCGTTGTTCCTGGACGAGGCACGCGAGCACTACGCGAGAATGGTGACGGGCGCCGGGCATCGGCCGTTGGCACGCATCCGGCCGGCCCAGTTGGGCGACGATTCGGCAATCGTGGGAGCGGCGACGCAGGCGGCGGAGTCGGTCGGGCCGATGGCGCGGATCGGCCTGATCAGCCATTCCGCACGCCGTCGCTGACCAACCGCAAGGGACAACCCGAACAGACCGGGATACCTGAACAGGCGGGCCAGCCAGCAGTTGCTTGATCACTTCCTGCCTCCCCGATCCATGCCGCACGTGCGGTCGGTGGTGTTTGCAAGGGTGGCGAAGCCATCGGCGGAGCCGACGCGACGGAGGAGCGCCCTCGACAGGGCGCCGCCGACCGTTACGACAATGAGGAGATCGGAGTGAAGCAGGAGGCCCGAACCTCAAGGGCCACCACAATTGCGAGGTGGTCTGATGTCGGGGTCGCGTCGTTCGGGGTGACCGGTCGTCAGGCATCGCGTCGTTCAGGTGGCCGGCCTGCACGTCCCGATCCTTGATCGTCTTAACGGTCGGTGGTGGTTTGTCAAGGGCGCTGCGCGTCGCTCCT
>DATBDL010000303.1:0-11393 GCA_036269975.1 Pseudonocardiaceae bacterium | reverse complement strand
CTTACCGATCCGTGTCACTCCTCGCCCCACAGGACGGCGAACACCACGGGGTCGGCGAGGTTGTTCACCGTGGTGACCCAGGTGGCGATCCGGGCGTCTCCGGTGGAGAACACCACCCAACGGTCGGGCTCGACCCCCTCGACGGTGAGGGTGCGCGTGGTCCGCCCGGTCTTGCGCATGCACTCCAGCGCACTCCAGACCCGCGTGCTCGCCGTGTCGGCGTTCTCGCCCGACTCGGTCACCACCAGGTCGCGGACGTCGCGGAGCCCGGCACCGAGCAGTCCGGCCCAGTCCTCGTCCGTGCGGTGCGCGACCGTCTCGACGTCACAGCCCAACTGGCCCGCACCGGCCACCACCAGGCTGACGCCGGCGCCGTGCGACGCCGAGATCGAGGCACCGTCCACTTCGGGCTTACCGTCCGGCCGGTACCGCACGGTCACCGGGCCACCGAGGGCACGGCTCGCGGCCACCTCGGTCTGTGTCCTGCGGTCGACGGCCACACCCGGCTCGGGGTCCGGCTCGACGACCACCGCGCGACTGCCACCCAGCACGCGCTCCAGCGCGCGCTCCAGGTAGCCGCTGAGCATCGACGGCACCCACGGCCCTGAGCTGTCCTTGCGCCGCACCGCCCGCAACGTGAGGCCCTGCCAGCGTTCGACCACCTGGCCGGCCGGGTCGAGCACGTCGATGTCGTAGACGTAGCTGTCGCCGTCCTGCGACCGCTCCCTGGCGTCCAGGGTCACCACCTCGACGTGCTGGTCGGCCTGCGCCGCCAGGTACAGCCGCTCGATGCCCTGCGGCAGCAGGGTCGCGTCCGGAACGCAGCACTGGAGCGCGTGCATGACCGCGTCCCGCGTGCCCGGATCGGCCAGTAGCTGGTCCTGCGGCAGGTAGGCGCCGAACCACGGTGCGGGCGTCGTGGTGGACAGTTCCGCAACCGCGTGCCGGGCACTCGCCCGGCGGTAACCCATCAGGTGCTGGAACCGCTTGCCCTGGAACATCACCGAGCCGTACAGCTCCGTGATCGGGTCGACCGGCACCGGCGGCAGCGTGGTGGCCTCCCGCGACGGACCGTCGTCGGGCACCGCCGGCCGCGGCAGGCGCAACGTGGCCCGGAAGTGGTCGGCGTTGAACCCGGTGTCCTCGGCCCGGATGGCGACGGAGACGGTCTCGGCGTCGCGGACCAGCGCCGCCAACCGCACCGACGTCGCGGTACCGGGACGAACCACGATCGGCCGCAGGAACTCGACGTTCTCCAGCAGCGGCGTCGCGGTACGGCCGAGCACGGCCGTCGCGACCTGGGCCATCGCCTCCATGCCGACCACAGCGGGGAACAGCAGGTCGCCGTCCAGCAGGTGGTCGGACAGGTAGGGGTCACTGCCCGGCGACAGCTCGACCTCGGTGATCAGCTCGACATCCGGGTAGTGCACCAGCACCCGGTCGACGAACCTGGTCAGCGGCAGTTCGTCGCTGGTGTCCAGGGGCAGCGTCGGCAGGCCGCCCATCCGGCCGGTGATCGTCAGGATCGGCCCCGCCGACGGGTCGGCGAGCACCTGGCGCAGCACGCTCAGGCCGTCCTCGACGGAGACGGGGGTGATGCCGTCGCGGATGAGTGCCTCGACGACGCCGAGCCGCTCGCCCATTCCGGCGCCGGACCAGACCGACCACTCCATCGCCAGCGCCCGCGCCTTCGGGTGTGCCCGCTGGAAGTCGACGGTCAGCTCGCTCATCCAGTCGTTGGCGGTGGAGTAGTGCGCCTCACCCTTCAGACCGCCCCGGCCGATGATGCTGCCGAACGTCACCAACAGCCGGATCTCGTCCTGGTCCACCGCGGCCAGCACGTTGCGCATGCCGGCGATCTTGACGTCGAGCGTCTGGTGGAACCGCTCGTCGGTCAGGTTGGGCAGCGCGGCCGGTTCGTTGCGGCCGGCGCCGTGCATGAACCCGGTGATGGGGCCGAGGTCGGCCTCGAACCGCGCCACGGCGGTGGCGACCGCTTCCGCGTCGGTCACATCGGCCTTCTCGTACTGGCACACCACGCCCGCCGCGGTCATCCTGGCGATGTTGGCCGCGATCTCCTCGTCGTCGGCCGGGTCGTCCCGGCCGATCAGCGCGAGCTTGGCGCCGGAGTCCTTGGCCATGGCCAGTGCGCACTCGGCGGTGATGCCCTTGGCGCCGCCGGTGACCAGCAGCACGTCGGTGTCTGTCAGCGGCGTGCCGTTGGCCGGCTCTGCCGGTGGCTGGAGCACGTGCAGCGTCGGGACCAGCCGCTGGCCGTCCGCGTCGTAGCGGACCTCGCTGAACGCCGTGGTGGCCGCGGCCTCGGTGACGACCCGCCGCACCGCCTCGTCCGTCGCGGCCGCCGTCGACGGGGCGAGGTCGGGCAGGTCGATGATCGTGGTCGCTACCCCGGTCGCCTCCAGGAACGCGGTCCTGGCAAGGCCGGACGCCCCGAGCTTGTGCTGTACCACGACGAATCGGGTGCCCTCGGCGGCGCTCGCCGCCGCCTTGCCCGCCCGCAGGATCAGCTCGACGTGGTTCTCGCCGCTCTCGGGCAGGCACAGCAGCACACCGTCGCCGATGGCGGCCTCGGCGAGCGTGACGCCGAGCCGTTCCGCCAGTGGGTGGCCGGCCGGCGCGAACACCTGCCAGGTGCCGACCGCGCCGATGCTGGCGCCCACCCTGGGCGCAGGCGCCGGCAGGTAGTCGACGGAGAACGGCCGCACCCACTGCGCCACACCGGCCACCTCGGCATTGCCCCGGTCGTCGGCACCCTGCCCGGACTCGGCCAACTCGTCGATCAGTACGGCCAGTTCGCCCAGCGTCACGGTGGCGAAGTTGGTGGTCGCCTCCAGTGTCGGCAGACCGAGTTGGCGCGTGGCGTCGTTGACGAGCTGGCCGACGGTGATCGAGCTCAGGTGCAGGTCGTCCAGCGGGTTGGTGTTCGCCGTCACGGTCTCCAGCGGCAGCTCGACGCGTTCTGCCGCCAGCCTGCGGAGCAGGTCCAGAGTGGACGTTCCGGCATCCCCGGACTCACCGGCCGCGATGGCGGTAGCGGCCGGCTCGGCGCCGGTACCGGACGTGGCCGGTGCGGACAGCGTGGCCAGCCCGACGGCGAGGTCGGGCGCGGTCTCGCAGGGATTGGCCAGGAACGTGAACTTGCCGTCCAGCGGCAGCGCGCGCAGCACCCGGTCGGCGAACAGCGCATCTGTGTTCACCGCGGCGCCCAGCGCGAAGGCGGCGCCGACGACGGACAGCAGCGAGCTGAGCGACTGGCTGTCGGTGTCGACGGACAGCACCGGCGTGCCCGGCGCGATGTCCTTCAGCAGGTTGGTGAGCACCCGGCCGGGGCCGACCTCCACCGCGAGGTCCGCACCGTCGACCGCCTTCGCGGCGGCCGCGTGGAAGCGGACCGGCAGCACGATCTGGTCACGCAGCAGGACCCGGAGATCGGTGCCAGGATCGAGCAGTTCACCGACCACAGTGGACACGACGGAGCGGGTCGGCCTGGCGAACGTGAACTCGGCGAGTCGCTCGGTCATGGCCACGGACGCGGGCTGCACCAGCGGCGAGTGGAAGGCGTGCGAGACGTTGATCCGGTTCGCCGTGATGCCGGCGGCCCTCGCCCGCTCGCACACCCGGTCGACAGCGCCGCCGTCGCCCGCGATGACCGTCTGCTTCGGACCGTTGTAACCGGCGATCACCACCGCGTCGTCCTCGAACAGCGGTTCCGCCCGGTCCGGCGTCGTGACGAGGCTGGCCATCGCGCCGCCGCCGTCGCTGGCGTCCGCCATGACCTGCCCGCGGACCGTGGCCAGGCGCAGCACGTCGTCCTCGCTCACGGCACCGGCCCAGGCCAGCGCGGTGAGCTCGCCGAGGCTGTGCCCGACCGCGACGTCGGCCTCGACGCCCACCGTCCGCAGCACCCGCAGGGCCGCGACCGAACCGGCGACGATGCGTGGCTGCGCCACCTGGGTGGCCACCTGGTCGCCACCGGTGGGCACGCCCGCCTGCCCGAACACGTCCTCCGCCGCGGCGAACCGGCGGCGGATCGCGCCGACTGCACCACGTCCGGAACCCTGGCCGGGGAAGAGGTAGGCGATCTTCGGGGCACCCGGCCGGCTGTCCAGGTACACGCCGTCCGCGGTGAACAGGCTCTGCTTGCCTTCGTCGAGCGCGGCGAGCAGCCGACCCAGCTTGGCGGCGGCGTCATCGGGGTTGGTTGTCACGATCGCGGCCCTGACCTCGCCGCCGGACAACTGCTCGGCCAGCGCGCCGGCCAGGTCGGCGATCTCGGCGAACGACAGCGCCGGCACCAGGTCGGCAAGGCCGGCGACCCGCTCGCGCAGCGCGGCGTGGTCTCCCGCGTCCAGCAGCAGCAGTTCGGCGTCCTGCCGGCTGCCGTTGAGCGTCAGGGTCGCCGCGGACAGCTCGTCGCGGCGGACCGCGCTGGGCGCCTGTTCGAGCGCGATGTGCGTGTTGACGCCGCCGAAGCCCATGGCGGACACGCCGGCCCTGATCGGCTGGTCGGCCGGCCACAGCTCGGGCTCGGTCGGCACGTACAGCGGAGCGTTCTCGGCGGCGAGCTTCGGATGCGCCGCGAAGTGCCCGGTGATCGGCGGGATCACCTGGTGGTAGACCGAAAGGGCCGCCTTGATCAGGCCGCCGATGCCAGCGGCCGCCTTGGTGTGGCCGATGTTGCCCTTGAGTGAGCTGATCGCGGCCGGGCGGGCGCTCGGGTCGGAATTGCGCCGGGCCGAGCCGATCGCCTCGAGTTCGGTGGCGTCACCGAGCGCGGTTCCGGTGCCGTGGCCCTCGAAGTAGCCGACGGTGTCCACGCCGTAGCCGGCCTTGTTGTAGGCACGGCTGATGGCCAGCCGGTGACCGGCCGCCTCGGGCCGGGTGATGCCGCCCTTGCCGTCGGAGGAGACGCCCCAACCGGTGATCGTCGCATAGATCCGCAGATCGCGGGCGACGGCGTCCTCGTGGCGCATCAGCACGACGATGCCGGAGCCCTCACCCGGCCAGAAGCCGTTGGAGTCCTTGTCGTAGATCTTCATCTCGCTGGTGGACAGCGCCCCGGTCTTGGCGAAGCCGATCACCTCGAACGGGTCGATCGACAGGTCGACACCGCCCGCGAGGCACACGTCCAGATCGCCGTTGCTCAGGGCGTTGGCCGCGGTGGCGATCGAGATCAGGGACGAGGAACATGCGCCGTCGACGGTGTAGCCGCCGCCGCCGAAGTCGAAGTAGTTGCAGATGCGGCCCGCGATCGTGTTGGCGAGCCCGCCGGCCAGCGTGTCCTCGTCGATCGGCGGGAACGGCGCCTTGTACACCGGTTCCAGGTCGCGCAGGAAGGCGCTGGTCTCGTCGTCGTCCCAGCCCTTGGCGGTCAGGGCGGCGGCGAGCGTGCGGCGCACGTACGGCCAGCGCAGCCGCATCAGGTTGGCTCGGGAGAACTCACCGGTCAGGCTGTTGCCGATGACGACACCGGTGGCCTGGCGGGGCAGGCCGGCCGCGTCCGGGAAGCCGGCGTCGGCCAGCGCGGTCGCCGCGACGTCGAGTGCCAGCCAGTGCGTGATGTCGGTCGACCGGTAGGTGCTACCCGCGACCTTGTACTTGAGCCGGTCGAACTCGAAGTCACGCAGCACGGCCGCTTTCTGCGCGTAGAAGCGGTCCGGCGCGCTCTGGTCGGGCGAATAGTAGTCCGCCTGGTTCATCCGTTCGTCGGGCAGCCTCCGGAAGGCGCGCCGCCCGGCCAGGACGTTTTCCCAGAGGTCTTCGGTGCTAGCGGCGTCGGGGTAACGAAGCCCGATGCCCACTATCGCGATCCGCTCGGTGTCCACCCTTTACCGCCTTCTTTATCCAACGACCAGTTGACGACAGTCGACCGAATCTGCGCGCGAAAACGCACCCCGGCGATGGAGCCGGGTCGGCGACAGACTTCGACACGCTTTCTCAGTGCGGTCCAGCGTGCATCAGCGGTGCGTAGATGCCATCTCCGCATGTGCCTTCCGTCCGGTTCGCCATAACCAGGGCAACACCGGGTCGCACCGGGCCGCCGGCCCCAAAACGCGATCCGCGCACGTCTGGAGTCGTGACCGGTTGGACGGCGTGTGAGGATAATCAGCGATCCGACGGATTGCGCAGGACCGTCCCCCTGGCATCAGCCGGCAGCCGCCGCATGATCCATTTCACGGAAAGTCGGTGAAGGCACTATGGGCAACCTCGCGGAAACTTCGTTCGGCCCACCGGAGGAGCACCCCAAGGCGGCGGAATTCGCCAAGTTGCGCGCCGCTATCGCCGACGAGCCAATCCGTGAGCTCTTCGACTTCCGGTTCCTGGCGGCGAACGAGACGTTCGCGCGCCTCGTCGACGCGGCCGCGTACCGCATCCTCTCGTCGATCGACGCCCTTCCACCGGCAACGGGCGTTACGGTCCACCAGACCAAGAAGAACTTCTCGATTCCGTGGCGTCGCACCGTCGCGCTGGAGTTCCTGTACAAGAAGCTCGCGGACTCGGGCATCCTGGAACTCGACGCCGGCCGCTACTTCACCGGGCCGGCCGCCGTGTCGGACTTCGACACGGTCGCGGCCGAACTCGCCCAGCGGGAGCCAGGCGCGGCGGTGGCCACCGAGATCCTGCAAACGTTGCTGGACAACGCGAAGCGCTACTTCCGCGGTGAGGCGACCGGTGACGAGATCCTGTTCGGCCCCGAGCAACTCCCGCTCTGGCTCAAGTACTTCTCCAACGACAACATCCTGTACGCCATCAACAACAGGATCGGCGCCGAGGCACTGTCCCGACTCGTGCCGGCGGACGGCGGCCCGTTCGAGATCCTGGAGATCGGCGGTGGCTGCGGCAGCGGTGCCGACCGGACGCTGCGCAAGCTCGGTTCCGGTGTCACGCGCTACCGCTTCACCGAAGTAGCGGAGACATTCGCCCGGTACGGCGAGAAGGTGGCCAAGGCGGCGGCATCGCCGTCGACGATCGTCGAGTCGGCGCGCCTGGACATGACCCAGTCGTGGGAGGCGCAGGGTGTCGAGCCGGGCACGTTCGACGCGGTGTACGCGGTCAACTGCTTCCACGTCGCGCCGGACCTCGACTTCGTCATCGCGGAAGCGGTGAAGTCGCTCAAGCCGGGTGGGACGGTCGTCGTCTCCGAGTGCGTCCGACCGACGAAGCTCGCGCGACCGATCCACGCCGAGATCATCTTCGACTTCCTGACCAGCTTCACCGATGTCGCCACCGATCCGGTGAAGCGGCCGACGCACGGCTTCCTGACGCCGGCCGCATGGCGCGCCACGTTCGAGGCAGCCGGTCTCGGCGACGTGACGGTCCTCCCGGACGTCGACGCGGTCGCCGAGAAGTACCCCGACTTCGTGGTGGGCGCGATCATGGCCCGCGCGAAGCCATCGGCCTAATCTCGGGCCCCGCCGGTCTCAGCCCGGCCCGGTCCGGCCTGGTCCGGCTCGGCCCGTCCCGGCCCGTCCCGGCCTGTCTCGGATTGATCGAGGAGCAGCGATGATCCCCACTTTGGTCCGGTTCGCGGTGCGCAGGTCGCTGCGCGACACCCGCTACGTCCGCGTCGTGCCGCGACGTCAGGCAAGTGGCCTGGTCGCCGACGTGTACCGGCAGGTGGAGCGTGACTTCAGCATGCTCGCACCGCCGACCGCGCTGCACTCCCCGGCGCCGGACATGCTCGCCGCGTCCTGGGCGATCCTGCGGGAAACCCTGCTGGCACAGGGCATCGCCGATCGGGCGACCAAGGAGGCAGTGGCCACCGAGGTGTCGACCGCCAACAGTTGCCCGTACTGCGCCGACGTGCACGGCATGACGTTGGCCGCCATGCCGGCTGCCCCCTCCGACCGCGACGGGCTCGCGGCGTGGGTGCGCCGGTCCGCGACCGGGTCGGCGCCGTTCCCCGCACCGCAGGCACCCGAACTGATCGGCGTCGCCGTGACGTTCCACTACTACAACCGCATGGTCAACGTGTTCCTCCGGGAGTCGCCGTTCCCGTCGCACGTGCCGGAGTCCGCCAAGCCGAAGGCAAGGCAGGTGCTCGGCGGGGTGCTGCGGCCATCGGCGACCCGTGGCGCCCGGCCCGGTGACTCCCTCGATCTGCTGGCCGCCGCACCGGTGCCGGACGACCTGGACTGGGCGCGCCCGAACCCGGTGGTCGCCGACGCGTTCGCCCGCGCCTACGCCGCCATCGAGGCAGCGGGCGCCCGCTCGGTACCGAGCGGCGTGCGCGATCTCGTGCGCGATCGACTGTCCACATGGGATGGAACGTCGCCCGGTCTCAGCCGGTCCTGGGTCGATGACGCGGTTGCCGGCCTCCCGGCGGCCGACCAGCCAAGCGGACGTCTGGCCCTGGTCATCGCCATGGCCTCCTACCAGGTCGACGATGGACTGGTGGAGGCGTTCCGCGCCACCGCACCCGATGACCAGACGTTGATCGAGCTGGCAGCGTGGGCGAGCATGTCGGCGGCCCGCCGAGCCAGCACGTGGCTGGCGGCGGCGGCGCGGGCGGACGACCACGGCGAGCGCGAAGCCGCCTGATCCAGCCCCCTGGCGACGCGGCCGAAATCAAGCCGCGTCGCGCAACTCGGCCGTCGTGTCGTCCAGCGGCAGCGAGTCGACCGGCAGGTCCGGGTCGGCCAGCGCGCCGGCCAGCAGCGTGTGGAACTGCGCCAGGATGCGCCGCACCGACGACCGCTCGAACATGCTCGCGCGGACCGCCAGCGCACCGCGCACCACCGGGTCGACGCCGTCCACGGTGAGCGTGACGTCCGCGCCGACGACCGTCGTCGGCACCGGCAGCGCGCGTACGTCGGCGCCGGCCAGGTCGAGTGTCGGCTCCGGCCGGCCACGGTAGACGAAGGCGGCATCGGACAACGGCGGCACGCGGGGGTCGCGGTCCGGGCCGAGCGCGCTCACGAGCTGGTCGAACGGCAGGCCACGGTGACGCAACGCGTCGTCGGTGGTCGTCATCACCCGCAGCAGCAGCTCACGGAAGCTCGGTCGTCCCGCGATGTCGGTGCACACCACCACCGGTTCCCGGCACGCGCCGACGATCCGCGCGAACTCCGGCCGCGACCGGACCGGCACCGGCACGGTGACCGCGACCCGCTCCGCGCCGCCATACCGGTGCAGCAACGCCTGGAACGCGGTCAGCACGGCGGCGAAGGGCGTCGTCCGGTGCGCGGCACACAAGCCGGCGAGGGGTCGAGCGATCCGCTCGCCCCAGTCGAAGGCCAGCAAGTGGCCGGCGCCGTTCGGATGGGCACCGTTCGGATGGGCACCGTTCGGGTCAACCGTCCGAGCCCGATCGACCGGCAGATTCAGCGGTGGCGGGGCCGGCGTCAGCGTGTTCGCCCACCAGTCGGTGAGCGAGCGAAACCGACCGGACGCGGTGCGATGCCGTTGCCAGCGCGCGAAATCGGCATACTGAGCGCGAACCGGCGGCAGACGATGGCGGGTGGCGTGGCCGACGCGTTCGGCCGCGTAGGCGGAGCCGAGTTCGTCGATCAGCACGGCCGTCGACTCGTCGTCGGTCACGGCCTGGTGCAGCAACAGGACGACGAGGTGTTCGTGCGATGCGACCTTGGCGACCGCCAACCGCGCCAACGGTCCGGTCGCCAGATCCAGCGGTGCCATGGCCGCGATCCACCTCTGCGCCAACGAATCGTGCGCGAGCGACGGCTCGGGTCCCCGTTCGGTGTACGACCGAATCTCGGCACGCTCATCGGCGATCAGTTGAGAGAGCCGGCCGTCCTGGGCGATCAGCGTGGTACGCAGGCTCTCGTGCCGGACGACGAGGGCGGTCCACGCGGCACGGAGACTGTCGAGATCGAGCGCACCGACGATCCGATAGGCACGGCGGACGTGATAAGCCGGGGTGGCGCCGAGGCGGGTGTCCACAAACCACAGTCCATCCTGCGCGGCGGAGGTCACCGCGCGCCGGGCGCCGGACTCCGGTCCATGAGCCACGAGCACTCCCCTTCGTCCCCAGTCGACCCACGCCATCGTCGCTGCGCGTGGACGGCGCCCGCATCTTCCGGTTTGCGAGGGCGCCGACCAGCGTAAACAGGCCAGCACACGGCAAGAACCACCGGCCGGCCAACGATGCGACCATGAGTCGGACCCCGTGCACGGGTGCCTGCCAAACCAAACACCGACGCCACCTCGCGGATCGCAATCACCGCCACCCGCCTCGCGGATCGCGCCACCGCGACCGCCACCGCCGCCCGCACCCGCCACCGCACCGCCACCCGCGACCGCCACCGTCGCCTTGCGGATCGCCGAGCCCTCGCCGACAATATTTTCTGTCCAAGCAGCTTCAACAGTCTTGACAACTATAGTTGTCGGATGTGAGAGTTGGCTCGTGCGGGAAGTGGCGGTGATCGAGGACGCGGCAGTGGCCGAGATGTCACTGGACCCGGTCCGCAACCGGATGTTGGCCGAGCTGGTGACCCCGGCCTCGGCGACGATGCTGGCCGGCCGGCTCGGGCTGCCCCGGCAGAGGGTCAACTACCACCTGCGCACGCTCGAATCGCACGGGCTGGTCGAGCTCGTCGAGGAGCGCCGGAAGGGTAACTGCGTCGAGCGCGTCATGCTCGGGGTCGCGAAGTCCTACGTGATCTCGCCCGCCGTTCTGGCCGCCGTGCAGCCCGATCCGGCCCGTGCACCCGATCGGCTCTCCGCCCGCTGGCTGCTCGCGCTCGCCTCTCGGCTCGTGTGTGACACGGCCACCCTGCTCAGCGGCGCCACCAAGGTGGGCAAGCCGCTGGCCACCTATGCCCTCGACGGCGAGGTTCGCTTCGCCACCGCCGTCGACCGGGCCGCGTTCGCCGAGGAGCTCACGGCCGCCGTGGGCCGACTGGTCGCCCAGTACCACGACGAGGAGACCGAGGGCGGCCGCGCCCATCGGCTCGTCTTCGCGATCCATCCCAGTGTGCCGACCGACAACAACCCAGGAGCGAGCTGACATGCCGCACACATTCCAGATCACCAAGGAGTTCGAGTACACCGCGTCCCCCGACCAGATCTGGGACGCCGTCGCCACCGGGCCCGGCATCGACGCCTGGTTCATGGGTCACAGCGAGGTCGAGCCGAAGGATGGCGGCGCCGTCCGGTTCACCTTCGGCGACTTCACCACCGTCGGCACGATCACGGTCTGGCAGCCACGGGCGCGGTTCGCCTACGGCGGCGACGAGATGTCCTTCGACTACGTGATCGAGAAGACCGCCGGCGGCGGCACCCTCCTGCGCCTGACGCAGAGCGGCATGCTCGGCGACAACTGGGAAACCGAGTACGAGGCCCTGGAAAAGGGCTGGAACCTCTACCTGCACACGATCGACGAGTACACCACCCACTTCCCCGGCCGCACG
>DATBDL010000302.1:0-34664 GCA_036269975.1 Pseudonocardiaceae bacterium | reverse complement strand
CTGGCCCGTCGCCATCCGGACGGCGGCGTGCCGACCGACCCGGACGAGCTGATCCGCTTCTACGCCTTCCGTGACTTCCCGCATTTCCTCGACGTCTACCGACTGGTCGCACTGTTGGTCCGGACGCCGGACGACATCGTCGCGCTGATCGCCGGCCTGGCGCGGGACGCCGCGGCGAGCAACGTGCGCTACGCCGAGGTGACCGTGACGGCGCTCGCCCATCTCTATGTGGGCATGCCGGCCGATGAGACGGCGGCCGCACTGACGACGGGCCGGGAGCTGGCCGCGCGGGAGTTCGGCGTCACGCTGAACTGGATCTTCGACATTCCCGGTCCGACAGCGGGATGGGCCGAGCAGACGACGGATTTCGCACTGAACCAACGCCCTGCCGGCACGGTCGCGCTCGGCCTGGCGGGGCCGGAGGCCGAAGCGCCACGGTCGTTGTTCCGCGAACACTTCGAGCGGGCCCGCGCGGCCGGGCTGCACAGTGTCGTCCACGCGGGCGAGACGACCGGCCCCGACGAGGTGTGGGCGGCCATCCGGGATCTCGGCGCGGAACGAATCGGCCACGGCATCGGCGCGGTGAGTGACCCGAAGCTGCTGGACCACTTGCGGGACAACGACATTCCGCTGGAGGTGTGCCCCACGTCGAACCTGTGCACCCGCGCGGTCCCCGACATCGACGCACATCCGCTGCCGGTGCTGCTGCGCCACGGCGTCCCGGTCACGCTGAGCACGGACGATCCCGGCATGTTCGGCACCAACCTCAACCGCGAGTACGAACTGGTAGCGGAGGCGTTCGGCCTGGGCGCGACGGACCTGGTCGACCTGGCTCGCACCGGCATCCGGGCCGCCTACTGCGATGAGACGACGCGGATGGAACTGCTGACCTCAGTGGACGAAGTCGGTCGCCGGCATGGCGTGAACTAGCGCATACCGAGCGCGGTCACCGGGCCGATGACGACGATCGCGGGCGGGCGGATGCCCGCCGAAACGATGTCGGTCGCCACCTTGTCCAAGGTCGACCGCAGGACCCGTTCCGTGCGCATCGTACCGTCCGCGATCACCGCGACCGGGCTGTCCGCCGGTCGGCCGCCGGTGATCAGCACGTCCGCGAACGCGCCGATCCGCTCGACCGCCATCAGCAGCACCAGCGTGCCGCGCAGCCGGGCCAGTGCCGGCCAGTCCACCAGCGACCGAGGATCGGCCGGCCCGACGTGGCCGGAAACCACGACGACCTCGTGCGCCACCCCGCGATGCGTCACCGGCACCCCTGCCACGGCCGGCACGCCGAACGCGCTGGTCACACCCGGTACGACGGTGACCGGCACGCCCGCTTCGGCGCACGCGAGCACCTCCTCGAAACCGCGTCCGAACACGTACGGGTCGCCGCCCTTGAGGCGGACGACGAACCGGCCGGCCTTCGCGTGTTCGATCAGCGTGGTGTTGATCACGTCCTGGCTGGCCGCGCGGCCGTAGGGGATCTTCGCCGCGTCCACCACGAGCACGTGCGGCGGCAGCTCGTCCAACAGCTCGCGTGGCGCCAAGCGGTCGACGACGACGACATCGGCCCTGGCCAGCAGTCGCCGGCCGCGCACGGTGATCAGCTCCGGATCGCCGGGCCCGCCGCCGACCAGCGCGACGCCGGGCACCGCGGCACCGGCCGCGTCGGACACCCGTCCTTCGCGCAACGCGTCCAGCACTCCGTCCCGGACCGCTGCCGAACGGCGTGGCTCGCCGCCGGCCAGGACCCCGACCAGCAGGCCGTCGTGCTCGCCAACCGCCGGCGTGACGGCGGTGCCACGCGTGCCGGCGTCCGAGCGCACGCAGAACACCCTGCTGTGCAAGGCTTCTCCAGCCACGGCTTCGTTGACCGCGGCGTCGTTCGTGCACGTCACGACGTACCACGCGCCGTCGAGATCGCCGGCGGCGTAACGGCGTGGGTGCCACGTGATCTCACCGGCGTCGGCCATGCCCTGCACGGCCGGCGTCACGTGCGGCGAGATCAGCTCGACCCGCGCGCCGGCCGACACCAGCCGGGGCAGCCTGCGCTGCGCGACCGTCCCCCCACCGACGACGACGACGCGCCGGCCGGTCAGGTCGAGGCCCGCCAGGTAGTGCCGCTCAGTCATCACGGACACCAGCATGACCGTGACCGTGCCCGTGTGCAGGATCGTCCGGATGGTGGTGCGGGGTCTGCGGGGCGCCGAGCTTGTCCTCGAACCCAGGCAGCAGCACGCGGTACGCGCACGTGTCGCAGTTCATCCTGATGTCCCCGTGCAGCGCCTCGTGATACCGCTCGACCACCAGGTCCGCGAGCGGCGCGCAATCACCCAGATACCCGGCGACCCGCACGTCGACCCCCGGTTCCGCGAACGCGAGCGCCTGCGCCACCACCCGCTGCGGCAGCACGCCGTCGAAAAGGAAATACGGCGCGACCACGATCCGCCGCGCCCCCAGCAACACCGCCCGTCGCAGCCCTTCCGTCACGTTCGGCCGCGCCAGTGACACGAACGCGGTCTCCACGAACGGAAAACCCCGTGTCTCCTGCAACAACCGCGCGACCTTGCTGACCTCGGCGTTCGCGTCCGGGTCCGTCGATCCGCGCCCGACGAGCACGACGGCGGTGTCCGGTTCGGGCGCCACGGCGGCGATCCGGTCCGCGATCAACGCCAGCAGCGTCGGATGCGGGCCCAGCGGCCGGCCGAAGCGGTAACGGGTGCCCGGCCGGCGGCGCACCTCCCGTTCCAGGGCAGCGGGTATGTCGCCCTTGGCGTGCCCGGCCGCGACAAGAACCAACGGCACCGCGGCGAACAGCGAATGACCACGTGCGGTCAGTTCGCGCCAAGCCTCGTTGACCGACGGCGCGGCCAGTTCGATGAAACCGCCGGCCACGTCGATCCCCGCACCGACCATCGTGCGCCGCATCCGGTCGGTGAACGCGGCGAACTCGGCCACACCGCGCTCGTCCACCGTGCCGTGTCCGACCAGCAACAACGGCGCCGGGCTCACTGGTACTCCTCCTCGTCGAAGTACAGCAACGCGTTCACGATCGCGGCCGCCACCGACGCACCGCCACGTTCACTCAGATTGCTGACCACCGGCAGGCCGATCATCCGGACAGTGGCCTTCGAGGTCACCGCATCGACGAAACCCACCGGCACCGCCACGACCATGGCCGGCTGGACCCCGCCGAAGTTGCACTGCGCGACCAACTCGAGCAGGGCGGTCGGCGCGTTCCCGATCACCCACACCGCGCCCTTCGCATACTGTTGCGCCGCAAGGCGAATCCCGGCCGCCGACCGCGTGATGTCCGCATCCCGCGCCAACTCGGCGACACCGGGTAGATCGAGACCGACGACACACTCCCGGCTGGTGATGCCGGCCGCGACCATCCGCGCGTCCGTCACGACCGGCGCACCGTCCAGCAGCGCGGCCCTACCGTGGTACAGCACGGTTTCCTCGGTCCACAACTCGCCGAGCCACGTCGTGTCGGCCGTGGCGTGGATCACCCGCTCGACCACGGCTCGCGTGTACGGCGGCAGCGGGTCGGTGTCGACGCGTTCCCGCAGGATGCGGTACGACTTTCGCTCGATGGGATGAACGTCACGCAATGTGGCTCCTCGGTCGTCACACCGTGTCCATCCCAGGATGCGGATGCACATGCGCACGGACCAGCTTCGGCAGACCGTGTCGCAGCCTGTGTTCCACATCGTGCGCGATGCCGTGTGCCCGCGCCAGGCTCAGCTCACGGTCCACGACCACGGTCACCTCGGCCAACTGCCCGTGCCCCGACCACCGTAGCCGCAGCTCCTCGACGGCCAGTACACCTGGGGTTCCGGCGGCCAACTCGCCGGCCTTGGCCACCAGGTCCGGGTCGGCCGCGTCCAGCAGCCGCCCGAGCACCCCGCGCGCCGCGCCGACCAGCATGAACCCGATGGCCAGCGCGACGACGAGACCGACAACCGGGTCGACCCAACGCCACCCGATCGCGGCACCACCGGCCGCGACCAGCACGGACAGTGAGGTGAACCCGTCGATCCGGGCGTGCATGCCGTCCGCGACCAGCGCCGCCGAGCCGATCCGCCGTCCGGTCCGAATCCGCCGGCGAGCCGCGATCTCGTTGCCGGCGAAGCCGATCACGGCGGCAACGGCCAACGCCGGCAGGTAGCCGACCTGGGCCGGCCGCACCAGCCGATGCACCGATTCCGCCAACGCGAGCACGGCGGACGCGGCGATCACGAGCAGCACGACGAGCCCGGCCAGGTCCTCGGCGCGGCCGTAGCCGTAGGTGAACCGGCGGCTCGGCGGCCGGTCACCGAGCCGGAACGCCACGGCGAGCGGGATCGCGGTGCCGGCGTCGGCCAGATTGTGCAGGGTGTCCGACAGCAGCGCGACCGACCCGGTCAGCCAGACGACGCCGGCTTGGATCAGTGCGGTCGCCAGCAGTACGCCGAACGACCCCCACAACGTGCGCATACCGGCGCGACTGCCGGCGAGCCGCGCGTCGAGCTGGTCGGCCGTGTCGTGGCTGTGCGGCACGAAATGTGGCATGGCCACCAGGCTAGCCGCGATCGGTCCATAATGGACAAATGCAAGCTACTGGCTACTGCGACATCCAGGCATAACCGCGCGGTGTGACCATCCGCCCGCCGACCATCCTGGTCTGCGACGACCCGACCACCACGGTCGTCAGCATGTCGACGTCGTCGGCGTCGAACTCGGCGATCGGTGCGTACCACACGCGCTGTCCGGTCCGGCTGGCCTGCCGCACCGCACCCACCGGGGTGCCCGGCGGCCGGTGTTTGGCCAACTCCGTCAACGCCGACCGCAACTGCCAGTCTCGATCAGCGGAGCGCGGATTGTAGAAGCAGACGACGAAATCGCCCTCCGCCGCCGCCCTGACCCGGCGTTCGATCGCCGGCCACGGGGTGTGCAGGTCGGACAGGCTGATCACGGCGTGATCGTGGCCCAACGGCGCGCCGAGCAGCGCGGCGGCGGCCAGCGCCGCCGTCACCCCAGGCACGCCGACCACCTCGACCTCGGCCGGGCACCGTTCCAACGCCGGGCTGGCCATCGCGTAGACACCCGCGTCGCCGGACCCGATCAGCGCCACCGCATGTCCGGTCGCGGCCAGTTCGACCGCATCGCTCGCGCGCTGCTCCTCAGCACCCAGCCCACTGGCCCTGATCTCCGTGCCCGGCCGCAGCAGCCGGCGAATCTGGTCGACGTAGGAGTCCAGCCCGACGACCACGGACGCCCGACGCAGTTCGGCTTCCGCCCTCGGTGTACGCAGGTCGGCCGCGCCGGGTCCGAGCCCGATCACGGCGAGCCGGCCGCGCGGCCGGACGCGCGCCGCGGCCACGGTGACGTTGTCCGCCTTGATCTTCGGCACCACGAGCTCGACCGGCGCACCGCCCGCCAGCTCACGCGCGGCCGTCAACGCGGCGGCTTCGGCGACACTCGGCGTGCCGACCTCGGCGTTGACGATCTCGCTCGGATTGGGCACGTCGACCGTGGCCAGGGTTTCCGCGGCGTAGACGTGCAGGGTGGGCTCGGGGTGCCAGTGCCAGAACGCCCAGTCGGTGACGGCGTCCTTGATGCCCTGCTCGTCGGCCTTGCGGTCGACGGTGGCGAAGGCGCGGACGGCCCGCAGGTCGAAGCCGTGTTCGGTTTCCAGGCGGGCGAGGGCCGCCTTGACGGCGTCGGCGGACACACCACGCGCCGATCCGATGCCGACCACCAGCGTCGGCGGGACGAGCCGAAGCGTGTTCCGGTCCGATTCGGCCTCTGCCAGCCGGTCGTCGATCCGGATCGTCCACTGTGGATCTCCGACGGTGCCGGGCAGGGCCGGCAACGGAAAACCGAGCGGGTTGACGATCCGGACTCCGGCGCCGTCCAACAGGGCGACACCGCACGCGGCCAGGTCGCCGTCGACGGTCGCGTCCAACAGCGCGACGACCTCGTCCAGCGGCGTGCTCCCGGTCGAGTCGGACGCGGTGGTCACGACGGGCGTGCAGCCGAGCAACGCCGCGACCCGCTCGGCCAGCGCGTTGGAGCCGCCGCCGTGCCCGCCGGCCAGTGCCACCGCGAACCGGCGCGCCTCGTCCACGCACACCACGCCCGGATCGGTCGCCTTGTCGTCGAGCAACGGTGCGATCAGCCGTACGGTCGCGCCGGTGGCCAGGAAGAACACCGCGGCGTCCAGATCCGGCCAGCTACGGCGTAACGCTGGCCCGATCGGACCGTCCATGATCACCGCCGAGTCGAGTCCCTTGACCAGCTCGGTCGCCGCCCGCCTGCCGGCGGCCGTGACGGCGAACAGTCCGATCACCGGGTGCCCCACATCACCAGAACGGGGTTTCCGCCGGTCAGCCGGCTGGTGCCGTCCGGTAGGCCGGTCAGCCGGGCGGCACTGATCTGCGCTCCGTCGACCTGGTAACCACCGGACCGCAACGCGTCCCGGCACAGCGCGAACCGATCCAACGACGCGAGCGCCACCACCACCCGTGCGGCGCCGACGTTCGCGCAGGCCCGCACCACGGTCGGCCCACCACCGCCGACGAAGACCGAGTCCGGCCGTGGCAGGTCGGCCAGGATGTCCGGCGCGGCCGCATCCTCGAGCCGAATGTCCACCCCGTAACGGGCGGCGTTGGCCACGATGCGCACACACTGAGCGGCATCCCGTTCGACCGCGATCACGGCGGACCCCATCCGGCCACACTCGATGCCCACAGCACCGGACCCGGCGCCGACGTCCCAGACCAACGTACCCGGCCGAGGCGCCAGCCGTGCCAGGGCCAGCGCGCGTACCTCCGGCTTGGTGACCATGCCGTCGCGGTGCGCGAACAGATCCTCGTCCAACGCCCAACCGTCGCCGGGCGGAACGCTCATCCCACCGGCCAACCAGGCACGTTCCGAAACGGGCTCGGACTCCGGCAGGCAGAGCACGACATTCGGCTCCCGCCAAGGCCGGTCCGCCCTGGCCGCGTCCACAACGGACAGTCGTTCGTCCGGCCCGCCGAGATCCTCGGCGACCGCGAGATTTCGCCGCCAGCCGCTCAGTCCGGCCCCGATCTCGGCCGGCCCGGCACCAGGCCCGGTCAACACGGCGACGACCCGATGCGTGCGGCAGACGTTCAGTGCGGGCCCAAGATCCCGCCCATGCGCGCTGACGACGGCGACGTCGTCCCAGGACCGCCCGACGAGCGCGGCAATCCGCTGCACACTGGAGACGGCAGGCAGCACGTCCACCGATATCGAGGCGGCACGCAGGGCCCGGACGACCCCGAAGAACCCAGGATCACCGGAAGCCAGCACGACGGCGTGTTCGGCCGCCTTGTCGCCGGCAAAGCCGGGCAGGAGTCGAACAGCCTCGTCGAGCGGCCCGAGTTCGATGGTCTTGGCGGCCCCGGCAGCGTGCCGAACCAGATGCCGCCGACCGCCGACCACCAATGTCGCGCGTGCGAGCAGCTCAGCACCACCGGGCGGCAGAACGGCCCCATCGACCCCGATCACAGTCACCGTCACGCGCCGCCTCCGATCACTCCATCCGACATCCCGCCTCGCCAACCCGCGCCGGCCGGAACCGCCTCGCTAAGCCAACGCTCAGCCCTTCGCGGTCGGTTTGCCGCCGCCGTTGCGTTTCTGGCCGGGCTTCTTGTTGCCCTGGCGAGCCTGAGTGCCCTGGCGGGGCTGAGTGCCCTGGCGGGGCTGAGCGCCCTGGCGGGGCTGGTTGCCCTGACGCGCTGCCTGTGGCGACGGCACGGCTGTCAGCTTCGGCCGTTGGACCTGCTGCGCGTCCGCCTTCGACGGCTGGGTCGACTCCGGCTGGGGTGGCTGGGGCTGTGGCGATTCCAGGGCCAGCGTCTCCTGGTCGGCAGGTACCGGGCGGGCCGGACGGGGTGCGTCCGCGCTCAGCTTGGCGCGGTAGCCGCTGCGGGTCGCCGAGCGGGCGGTCTCCTGCCAGCCGTGCACCGCCGACCACGCGGCCACCGACTCGTGGCCACCCGACGAATCGTGGCCACCCGGCGACGACCAGTCCCTGCGCTCCACCCGCGCCGCGACGCCCCAGCCGGAACGGTTGGTGTACAACGGCGAGCCAGCCTTGTCGGCGTGCAGTTGTTGGCGGGCAGCCGGATCGGCCTTGCGGTACGTGGTGAAGTGGCCGGGGTGGTACAGGTGCGATCGAGTGCCCTCGGCGCGCAACGCCTTGCCCACCAGGAACAGCGTGTGCCGCCACAGTTTGTGCTGCTTGACCGTCTCGGCGAGTTCGCCGACCGTCGTGTGCAGGATCAGTTCGTCCGGCCAGGTCACCTTGTAGGCGACGACGACCGGCGTGTCGTCCGGGTAGCCACCGGCCCGCAGTTCGTCGACGAGCTGACCGCTGCGCGCGGCGGACAGGAAGATCGCCATCGTGGTGCCGTGGCGGGCGAACTCGCGGATCTGCTCACCGTCCGGCATCGGCGTCTTGCCGCCCTCCAACCGGGTGAGAATCACCGACTGGGCGACTTCCGGAACGGTCAGTTCACGACCAGCGATCGCCGCGGCTGCCGAGAACGCCGACACGCCGGGAACTATTTCCACTTCGAGGCCGAGGCGTTGGCAACTGTCGTACTGCTCCTGCACCGCGCCCCACAGTGACGGATCGCCGGAGTGCACGCGTGCCACCTTGAGCCGCTCGCCGGCCGCGCGCCGGTAGACGGCGAGCACGTCCTCGTGCGTGATCAACGACGAGTCGACCAGTTCGGCGTCCGGCCGGGCATGTTGGCGCACGCACTCGGGGTCGACCAGGCTGGCGGCCCACACCACGATGTCCGCCTCGGCGATCCGCTTGGCGCCGCGCAGCGTGATGAGGTCGGCCGCACCGGGTCCGGCTCCGACGAACGAGACCCGACCGGATGTCATAGCTGTTCTCCTCTTCCTCCGCGCGGCGGAAGCACCACCACCGTAGACAGGTACGGTGCGCCGACATCGTCTATTTCGGACAGAGGTAGCACCCGCTCGTCCGCCGTACCGAGGTGTTCCGCATACACCGCCCGGTCCAGCGCACCGGCCCGCTCGACCACCGCACGCAGCTCGCGCAGCCTTCGCCCGCCTTTGTAGGCGACGACCGTACCGTGCCGGTCCAGCGCTTCCGACACGGCGGTCACGTTGCGCGCCACTGGTAGCACGGTGAGTGGTTCGGCGCCTTCGACGAGCGTGATCCCGGCGGCGCTGGCCGTGGCCTGCATGGCCGTGATGCCCGGAATCGTGGTGACGATCACGTTCGGCACGAGTTCGCGCACGGTCGCCGCGAGGTAGCCGAACGTCGAGTAGATCGTGGGGTCGCCGATCGTCGCGAACACCGCGCTGTCGTTGACTTTCAGGTACGCGGCGACGCGCGCCGCCGCCGAGTCCCAGTGCCGCCGACGGCGGTCCTGCGCGCCGGCGACGGGGTCGGCCAAGGCGAACACGAGCCGTTCGACGGTGCGCGGTTCGGTCACGTGGGCCCGTACAACCGCCTCGGCGCGACCGAGTTCGGTGGGGGCGATGACCGGCACGAACACGCGGGCGGCCGTAAGGATGGCCCGCAGACCGGCGAGGGTGAGCAGTTCGGGATCGCCGGGCCCGACGCCGACGCCGATCAGTTCAGGCATCGGTCGCTCTCCTTGCCGCACCTCGGGCTGCCGCATCTCGGGCTGCCGCACTGACCAGCCGCGCCACGGACTCCGGACAGCCGGCGGGGTGTGTGTGCAGGTAGGAGGCGTGCACGCGGTGCCGGACGATGCCCTCGCGGACCGGCCGGCCGTCGTGATCGCGCCAGTGCCAGGCATGTCGCGCGGTGGTGCTGGTCACGGTCGTGCGATGGAATTCGTGCCCAGTGCGGCGCTCGCCAGCACGGTGGGCGACGGAGTCGACGGCGGCGACGGCGTCCCGGTACCCGAGGACGAGTCGGCTGTCCATCGCCGCGCTACCAGGCAGAACGCCGCACATCGGGTGGCCGTCCAGTTGGTCGAGGAGGTAGAGGAGACCGCCGCACTCGGCCTGCACAATGCCACCCGATCGAGCGAATCGCGCAACGGCGGCCCGGAGTTCGGTGTTCTCGGATAGAGAGGAAGCGTGTTGCTCCGGAAAACCACCAGGGAGGATGAGCGCGGAAAGATCATCGGGCAGAGTCACATCATTCAACGGGTCGACAACGACGACCCACGCACCGGCGGCAGCCAAGAGTTCGAGATGCTCGGCATAGCCGAAGGTGAAAGCGGCCCCACCGGCAACGCCAACAACCACCCCAGGCAACGACCGGCCCAGGTGGACGCCGACACCCGCAGCCGGCTGGCCGAACGACTCGGTGGGCTGGGCAGCGAGATCGACCACCGGCCTATCCGGGGGCGCGTCGACACCGACACCAGGCACGCCGAACTGTGATCCGGCGACCGCTGTGGCCGATCGCGCATCGGCACTGGCAACCGGGCCGCCGAACTGCGACTCGGCAACCGCTGTGGCCGGTTGCGCATCGACACCGACAACCGGGCCCTTCGGCTGGGCGACCGCCCCTTGCGGCTGGTTGGTGAGTTCGGTCGTCGGGTTCCACGGGATTGTCGTGAGTGGACCGGCGGTCGCTGCTACTTGGCGGACTGCTGCCAGGTCCACCGATCGTGTGATTAGTTCGCCCATTGCGGTTACTGCTTTGCGCGCTGCTTCACCATGTTCCACTGCCGGGATCAGGCCCAGGTGCCGGGACGGCAACCCCACATCGGCGCCTCTCGGCACCGCGCCCAGTACCGGTAGACCCACTTCCTCGCATGCCTCGCGCAACACTTCCTCGTGGCGCCCTGAACCCACCTGGTTGAGGACAACGCCGGCCAACCGGACTCCCGGTTCGTACCCACGGAAACCATGTAGCAACGCCGCCAGGCTCCGGCCCTGGCCTCGCCCGTCGACCACCAACAACACCGGCGCTTCCAACAACCGGGCTACGTGTGCCGTGGAGCCGAACCCTCCCGCGCCGCTGCGACCGTCGAACAGGCCCATCACGCCCTCGATCACCGCCATGTCCGCACCGACAACACCATGCGCGAACAGCGGCAGTATTCGCTCCTCCCCTACCAGCACTGGGTCGAGATTTCGGCCGGGCCAGCCGGTGGCCAACGAATGATAACCGGGGTCGATATAGTCCGGCCCTACCTTGAATGGTGCCACATTACCCATTGCCACCATCAGGCCGGTGGCAATGGTCGTCTTGCCGCTGCCGGATGCCGGCGCGGCGACGACCACTCTGGGAATCCTCACCACTCGATGCCTCGTTGACCTTTTTGGCCGACGTCCATCGGGTGTTTTATCTTACTGGCCGCCATTACCAGGTCCGCCGCTTCGACCAATTCTGACGGCGCGTTTCGGCCGGTGATGATCACGTGTTGGTTGCCTGGGCGCGCGACCAGCGTTGCTACTACCTCGTCGACGTCCACCCAACCCCAGTGCATCGGGTACGTGAATTCGTCCAGGACGTACATTCCGTGTCGTTCCGCTGCCAAGCGGCGAGTTATTTCACGCCAGCCTTCTCTTGCCGCCTCCGCGTGGTCTTCTTCCGTTCCCTGCTTCCTCGTCCATGACCAGCCCTCGCCCATTTTGTGCCATTCTACCGGGCCGCCTTCACCGGTTTCCTCGAATACGCGGCCCAAGGCACGGAACGCTGACTCCTCGCCTACCTTCCACTTCGCCGACTTCACGAACTGGAACACGCCGATCGACCAGCCCTGGTACCAACCACGCAGTGCCAAGCCGAACGCGGCCGTCGACTTTCCCTTCATCTCCCCGGTGTGCACGATCAGCAGCGGGCGATTCCGGCGCTGCCGGGTACTCAGGCCGTCGACCGGCACCGTTGACGGTTTTCCTTGTGGCACAACGACTCCCCTCAGGCGGCGCGGGCTAGGAGGGCCATCTGGTCGGCCGACAGCTCGGCCAGCGTCAGGCACGGGCCACCCAGCGACGCCGCTATCCGAGCGGCCAGGCCGAGGCGGACCGGACCGTGTTCACAGTCGACCGTGACGGACGCGATTCCTTCTGTGGCAAGGAGATTCGCCGCTCGGAGGGCGTCCGCCACCGGGTCACCACCGGTGGTGGTGCTGGTTGCTCGGCCGTCCGTCAGCAACAGCAACAACGGGCGGCGGTGGGGGTCGCGCAGGCGTTCGGTGGCCAGCACCCTGCGGGCCCGCAGCAGACCGTCGGCCAGCGGTGTCCGGCCCCCGGTGGTCAGGCGACGCAGGCGGCGGGCCGCTGTGTCGATCGACGACGTGGGCGGCAAGGTCAGGTCCGCCGTGCTCCCCCGGAACGTGACGACTCCTACCTTGTCGCGCCGCTGGTAGGCGTCGGCCAGCAACGACAACACCGCCCCGGTGACGACGGACATCCTGGCCCTGGCCGCCATCGAACCCGACGCGTCGACCACGAACAGCACCAGGTTGCCTTCCCTGCCTTCGCGGACCGCGCGCCGGACGTCGTCACGGCGCAGGATCAGGCCGGCAGCGGTGCGGCCTCTCGCCTGCTGGTGCGGGGCGGCCGCGGACAGCGTGCCGATCAGGTGCAGGCCCGTGCCGGAATCGGCGGCGCGGACCGTCCGGCCGAAACCGGCGCGGGACCGGGATCGCCGGCCGGGTGCGCCTTCGCCGATGCCGGGCACCTGCAACAGTCGAGCCCGGAACGCGGGCGTCGGCGCGGGAACCGGCTGCTCGGGCGATGGGGAACCAGGTGACGAGGAGTTGGGTGGCGGCGAGGACGCGTCGGAGGGTGGTTGGACGCCGCCGCCGTCCGGATCGGGGTCGGGCGGTTCAGAAGGCTCCGAGGGCTCCGACGACTCAGCGGACGAGGGGGGCGACGTGGGCGAAGGAGGGGAGGGGGGATCTGCGGGCGAAGAGGGCTCGGGCGGCGAGGAGGGCGAAGGTGGCTCGGGGGGCTCGGTTAGCTGGTCGGCCGCGTCGCGGAGGGCTTCGGACAGTTGGGTGTCGTCTAGGTCCGGTTCGTCGAACGGGTCACGGCGACGGCGGTGCGGTAGCGCCAGCCGCACGCCGACCGTCACGTCCTCCTCGGCCACCGCCTCCGTACCCCGCCACGCCGCGTGCGCCAACGCCGTCCTGGCTACGACGAGGTCCGCCCGCATGCCGTCCACCTCGAGCGCCGCGCACACGGCCGCGATCCGCCGGACCTCCGTGTCCGGCAACACGACCCGCGGCAGCAGCGCACGGGCCGCAGCGATCCGGCCGGCGAGGGCCTGGTCGAAGGAAGCCCACGAAGCGGCGAAATCAGCCGGCGCTGCTTCGAACGCGAGCCGTCGCCGGATCACCTCTGCGCGGACCGACACGTCCCTGGCGGCCGCGACCCGCACGGTGAGGCCGAAGCGGTCCAGCAACTGCGGCCGCAACTCGCCCTCCTCCGGGTTCATCGTGCCGACCAGCAGGAACGACGACGCGTGCGACACCGACACCCCGTCCCGCTCCACGTGTGCCCTGCCCATCGCGGCCGCGTCCAGCAGCAGGTCGACCAGGTGGTCGTGCAGCAGGTTCACCTCGTCCACGTACAACACGCCGCGATGCGCCGCCGCGAGCAGGCCGGGCTGATAGGCCCGTACGCCCTCGGTCAGCGCCCGCTCCAGGTCCAGCGACCCGATCAGCCGGTCCTCGGTGGCCCCGACCGGCAGTTCGACCAGACGGGCCGGCCGGACTACGGCGACAGAGCCGTGCGGCGCGTCGGGACACGATGGATCGGGGGCATCCGGATCGCACGCGAAGCGGCAGCCCTCGGTGACCGTCATGGGCGGCAGCAGGGCGGCCAGCGCGCGGACGATGGTCGACTTGGCGGTGCCCTTCTCGCCACGTACCAGCACACCGCCGATCGACGGCTGTACCGCGTTGAGCAGCAGCGCCAGCCTCAGGTCGTCGTGGCCGACTACGGCGGAGAACGGGAATCCGGTCACGCCAGCGGCTCCTTCCTCGGGTGTCCACGCCCGGATCAAGGCAAGGCAGTAGCGGTGGCGGAGTGTCCTGGCTCCCGGATCACGACGGGCGCTCCGGCCTTCCCAGGGCTCACGCCCCGGTGGCACACGTGGGAGGCCCACTTCCCGGTCACAGTGGCGGGACCGCGCCGGATTCGCACCGGCTTCCTCGCTCACCCCCGCTCTGGGTCGCAAGCATCGTCGCATCCCGGCCACGTCCGGACCAAGCGGGCGCACCTAGGATGCGTCGGTGACCACTCACGTCGCGACACGGCTGGCCCCGGAGCAGGTCTTCGACTGGGTCGACGCGCACGCGGACGAGCGCAGAGCGGCCGGCCTCAAACGGCAGTTGCGACCGCGGCCGGCCAACTCGGGTGAGCTGGATCTCGCCGGCAACGACTATCTCGGGCTGACCAGGGACAAGCGGGTGGCCGGCGCGGCAGCGGCCGCCGCGTTGCGCTGGGGCGCCGGTTCGACCGGCTCACGGCTGGTCACCGGCTCGACCGAGCTGCATGCCGAGCTGGAACTGGAGCTGGCGTCGTTTCTCGGCGCGCAGGCGGCACTGGTCTTCGCATCCGGTTACGCCGCGAATCTCGCCGCGATGACCGCACTGTCCGGGCAGAACTCGGCGATCGTCGCCGACCAGTACATCCACGCGTCGCTGATCGACGGCTGCCGGCTGGCCAAGGCCGAGGTCGCCGTCGTGGCGCACGCCGATCCGGCCGCTGTCGGCCGCGCGCTGGCCAGCCGGACGAAGCCGAGGGCACTGGTGGTGACGGACTCGGTGTTCTCGGTGGACGGTGATCTCGCCCCATTGCCGGAACTGGCGGCGACCTGCCGCGAGCACGGCGCCGCGCTGGTGGTGGACGACGCGCACGGCTTCGGCGTACTCGGCGACGGCGGCCGGGGCGGGGTCGCCGCGGCGGGGCTGGCCGGCGCGCCGGACGTGGTGACGACGGTGACGCTGTCCAAGTCGCTCGGCGCGCAGGGTGGCGCGATCGTCGGACCGCGCCGGGTGATCCACCACCTGGTGGACATGGCACGCAGTTTCATCTTCGACACCGGTCTCGCGCCGGCGAGCACGGCGGCCGCGCTGACGGCGTTGCGGGTACTGCGGGACGAACCGGAGCGCAGCGGCCGGGTGCTTGCCAATGCGAGCGTGCTGGCCGAACGGCTGGCGGCGGCCGGGTTCCCGACCAGCCGGCCGGCGGCCGCCGTGATCGCGGTACGGGCGGCGTCACCGGAGGACGCGGTGGAGTGGTCGCTGCGCTGCCGGGCGGCCGGCGTGCTCGTCGGGTGCTTCCGGCCGCCGTCGGTGCCGGATCAGGTGTCGCGGCTGCGGCTGACCGTGCGGGCCGACCTCACCGAGGCCGACCTCGACCGCGCGGTCGAGGTCGTCACCGAGGCGGCGCCCGCGAAGAAGTGAGTGGTCAGCGGCTCTTGCGGCGCATGTCGATGTGCGGGATGCCGTCCTCGAGGTAGGGGTCGCCCTCCCGCACGAATCCGTACGCCTCGTACAGGTCGGCCACCCGCTCCTGGGCCGACAGCATGACCTCGGCGTCACCGGCGTCGGCGAGCGCGGCCTCCATCAGCCGCCGCGACAGGCCGGTCCCCCGGTACGCCTTGGCCGTGCAGACCCGGCCGATCCGGAAGCACCCACCTGGCTGCTCCAGCAACCGCAGATAGGCGACCGGCTCGTCGCGGTGCTCGGATGCGATCCAGAAGTGCCGGGTGCCCAGGTCGAGGTCGCGCCCGTCCAGTTCCTGGTAGGCGCACTCCTGCTCGATGACGAACACGTCGATGCGCAGCCGCAGCAGCGCGTAGAGGCGTTCGGTGGTCAGATCGGCTGCCCACTCGCGGTGCAACGCGGTGGCTACGGGAGAGACGCTCACCTTGACCTGGATATCACAAGCCGAGCTCGCGGGTCACTCCTCGGGTGGCTGTTCCTCGTCCGGTTTGCCGCCGAAGCGCTGCCATACCTTGTTCGCTGTGCCCGAGATCACCCCGCCGACCTCGGTGAGCACCTTGGCCAACGGGTCGGTGGACTCGACGAACGTGTCCCGGTACGAGCGGGCGGCGTCCTTCACGTCCTGGGTCCACGTGCTGGCCGGCTGGTCGCCGTCGTCGCGGCGCTGGTACTCGCCGCCGAGGATGGCCCGATACTCGCTCGAAGCGGCCCAGCGCTGGAGTTCGGCCGCGCGGACGACGGCCAGCGGGTGCGTGTCGTCCATCGTGTTGAGCAGCTTGAGCACGCTGTCGCGGACGTCGCCGCCGGACTCGTAGTCGGCGGCCTGACGCAGGAACTCGGCCGTGTCGACGTCAGCGGGCTCGATGGCGCCGGCCAGCAGGACGTGGCCACGCAGCGCGGCGGCGGGGTCCTGCGAGCACAGCAGCCCGGCCCGGTCTGCGGACAGTTCGGCCTTGCGGTACCACTCGCGCAGCGCGGCGACGATGGCCCGCAGGCCCCAGTAGCCCAGCGGCAGCCAGGACAGGCCCTGCATCATCCGGATCAGCCGGAACAACAGCGTGCGGTAGAGGGCGTGGCCGGACAGGACGTGGCCCAGCTCGTGGCCGATCACGACCCGCAGGGCCTCGGTGTCCATCATCGCCACCATGCCCGTGGTGAGCACGACGAACGGCTGGTCCAGGCCGATGGCCATGCCGTTGGCGTTCGGGTCGCGGATGACGAACAGCTCGGGTACGGGGTCGATGTCCAGGACGTCGCAGCAGTCGGCGCGCAACTGGTGCAGCACCGGGTACTGCTTCGGGCCGACGCGAACGGCGCTGCCGAGCGTGAGCAGCCGTTCGCCGCGCTCGCTGAACGCGCCGGAGACGGCCTTGAGCACGACTGGGAAACCGGGCACGGAACGCAGCGTGGTCAGCGCGCCCCGGTCGGCGGGGTGCTCGTAGGCGCGGGGGCTGATGCCGGGAAACCGGACTCTGCTCCGGACGATCTGCGCATCACCCCGGCCACTGGATTCCATGTCCGTCAGCGTATGCGCGATGTCTGGCGAATTCTGTGAGGTCTCTGAACAAACCGGACACGGGAGTGCTTCTGCGATCACGATGTGGTGGTCTTGGCTGGTGGGAGTCCGAATGGAGGTGACGGCGGCATGCCATGGCGGGGCACGGTCGGCGTGATCGCCATCGTGCTGTTGGCCGTGCTCACGCTGCCGGCCAGCGTCGTCGTGCCCGACACCAGCCGGGAGGCGGAGACGGGAGTCCGGCAGGTGTCGCAGGACGAGAACGCGATCGCCGCCCGGCACTGGACCACCCCGACCCAGCAGGCCGCCACGCCGACCACGACGCCCAGCTCGGGCGACGACCAGCCGCTGGGGCCCGGCGTGCCGGCGGTCGGCGCGCTGTTCACGACCGACGACGACGGCCTCACCGGCCACTACTGCACGGCCAGCGTGGTCGACTCCCCCGAGGGTGACCTCGTGCTGACCGCCGCGCACTGCATCCACGACGGAGCGGGCGGCGACTACCGCGACGACATCGCCTTCGTGCCCGGCTATCACGACGGCCAGGACCCGTACGGGATCTGGACGCCGAGCCGGCTCGTGGTGGATCCGCGCTGGATCAGCGATTCCGACGAGGATCTGGACTTCGGCTTCCTGGTGGTGCACCAGCAGGGCAGCACGCGGACCGTGCAGGCGGCGGCCGGTGGCAACCGGTTGGGCACGAACCTCGGCTACGACCTGCCGGTCCGGGTCACCGGATATCCGGACGACACCGAGGAACCGACGACCTGCCAGACGAACAGCACGCGGGAGCGGCGGTTCCAGCTACGGTTCGACTGCGGCGACTTCCCGGACGGCACCAGCGGCGGACCGTGGGTGACCGACGTCGATCCGGCCACCGGCCTCGGCGTCGTTGTCGGCGTGATCGGCGGCTACGAGACCGGCGGCGACACGCCGGATGTGTCGTACAGCAGCTACTTCGACGACGACGTCCAGCACCTGTACGACACGGCGATCACAGCCGGCCGATGAACACCAGCACGCGTTCGAGTACCAGTTCGGCCGCGTCCTTGTCGTAGTCGGCCAGGTCGGGGTCGAGGAACAGGTGCCCGCTGCCGGGATACGCGCAGAGTTCGCCGTCCTTGGCCTCGTCGACGAGCCCGCGCGCCACGGCCAGGTCGACCCACGGATCGTCGGCCATGGTGTGTACGGTCAGCGGTACCGAATCGGGCCACGGCGTGCCGAACGCGGCCGTCGGCAGGCAACCGTGGAACAGCAGTGCGCCCCTGGCACCCGGTCGGGTCTGGGCGAGCAGTTGGGCCGGGCCGGTGCCGAGCGAGAAACCGCCGTACACCACGTCGTTGGGCAGGTCCTCGACGGCGGCCTGGCCACGTCGGGCGATCTCCGGGATGCCGAGTTGGTCGCGGTAGGCGACGCCGTCGTTCAGGTCGTCGAACACGTTGCCGTCGAAGAAGTCCGGCGTGTGCACGGTGTGGCCGGCGGCGCGGAGCTGGTCGGCGAAGGAGTGCACGCCGGGGCGCAGACCCTGGGCGGAGTGGAAGAGCACGATGGTCGTCATATTGGACACCGTACAGCATGAGTTGGACGGTGTACAGTATGACTCGTGACGAGGACACCGGGACAGCGCGCCGGCATCAGCCGCGCCGACGTCGTGGCGGCGGCCCTGGCGATCCTGCACGAGGACGGCCTGCCCGCCGTGTCGATGCGGCACGTGGCAACACGACTCGCCGTGGCGCCGAACGCCATCTACAGCCACGTTTCCGACAAGGACGCGCTGATCGACCTGCTGCTGGACTCGGTGCTGGACGACGTTGCCGTGCCGACGCGGGGCAGTTGGCGCAAACGCATCGAGACGATCATGGCCGGCACGCGGCAGGCGCTGCTGGCCAACGGTGATCTGGTGTCACTCTTCCTGTCCCGCCAGACGATCGGGCCCAACGCGCTACGGCTGGGTGAGGCGATTCTCGGCTACCTGCACGACGGCGGCGTACCCGGTGACGCGGCGGTGCGAGCGCTACAACTGTTGCTGGTACACACGATCGGCGCGACGGCGTTCGAGGTGGCCCGCCGCGACGACCCCGATCCGGCCGCCCGCCAACGACGCGGCCAGGAAACCACGGCCGCACTCGACCCGGCCACCCATCCGCACACCGCGGCTCGGAGCGCGGCCATGTCGCGGTTCTCCGGCGACACGGTGTTCCAACTCGGCCTGCGCCTGCTGTTGGACGGCCTGGCCAGGGAGAACGCCTAGCCCTCCAGCGTGCCCTCCAGGTCCAGGTACACCGCGCGCAGCCGCTCCAACGTGTCCTGGTCCGGTTCGGCCCACAGACCGCGGTCAGCCGCCTCCAACAGGCGTTCGGTCACGCCGCGCAGGGCCCACGGGTTCGACTGGCGCATGAAGTCGCGGACCTCGTCGTCGAACACGTAGCTCTCGGCGAGTTTCTGGTACATCCAGTCGTCCACGACGCCGGCCGTCGCGTCGAAGCCGAACAGGTAGTCGACGGTGGCCGCCAGTTCGAACGCGCCCTTGTAGCCGTGCCGGCGCATCGCCGCGATCCAGCGCGGATTCACCACGCGGGCACGGAACACCCGTTTGGTCTCCTCGCCGAGGGTTCGGGTGCGGACGGCGTGCGGCACGGCCGAATCCCCGACATAGGCCGCCGGGCTGGCACCTGTCAGGGACCGGACCATGGCGACCATGCCGCCGTGGTACTGGAAGTAGTCGTCCGAGTCGGCGATGTCGTGTTCGCGGGTGTCGACGTTCTTGGCGGCGACCTGGATGCGCCGGAACGCGGTTTCCATGTCGTCACGGGCGAGCCGGCCGTCCAGGCCGGCGCCGTACGCGTAGCCGCCCCAGGTGGCGTACACCTCGGCCAGGTCGCCGTCGTCGCGCCAGTTGCGGGCGTCGATCAGCGGCAGCAGGCCGGCGCCGTACGCGCCCGGCTTGGAACCGAAGATCCGGGTGCTGGCGCGGCGGTCGTCGCCGTGCGCCGCCAGGTCGGCGCGGTAGTGCGCGGCGACGTAGTTGTCGTCGTCGGATTCGTCCAGCCGGGTGACGGCGCGGATCGCATCGTCCAGCAGCGTGACGACGTGCGGGAACGCGTCCCGGAAGAAGCCGGAAATCCTTACCACCACATCGATCCGCGGCCGGCCCAGTTCGGCGAGCGGCACGATCTGGAAACCCGTCACCCGGCGGGACGCGTCGTCCCAGCGCGGCCGGGTGCCCAGCAGCCACAGCAGTTCCGCGATGTCGTCGCCCTGCGTCCGCATGGCCGACGTCCCCCACACGGTGAGGCCGACACTGCGCGGCCACGCTCCGGTGTCGGCGCGATGCCGGGCCAGCAGCGAGTCGGCCAGCGCGGCGCCGGTGTCGAATGCGTTGCGGGACGGGATGGACTTGGGATCGACGGAGTAGAAGTTGCGACCGGTCGGCAGCACCGACACCAGGCCACGCGTCGGCGAGCCGGACGGGCCGGGCGGCACGAACCGGCCGTCCAGTGCCCGCAGCGTGTTGGTGATCTCGTCGGTCGTCCTGGCCAGCCGCGGCACGACCTCGTCGCAGGCGAAGCGCAGCACGTCCGCCACCCGCTCGACGTCGGCGCCGATGACCTCGCGGATCACCAGCGGCACCCGGGCCGCCTGCCAGCCAAGGGTCTGCGTGCCGATGACGAGCTTGCGCGCCAACGCTTCCAGCAGATCGACCAGGTCGGCACCGGTGCGGGCGGGCCCGTCCACGATCGACGTCAGCTCGTCGGGTGCCTTGGCGGCGGCGCCGGGTTCGAGCAGCAGTTCCTGTTCGTCCAGACCGAAATGCGCCGCCAGCGCGGCACGCAGGCCGGGCAGTGCGCCGACCGTGCCGCCGAACACCTGCCGTGCGCGCAGCACGGCCAGCACGTCGTTGACCAGTTCGTCGCCCTCCGGCGCACGGCCGAGGATGTGCAGGCCGTCGCGGATCTGGACGTCCTTGATCTCGCACAGGTAGCCGTCGATGTGCAGGACGAAGTCGTCGAAGTCGTCCGCGCCGGGCTGGGCGTCGGTGTGCAGGTCGTGGTGCAGTTGGGCGGCCGTGACCAGGGCCCACACCTGCGCGCGCAGCACCGGCAGCTTGTCCGGGTCCAGCGCGGCGACGACGGCGTACTCGTCCAGTAGTTGTTCGAGTTTGGCCAGGTCGCCGTAGGTGTCGGCGCGGGCCATCGGCGGGATCATGTGGTCGACGACGACCGCGTGGCCACGCCGCTTGGCCTGGGTGCCCTCGCCGGGATCGTTGACGATGAACGGGTACACCAGCGGCAGGTCCCCCAGCACCGCATCGGGACCCGAGTCGGCGGCGAGGCCGAGTCCCTTGCCGGGCAGCCATTCCAGCGTGCCGTGCTTGCCGAGGTGCAGCACGGCGTGCGTCTCGAACTCCTCGGCCAGCCAGCGGTACGCGGCCAGGTACTGGTGGCTGGGCGGCAGGTCGGGGTCGTGGTAGATCGCGATCGGGTTCTCGCCGAAACCGCGTGGCGGCTGGATCATCAGCACGACGTTGCCGAACCGCAGTGCGGCGACGTAGATCTCGTCACCGTCGACGTAGAGCGTGCCGGGCGGCGCGCCCCAGTGCTCGGACATGGCTTCCCGCAACGATTCCGGCAGCCCGTCGAACCACGTCCGGTACCTGGTGGCCGGCACGCGGATGGCGGCCTGCGCCATCTGCTCCTCGGTGAGCCACTCGACGTCGTGCCCGCCGGCCGCGATCAGCCGGTGCACCAGGGCATCGCCGTCCATGGTCGCCGGATCGAGCTCGCCGATGTCGTAGCCCTGGGCCGCCATCGCGGCCAGCAGCCGGACCGCAGACGCCGGGGTGTCCAGCCCGACCGCGTTGCCGACGCGGGAATGCTTGGTGGGATACGAGGACAGCACGATCGTCACTCGCCGCTGCGCCGGCGGCACGTGCCGCAACATGGCCATGCGGGTGGCGATACCGGCGACCCGCGCGGCCCGTTCCGGGTCGGCCGTGTAGACCGCGATGCCGTCCGAGCCGGTTTCCTTGAAGGAGAACGGAACGCCGATCAGCCGGCCGTCGAACTCCGGGATCGCGACCTGCATGCCGGCGTCCATCGGCGTCAGCGCGGCGTCGGAGGCGGCCCACTGCTCCCGTGACGACGTCAGCACCAGGCCCTGTAGGACCGGCACGTCGAGATCGGCCAGCGCGCCGGCGTTCCACGCGTCGTCGTCGGCGGACGGCGTCGCGCCGCCGGCCGCCAGCACGGTGGTGATCACCGTGTCGCAGTCGCCGAGCAGGCCGCGCAGTTGTGCGGCGGCATCGGGCGCCATGGCGCGCAGCGAGCCGCAGAACACTCCGACCGCGTTGGCGCCGGCCGCCTCGACGGCGTCGGTGAGCACGTCGACGAACGCGGTGTTGCCGGCCAGGAAGTGCGCACGGTAGAAGACGATGCCGACAGTGGGCTTGCTCGGATCGCGTGGCCGGTCGCCGTGTCGGCCGTACAGCGGGGTCGGCGCGGGCGGCGCGAAACCCTCACCGGTGAGCATGATCGTGTCGGACAGGAACGCCGCGAGCTCGCGCAGGTTGTCCCCGCCGCCCTCGACCAGATAGGCGAGTGCTTGCGTGGCAACGCCGGCCGGCACGGTGGACTGGGCCATCAGCTCGGCATCCGGCGTGGCCTCACCGCCGATGCAGACGAGTGGCACACCGGTCCGCCGCAGCGCGGCGACCCCCTCCGGCCACGCGCGCAGGCCGCCCAACAGCCGCACCACGACGATGTCCACGCCGTCGAGCAGGGCGGGCAGTTCGGTCGGGCTGACACGGGCCGGGTTGGCGACACGGTAACCGCTGGATCGGGCGGCGAGCAGGTCGGTGTCCGCAGTGGACAGCAGCAGTGTCGTCACGGTTTGCGGCCGACTCCGGCGAAACCGTTGACCTGGCCGTCGTGTTCGTCGATGTTGTCGGCGCCGAGTTCGGGCCGCCAGTCCCACATGCTCACCACGCCCGGCTCGACGAGTTCGGTGCCGTCGAAGAAGAGTTCGAACTCGGACTTGGGGCGGTAGTGGAACGGCGTGTCGCTGCGCTGGTACACGTCGGTCGCCTTCACGGCACCGGCCACTCGTTCGGACGTCAGCTCGTCGAGGGACGGATGCGACATGGCGACGTAGCTGCCGGGTGCGAGCCGTTCGACGTAGCTGTGGACCATGCCGGCGGGGTCGTCGTCGTCACTGACGTACTGGAGCACACCGGCCAGGATAAGGCCGACGGGACGCGCGAGATCGAGCAGTTTGTCCAGCGCCGGATCGGACAGCACCTGCTGGGCGTCGCGTAGGTCGGCCTGGATGGCGAGCGCGTTGTCGTTGCCGGCCAGGATCGTGTTGCTGTGGGTCACCGCGATCGGCTCGATGTCCACGTAGACCACCCGCGCGGCCGGATTGGCGCGCTGGGCGATCTCGTGCACGTTGCCCACGGTCGGAATGCCGGAGCCGAGATCGAGGAACTGGTCCACCCCGTGCCGGCCGAGGTAGTTGACGGCACGGCGCAGGTAGGACCGGTTGGCGCGCATGGCAATGCCGATCGCCGGGTGCACCTTGGCCAGTTCCTCGGCCGCGACCCGATCGACCTCGAAGTTGTGAGCCCCACCCAGGAAGTAGTCGTAGATCCGGGCCGACGACGGTCTGTCCACGTCGATCTTGCCCAGGGTGCGCTCTGGCCGTTCCATGCCGCAGCTCCTCCAGCACCGGGCGGGCCGGCGCTCACTGATCGGATACCGCCAATAGGGTGACACACGAGCGTATTGCAGTACCACCACGTCTTATTGTCACCCAGCGCGACCAGATCGCGCCATCCTCGCCGGATCGATAGGTTGGGATCGCGCACCCACCCCCGGACTGGAGGAATCTCGATGAGCCTGGATCGCCCCGTCGCCGTCGACCCGTACAGCCAGTTGCCAGCCGTGCCGTCGTTCACGGTCACGTCGACGGATGTTCAGCATGGCGAACAGAAGTCGAAACGGCATGTTTTCGACGGTTTCGGTGCCGGCGGCGAGAACGTGTCGCCCCAGTTGAGCTGGACCGGCGCCCCCGACGGCACCCAGAGCTACGCGGTCACCTGTTTCGACCCGGATGCGCCGACGCCGTCCGGTTTCTGGCACTGGTTCGTCGTGGACATCCCGGCTTCGGTCACCGAACTGGTCGCCGGTGCCGGCGCGAGTGACGACACGCTGCCCGATGGCGCGTTCCACGTCCGCAACGACTACGGACTCAAGGCGTTCGGCGGTGCGGCGCCGCCGGCGGGTGACCGCGCGCACCGGTACTACTACGTGGTGCACGCGGTGGACGTGCCGACGTTGGAACTGGACCGCGAGTCGGTGACGCCGGCCGTGGCCAGCTTCAACCTGGTGTTCCACACCCTGGCCAGGGCGATCATCACACCGGTCTACGCGGCCTGACCGGAATCATCCGGCCGCGCCGACCGTTGGCAGGGTTGGACAGTGGTTCTGGGCGGTTCCTCAGGGGGAAGGACGGCGGCGTGCGGCACTTCGATCTGGTGATCATCGGGACCGGTTCCGGGAACTCCGTGCTCGGGCCGGAGTTCGCGGACCGGACCGTGGCGGTGGTGGAGAAGGGCGTTTTCGGCGGGACGTGCCTGAACGTCGGATGCATCCCGACGAAGATGTTCGTCCACACCGCCGACATCGCCGGCTACGCCACGCACGGGCCACGGTTCGGTGTGGACAGTGAGCTGCACGGGGTGCGGTGGGCCGACATCAGGGACCGGATCTTCGGCCGGATCGACCCGATCGCCACGGGCGGCCGCGAGTACCGCACCAACCATCCGGACAACCGCAACGTGACGGTCTACGCGGGTCTGGCTCGCTTCACCGGCCCGAAAACCCTCGACGTCGACGTGGACGGCCAGGTCGAGACGATCACGGCGGACCGCGTGGTGCTGGCCGCCGGCAGCCGGCCGGTCGTCCCGGACCTGCCGGGGCTGGCCGAATCGGGCTACCACACCAGCGACGACATCATGCGGCTGGACGCGCCACCGCGCCGGCTGGTCATCCTGGGCGGTGGCTTCATCGCGGCCGAGTTCGCGCACGTGTTCGGATCGTTCGGCACCGAGATCACCATGATCGGCCGCTCCGGCGCGTTGCTGCGCGACGAGGACGACGCGATCAGCGCCAGGTTCACCGAGTTGGCGCAGCGCCGCTGGGACGTCCGGCTGGACCGGAAAGCCGTTCGGGTGGAACGAATCGACGATGTCGTACGGCTGCACCTGGAAGGGCCGCGCGGCGCGGAAACCGTCGAAGCGGACGCGTTGCTGGTCGCCGTCGGCCGGGTGCCGAACACGGACCTGCTCGACGTGGCGGCGACCGGCGTGGCAACCAGCCCGACCGGCTACGTGCTCGTCGACGAGTACCAGCGGACCAACGTCGACGGCATCTACGCACTCGGCGACATCGACTCGCCGTACCAGCTCAAGCACGTGGCCAACCACGAAGCGCGGATCGTGAAGTACAACCTGGCCAACCCGAACGCGCCGAAAGCGGCGGATCACCGGTTCGTGCCGCACGCCGTGTTCAGCTCGCCACAGATAGCGTCGGTGGGCCTACGGGAGCGGGACGCGGCAGCACGCGGCATCCGGTACGTGACGTCGGAACAGGAGTACGCCGGCATCGCGTACGGCTGGGCGATGGAGGACACGACGGGTTTCGCGAAGCTGATCGCCGACCCGACGACCGGTCAACTGCTGGGCGCGCACATCATCGGCCCGCAGGCGCCCACCCTGATCCAGCCGTTGATCCAGGCGATGAGCTTCGGCCTCGACGCCCGGTCGATGGCCGATGGCCAGTACTGGATCCACCCCGCGATGCCGGAACTGGTCGAGAACGCGCTGCTCAACCTGCCGCTGGACTACTGACGGCTAGATGTAGCGCGGCCGGCCGGCGAGCCAGCCGAACACGGCCTGTACGGCGACTCCCGCCAACATGAGCGTCAGGGACGCGGTCCAGCCGCCGGTGCTGCCGTGCAGCAGGCCGAATGCGAACGGGCCGACGGCGGCCAGCAGGTAGCCGACACCCTGGACCATTGTGGACAGTGCCTGCGTGTCGGCGGAGTTCTTGGTGCGCAACGGAATCAGCGCCACCGCGATCGCGAAAACGCCCATCCCCACGCCGACGGTCACCGACCACAGCCACGGCGCGGCGCCGGGTGCCACCAGCAGGCCGACGATGCCGATCGCGCCGAGCAGGGTGAGCCCGACCAGCCAGCCGGACTGGCTGCGCTGCCTGGCCGCCAACGGTGCCAGCAGCAGGCTCAACGGCACGCCGAGCACGCCCATCACCGCCAGCATGGCGCCCGCCTCGCCCCTGGACACGCCGGCGCTCATCAGCACCTGCGGCGCCCAGCCCATCATCTCGTAGGCGAACATCGACTGGAGACCGAAGAACGCGGTCACGGTCCACGCCAACGGGTTGCGCCACAGCGAACGACGCGACGACGTGGGTTCGACAACCCTGTGCTCGGCAACCGCGTCGTCGTCGACGACGACGACCGTCGACCGAGTTCCGCCGTGGCGTGCGGCAGCGACCCAGCCGAGCGTGCCCAGCACCGCCAGCAGTCCCCACTGCCCCAGTGCCGGCCGCCAGCCGCCGGCCGCCGATGCCGTGATCGGTGTGAGGAACGAACCGAGCGCGGCAGCGCCCTGCAGGACGGCCGTGTACAGGCCGGTGATCAGTCCGATCCGGTGCGGATAGGACTGCTTGACCACGACCGGTATCAGCACGTTGCACACCGCGATGCCGGCGCACGCCACCAGCGTCCCGCCGAGCACGACCGAGGCACCGTCCAGCACCCGCACCAGCGCCCCGACGGTCAGCAGCAGCATCGCGAGGCCGATCGCGCGGGCGAGGCCGAGCCGCCGGGCCAACAGTGGTGCCAGGAAACCGGCGAGGCCGAAGCACAGGCCGGGCAGCGCCGTCAGCACGCTCACCCACGCGGAGGACGTGTGCAGCGAGCCGTGCACCAGGTCCAGCACCGAGCCGAGGCTGGTCACGACGGGCCGCAGGTTCCCGGCTACCAGCAGAATCGCCGCCACGAGCAGGCCCGTTGGCAGGAGCGCCGATCGGCGGTCACGAACGGTCATCCGCGTCGGCGCAACGTCGGCGGTCGACGGCGGGGCGGACAGCACGGGATGATCGGTCGGCACGGCGACTAGTATGACAGACATGGGATGTTCGGATGAAGGGATGATGCTGTGCCGTTGACCACCACACGGCGCACCGGTCTGGTGGACCAGGTGATCGAGCAGATGCGGCAGGCCATCAGCAGTGGTGACTGGGCCGTCGACCAGCGCATCCCGGCCGAACCGGAGCTGGTCACCGCCTTGGGCGTAGGCCGCAACACCGTCCGCGAGGCGGTGCGTGCGCTGTCGCATGCCGGCCTGCTCGAAGTCCGGCAGGGCGACGGCACGTTCGTGCGCGCGACCAGCGAGATCTCGGGCGCGCTGCGCCGGATGTGCGGCAGCGAACTGCGCGAGGTGCTCCAGGTGCGCAAGGCACTGGAGGTGGCCGGTGCCCGACTGGCCGCGACCGAGCGCACCGACGACGAACTGGTCGAGCTGACCGCGCTGCTGGCCGAACGGAACGAGGCCGTCGCCGGCCAGCACTGGGAGGCGGCAGTCGACGCGGACACCCGGTTCCACCAGGGTGTCATGCGCTGCTCCCACAACGCCCTGCTCACCGAGCTGTACCAGGGCCTGACCGAGGTCGTCCGCGCGAGCGTGGCGGCGACGTCGGCTCAGACCGAGCCCGGCTGGACCATCGAGCACGACGGCCTGCTCGCCGCGATCGCCGCCGGCGACCCGGACCGTGCCACCCGTGAGGCCGGCGAGTACCTGGACGAGCTCATCACCTGGCAGGACGCCACCGACTGATCTTGCCGATTTAGAAAACTTGCAATTTCGGCAAGATTTGCTAGCGTCACTGTCATGACCGACGACGAGGGACTGCGGGAACGCAAGAAGCGAGAGACCCGCGCGACACTGAGCCAGGCCGCGATCCGCCTGTGCGTCCAGCGCGGCTGGGACGACGTGTCGCTGGCCGACATCGCCGAAGCCGCCAACGTGTCCGAGCGGACGTTCCGCAACTACTTCACCAGCAAGGCGGAAGCGATCGCCGCGACGCACCTGGAACGCGCGCTGCGCACCGCGGACGAGCTACGCGCCCGCCCGGCCCACGAACCGCTGTGGGACGCCGTGATCGCAGCCGTGACGGCCCAGTTCGACGGCACCACCGACATCGAGCCGGCAGCGTGGCCGTCGGGTGTCCGGCGCGTGTTCGCCGAACCGGCCGTGCGGGGCGAGATCCTCAAGGCGAACGCGGCCGCGCAGGAGGCACTCGCCGTGGCGATCGCCGAGCGCACCGGTCTGGACCTGGAGCGGGACGTGTACCCGAGGCTGCTGGCGTCCGTCGTCGGCGCGGCCAGCGGCGCGGCCGTCGGCCACTGGTTCCGTGGTGGGCCACGGGACTCCGTCGTCCCGCACATCCACTCCGCGCTCGACCAGGTCAGGGCGGGGCTACCGCTACCACTACCGGAGGCCGACCGGTGATCGCCGACGTCGTCGTCGTGGGCAGTGGCCCGACCGGGCTGATGGCCGCGTGCGAACTCGGCCTTGCCGGCGTGCATCCGATCGTGTTGGAAACCCGGCCGGCGCCGAGTGAGGAGCCGAAGGCGAACGGCATGCTGGGCCAGATCATCCGGCTGCTCGACCATCGTGGCCCGTACGAGGCGCTGGCCGGCCGGCCAGGTCCGCCGCCGCCCAACAACGGCTACTTCGTCTTCACCGCGCTGCCACTGGATCTGAGCCTGCTGGACGACAGTCCGGTGCACGTGCTCGCGGCACCGCAGCGTCGAGTGGTCGAAGTCCTGGCCGAACGCGCCCGCGCGCTCGGGGTCGAGATCCGGTCCGGACACGAGGTGATCGGCCTGTCGCAGGACGACGACCAGGTCACGCTCGACGTCGTCGGCCCGCCAGGGGCCGACGCCATGACGGCCAGGTACGTCATGGCGCGGACGGCGCGCGCAGCGTCACACCGAAACAGTGCGGCATCGGCTTTCCCGGCGTCACGTACGACCGCAGGACGCTACGCATGGCACACGTGACCGTCCCGGCCGAGTCCCTGGACCCGGCGACCGGCGGCCTCTCGGTACCCGGATACGGCCCAGCCATGCCGTTTCTGGGCCACCGCACCGAAACCGGCGGCTTCACCTATGCCCCACTACCCAACCATCCGCCCACGATCGCCACCGTCGAACGGGACCGGTCGGCGACCGACGAGCCGATGACCCTGGACGAGTTGCGGGCCAGCATCCGGCGCGTACTCGGCGTCGACGTGCCGATCGGCCCACCCACCGGTGACGGCCCACACCTGCTACGCCGGCTGACCCACGGCAACACCCGCGTAGCGCAGCGGTACCGCGACCGGCGGGTGTTCCTGGTCGGTGACGCGGCACACGTCTATGCGCAGGGCGGTTCCGGCTTGAATCTCGGTCTACAGGACGCGGTCAACCTGAGTTGGAAGCTCGCCGTCACGATCAACGGGCACGCCCCGGTCGGGCTGCTGGACAGCTACGAGACCGAACGGCACCCGGCGGCCACCAGGATGGTCCGCTACGCCAGCGCGGTCAGCGCACTACTGGCGCCGGGCAGCGACGTCACCGCACTGCGCGAGTTGTTCGGCGAACTGCTGACCCAGCCGAGCGTCGTACAACTGCTGGCGGTCCTGACGGCTGGCACGGATGTCCGCCACGACATGCCGGACACCCACCCACTGGTCGGCCGGTTCACCCCCGACCTGATCGTACGCACCGCCACCGGCACGATCCGCATCGCCGAACTGGCGCGCACCGGCCGTCCACTGCTGCTCGATCTGACATCGACGGCCCAGCACCCACCGCGCTGCTGATCCGACCGGACGGCTATGTGGCCTGGGCGTCCGACTCACCCACCCCGGACGCTATTCAGCTAGACGCGGCCCTACGGCGATGGTTCAGAGGTACGGACCGATGATCGGCCGATCCCCCTTGTCGGTGCCGTCCAGCAGGTCCAGCAAGGCGGCTGTGTCGAGGTGTTCCGCGACCAGATCGCCGAGTAGATCCAGTTGTGCCGCACGGACTTCCGCGAACGACACGTCCGGTGCCACGCGGAAACCCGTGCGGCCGGCCAGATCCGCAGCCCACGTCAGCAGTGCCCTGCGGACCGCGTCGGTCTCGAGTAGGCCGTGCCAGTGCGTGGCCGCGATCGCGCCTGTGAGTACTCCTTCCGGCTCACCGGTGCCGGTAGTGATCAACGGCGGCAGATCACGGCCACGTCGGCTGACCCGGCCGTGGTGGATCTCGTAGCCAGACGCGGGCACGCCGAACGCGGTGCCGACCGGATTGGCCAGGACCTTGTCCGGGGCGAACTCGATGTCCACATCCACCAGGCCGAGCCCTTTGACAGTGCCGCTGCCGGATTCGACGCGATCGACGACCGTGCCGGCGAGCATCTGGAACCCACCGCAGATCCCCAACACCGGTCGACCGTCGTCGTGATGTCGGGTGATCGCCGCCGCGAGCCCGGTGTCCCGTAGCCAGGCCAGATCGCTGACCGTCGCCTTGGAACCGGGCAACACCACCAGATCCACGTCGGCCAACTCGGCGGGTGACGCCACGAGCCGCACAGCGACCCCCGGCTCGACCGCGAGTGCCTCGACGTCCGTCGCGTTCGACATCCTGGGCAGCCGCACCACGCCGACCCGCAACCACTGCGAGCCGCCCGGCGGTGCCGGCCGGCCGACGACCCCCTGTGCCGCGTAGGAGAGCGAGTCCTCGGCGTCCAGCCACAGCCGTTCCTGCCACGGCAACACGCCGAACACCGGCCGGCCGGTCAGCGCGGTCAACTGGCGCAGGCCGGGTGCCAGCAGCGCCGGGTCACCGCGAAACTTGTTGATCACGAAACCGGCGATGCGCTTCTGATCGGCCGGACTCAGCAGGGCGAGCGTGCCGAACAGGTGCGCGAACACCCCGCCGCGATCGATGTCCCCGACCACCAGCACCGGCAGATCGGCGGCCGTGGCCAGGCCGAGGTTCGCGATGTCGGTATCCCGCAGGTTGATCTCGGCGGGCGAGCCGGCGCCCTCGCAGATCACCACGTCGAACTCGGCGCGGAGTTCGGCCAGCGTGGCCAGCACCACCCCCATCAGCTCGGATCTGCGGTCCCGATAGGACAGTGCGGACACGTCGCCGACGGCCTTGCCGAGCACCACCACCTGCGAAGTCCGGTCACCACCCGGCTTGAGCAGCACAGGATTGAAGCGCACGCTGGGCGCGAGCCCGCACGCGGCGGCCTGGGCGGCCTGCGCGCGACCGATCTCGCCGCCGTCAGCGCACACGACGGAGTTGTTGGACATGTTCTGCGCCTTGAACGGCGCGACCCGCACGCCCTGGCGCGCCAGCCAGCGGCACAGCCCGGTGACGAGCACGCTCTTGCCGGCGTCGGACGTGGTACCGGCGACCAACAGCGCGCCTGCGGTCACGGCAGGGTCAGGATTTCCGCGCCGTCCTCGGTGACCAGCAGTGTGTGCTCGAACTGGGCGGTGAGCTTGCGGTCCTTCGTGGTGACGGTCCACCCGTCGTCCCACACGTCGTAGTCGATGGTGCCCAGCGTGATCATCGGCTCGATGGTGAACGTCATGCCGGCCTTGATCTCCATCGTGACGGCCGGCTCGTCGTAGTGCAGCACCGTGGGCGTGCCGTGGAAGTAGGGACCGACGCCGTGGCCGGTGAAGTCGCGGATCACGCCGTAGCCGAAGCGCTTGGCGTATGCCTCGATGACCCTGCCGATCACGTTGAGCTGGCGGCCCGGCTTGACGGCCTTGATCGAGCGGACCGTTGCCTCGTGCGTGCGCTCGACGAGCAGGCGGGCCTCCTCGCTGACGCCGCCGGCCAGGAAGGTGGCGTTCGTGTCGCCGTGCACGCCGCCGATGAAGGCGGTGACGTCGATGTTGCAGATGTCACCGTCCTCGATCACGGTCGAGTCCGGGATGCCGTGGCAGATCACCTCGTTGAGTGAGGTGCAGCACGACTTCGGGAAGCCCTTGTAGCCGAGCGTCGAGGGGTAGGCGCCATGGTCGCAGAGGAACTCGTGCACTGCGGCGTCGATGTCGTCGGTGGTGTTGCCCGGCTTGACGAGCTCGCCGCCGACCGCGAGTGCCTGGGCCGCGAGCCGCCCCGCGAGCCGCATGGCCTCGATCACCTCGGGCGTGCGCACGCCGTCACTGGTGTCCCGAGCCGGATTCGGCTTGTCGACGTACTCAGGCCGGGCAATGGGCGAAGGCACCGCCCGCCGCGGCGATAGCTGACCAGGCTTCAACTGGGCACGAACACGCATACCTTCACCCTACGACGCGCCCCGCGAAGCTGTGCGTAGCCGGCACCAGATCACAGCGCCGTTCAGAACAGGACCGTGGCGTACGAGCCGACCTGGCGGAAGCCGATCCGCCGGTAGGCGGCCCGTGCCGGGGTGTTGTACCCGTTCACGTACAGGCTCGCGCTGCGGCTCAGCCCGCGCACCAGCCGGTCCACCACGGCGGCCGTGCCGTGGGTGGCCAGGCCGTGACCCCGCCGGTCCGGGTGTACCCACACGCCCTGGATCTGGCCGACCTTGCCGCACAGGGAGCCGATCTCCGCCTTGAAGACCACCTCGCCGGCCTCGAAGCGGGCGAATGCCCGACCGGCGCCGATCAGCTCGGCTACCCGCGCCCGGTAGCTCAGGCCGCCGTCGTCGGCGCACGGGTCGACGCCGACCTCCTCGATGAACATCGCGACCGCGGCCGGCAGGTAGCGGTCGAGCTCGTCCGTGCGCACCTGGCGCACCAGCGGGTCGACCGGCACCAGGGGCATCGTGCCCATCGCCATCAGTGGCTGGTCGGCCCGGATCTCGCGAGCGGGGCCCCAGTCGGTGGCCAGTTCGTCCCACAGGCCGAGCACCTGCTCGGCCGGGCCGACCAGTGATGAGCACATCCGGCCCCGGCGCGCCGCCCGGTCGGCGAAGATGCGCAGCGCCGACTGGTTGCCGTACAGCGGCACCAGGTTCGGCCCCGCGAAACACAGGCCGTCCAGCTTGCCGCCGCGCAGCGCCCTCGTGTCGGCGCCCCACATCTCACCGCCGAGCCGCCACGGTTCCAGCCCGGCCACCTCGACCCGCGCGGACACCATGCACGAGGCCACCGGGTCGGAGTCCAGGATCGACCGGACCGCGAACAGGTCGCGGTCGTTCAGCAGGCGGGCGCCACCGAGCCTCAGCACCTGTCAAGCGTGCCAGATGCGAGGTGCGGTACGCCCGTCACAGATCCGGAAAACACCCTTCCGACGCAACGCCTGGCGTGCTCTGTATCGGAAATCACATGGTGAAACGATTCAGGAGACGGTCACCACCGGGCTGCCCTCGACCAGATCACCAGACTCCTCGGCGATCCGCATGGCCTCCTCGATCAGCGTCTCCACGATCTGGTGCTCCGGCACGGTCTTGATCACCTTGCCGCGGACGAAGATCTGGCCCTTGCCGTTACCGGACGCCACCCCGAGGTCGGCTTCGCGTGCCTCGCCGGGGCCGTTGACCACACAGCCCATCACCGCGACCCGCAGCGGCACCTCCATGCCCTCCAGGCCGGCGGTGACCTCCTCGGCCAGCTTGTAGACGTCCACCTGGGCCCGGCCGCACGACGGGCACGACACGATCTCCAGCTTGCGCTGCTTCAGGTTGAGCGACTGGAGGATCTGGATGCCGACCTTGACCTCCTCCACCGGCGGCGCGGACAGCGACACCCGGATGGTGTCCCCGATCCCCTGGCGCAGCAGCGCGCCGAACGCGACGGCGGACTTGATCGTGCCCTGGAACGCCGGACCGGCCTCGGTCACGCCGAGGTGCAGCGGGTAGTCGGTCTGCTCGGCCAGCAGCTCGTACGCCCGCACCATCACGACGGGATCGTTGTGCTTGACCGAGATCTTGATGTCGTGGAAGTCGTGCTCAGCGAACAGGCCCGCCTCCCAGATCGCCGACTCGACCAGTGCCTCCGGCGTCGCCTTGCCATACTTGGCGAGCAGGCGCGGGTCGAGCGAACCGGCGTTGACGCCGATCCGGATCGGCGTGCCGTGGTCCTTCGCGGCCTGCGCGATCTCTTTGACCTTGTCGTCGAACTTCTTGATGTTGCCGGGGTTCACCCGGACCGCGGCACACCCTGCCTCGATCGCGGCGAACACGTACTTGGGCTGGAAGTGAATGTCGGCGATGACCGGAATCTGGGACTTACGGGCGATCGCCGGCAGCGCGTCGGCGTCGTCCTGGGACGGGCAGGCCACGCGCACGATGTCACAGCCGGCCGCTGTGAGCTCGGCGATCTGCTGGAGAGTCGCGTTGACGTCCGCTGTCAACGTGGTCGTCATCGACTGGACGGAGATCGGGTGCTCGCTGCCGACGCCGACCGATCCGACCATCAACTGCCGGGTCGGCCGCCGGGCCGCGAGCACGGGGGGCGGGAGAGCCGGCATTCCGAGTAGAACACCGTCCGCGGGCACTTGGGCGGGGTGGTTGGGGACTGGCACTGCACCTCCACCTGGATGGGCTGTCCGGCCGAGCGGTCGGCGCCCGTCCGGGTCACTGACCGTTCAGCCGTATCGGGTTCACG
>DATBDL010000301.1:0-7034 GCA_036269975.1 Pseudonocardiaceae bacterium | reverse complement strand
CGTCGACGCCAGGAAGATGGCCGCCGACCCCACCTCGCTCAACGGCCTCGTGTCCGCCGCCAACGCGGCCGCCGCCGCCAACGGTGGCCAGGGCGGTGGCCAGGCGACGACCCAGTTCTCCATCTCGTCCTACCTGCAGAGCATCGCCCAGGCGCAACAGCAGGCGCAGCAACAGGGTTCGGCCGCGCCGACGGAGAACCTGGCGCCGGTGTTCGGCGCGCCGGTCAACTCCGTCATCGCGTTCCAGCCCGACCCGCAGAACGACCCGAGCTGGATCGTCGCGCTCATCCGCACGCGCGCCGTCGGCGCGGGCACTGCGCCCGGCGCGTCCTCGTCGGCGGACGCCTCCGATCTCGGCACGCTGGAAAGCGTTGGCGTGAACCTGTTGCAGCCGGTCGCCACCAATCTGGGCATACGGATCAGCCCGCGCTACGGCGACTGGAACCTGGCGACGATGACCGTCACGGCCACCGGCGACCAGACCGCGGCACTGGAGATCCCGGTCACCCACGCGAAGTCGTGACGAACACCGTCGTCCTGATCGACGCGCGGCTCGGCCCCGTCCTGCCCGCCGCCGCGCTGCGCGTGCTGCGCTCGGCCGATGTCGTCTACGCGGGTTCGGACCTGCCGGCGGACCTCGTCTCCGCACTCGGTATCGCGCCGCCACCCGATGTCTTCCCTGACGACGCCGTCGTCGTGATCGCGGCCGAGCTGACCGAACCGGCCGCGGCCCGGCTGTTCGCGGCCGGTGCCGCCGTCGTCGGCACGCCGGCACCGGACGGCGCCGAACTGCTGTCCGCCGTCGCCGTGATGGACCGGCTGCGCTCGCCGGGGGGCTGCCCGTGGGACGCGGAGCAGACACACGACTCGCTGCGCAGGTACCTGCGCGAGGAGACCTACGAACTGCTCGACGCCATCGAGGACGGCGACCGTGCCGCGCTGCGCGAGGAGCTCGGCGACGTGCTGCTCCAGGTGCTGTTCCACAGCCGGGTCGCGGCGGAGGACGCCGTCGACCCGTTCGGCGTGGACCAGGTCGCGACCGATCTGGTCGGCAAGCTGGTCGGCCGGCATCCGCATGTCTACGCAGGCGGTGATCCCGCGGTCCGGGACGCGGCCACCCAGGAGCACCGCTGGGAGGAGCTGAAGCAGGCGGAGAAGCAGCGTGAGTCCTGTGTGGACGGTGTGCCGCTCGACTCGCCTGCGGTGAGCCTGGCCGCCAAGCTGACGCAACGAGCCAGCCGCGCCGGTCTGCCGGCGGATCTGCTCCCGGACCACGAACTCTTCGCGCTGGCCGCCGCCGCGGCGGCGGCCGGCGACGACCCGGAGGGCGAGCTGCGGACGACCGCCCGCCGGTTCGCGGCCGACCTACGCGCGGCCGAACGCGCCGCCGCCGACGCCGGTGTCGATCCGCGCGGCCTCGACGTTGCGGCGTGGCGGAAGTACTGGCCACGGTGACCTCGGACGACCTGTTGCGTCGTCGGGCCGGCTTCGACCGCGTGGCGCGGCTCTACGACCAGGTCCGGCCGAGCTACCCGCCGGCGCTGTTCGACGATCTCGCCGAGCTGACCGGTATCGGACGTGTCCTGGAGATCGGCTGCGGCACCGGCCAGGCGACGGTCGAGTTGGCACGCCGTGGCCACCCGGTGGTGGCGGTCGAGCTGGGGCCGAACCTGGCCGAGATCGCACGCGCGAATCTGGCCGATTTCGACCGGGTGCGGGTCGAGACCGGCGACTTCGAGCGCTGGACCACCACGGAACCGGGATTCGACGTGGTGTTCGCGGCCACCGCGTTCCACTGGCTCACCACGCCCACTCGCCACCAGCGCACCGCCGACCTGCTGCGCCCCGGCGGCGCGCTGGCGACCGTGACCACCCACCACGTCGCGGGCGGCACGGCGGCGTTCTTCGTCGACGCGCAGCTCTGCTACCGCAGATACGACCCGACCGTCCCGCCGCATCTGCGCCTGTCCCCGGCGGGCCGAATCCCGCTCGACCCCGACGTCGGCCCCCGGTACGGCCGCCCGGTGTTCCGCAGGTACGAATGGGACGTCGACTACCGAACGGCCGAGTACCTCGACGTGCTGCGCACCTACTCGCCGACCCTTGCGCTGTCCCGCCTCGCCGGTGAGGGCCAGTTGCGCGAGATCGGCGCGCTGATCGACGGCAGGTACGGCGGCCGGATCACCAAGCGGTACCTGGTCGAACTGCGGGTCGCGCCGCTCGCCGACGGCGGGTGAGGGGGCGGGTGCCGCGTCGGTGGCTGCTGGCGCCGGCCGTGCTGGTGCCGGTGGTGGTGTTGGTCGCCGTGTTCGCACTCTGGCCGCGTGGCGCCGGATCACCGGCAGCGGCAGGCCCGCCTGCGCCGCCGCCGTTCACGGTCCCGTACCTGGACGTCGCGTCCGGCAGCGCGGTCCCGGCCGCGCCGCCGGTGCCGCCGGCCGTGCCAGCCACCCGAAGCCGGTGGATCACCAGGGTTTCCGCCAACACGGACATCCCGACGAGGGCGTTACAGGCATATGTCGATGCGGCCACGATCACGGCCGCACGACGGCCCTCGTGCGGCATCACGTGGGCGACCCTGGCCGGGGTCGGCCGGATCGAGTCCGACCACGGCCAGCACCACTTCGACGAGATCGGCGCGGACGGCGAGGAAGCCACCCCGATCATCGGCCTAGCGTTGGACGGATCGCCTGGCGTGCAACGAATCCCGGACACCGACCACGGCACGCTGGACGGCGACCCGGTGTGGGACCACGCGATCGGCCCGATGCAGTTCCTGCCGTCGCGTTGGAAGGCCATGGGGGAACGGGCCAGCGGCGACGGCAAGCTGCCAGATCCGCAGAACATCGACGACGCCGCGCTCACCGCGGCCGCCTACCTCTGCCAGAGTGGCGACCTGGCGGTGCCGGCGCGCTGGTGGGCTGCGGTGTTCCACTACAACAACTCGCTCGACTACGGCAGGGCGGTCTACAGCGCGGCCGTCGCCTACGCCGAGGTCGCTCGATAACCGCTACTGATCGCTCAGCACCGCCAGCCTGGCCTTCACCTCACCCAGCGCCTCCTGGTACTCCGGCAACGGATTCATCGCCGCCGCCAACCGAAGCTGCGTCTTCGCCTCCGTCAGCCGGCCCTGTCGCTGCAACGTCCGTCCCAGCGCGAAATGCGCGTAGTGGTCGGACGGATCCAGTTCCAGTACCCGCAGGAACGCGTCCTCCGCCCGCCGCAACTGCGCCGAGCCGAGGTAGGCACGCCCGGCCAGCAGGTGCACGCTCGGCGTGTCCGGTGCCGCCTCGACCACCGGCGCCAGTTCGCGCAGCGCGTCCAGCGGCCGCCGTTGCGCGACCAGCGTCTCGGCTCGGCGGAACGATTCGAAGGTGCCCTCAGTCATGCTGGGGTCAACGCGGGGACACCGTCCGGTGTTCCGATCTGAATCGAGCCGTCCGGCGGTATCGCACCCCCGCGCCTACGCAGAGCGAACCGAGGTCCCCGCTAGGCTCGGCACCGACAACGACAATCAGGCATTCGAACGTGAACGAGGAGCGCACGTGGCGGTCATCGAGCAGGTCGGCGCGCGGGAGATTCTGGACTCTCGGGGCAATCCGACCGTTGAGGTCGAGGTCGCGCTGGACGACGGCACGCTGGCGAGGGCCGCAGTGCCCTCCGGCGCGTCCACCGGCGAACACGAGGCAGTGGAACTACGCGATGGCGGGCCTCGGTTCGGCGGCAAGGGCGTCGAGAAGGCGGTCAACGCCGTGCTCGACGAGATCGGGCCGGAGCTGGCCGGCACCGAAGCGGTGGACCAGCGGATCGTGGACCAGAAACTGGTCGACCTCGACGGCACCCCGGACAAGTCGCGGCTGGGCGCCAACGCCATCCTCGGCGTCTCGCTCGCGGTGGCGAAGGCGGCGGCCGAGTCCAGTGGGCTGGAGCTGTTCCGCTACCTGGGCGGCCCGAACGCGCACGTACTGCCCGTCCCGATGTTCAACATCCTCAACGGCGGTGCGCACGCCGACACCGACGTCGACATCCAGGAGTTCATGATCGCGCCGATCGGCGCGGAGAGCTTCCGCGAGGCCCTGCGCTGGGGTGCCGAGGTCTACCACTCGCTGAAGTCCGTGCTCAAGGCCAAGGGCCTGGCCACCGGTCTCGGCGACGAGGGCGGTTTCGCGCCCAGCCTGCCGAGCAACCGGGACGCGCTGGACCTGATCGCGGTGGCCGTCGAGAAGGCCGGCTACAAGCTGGGCCTGGACATCGCGCTCGCGCTGGACGTGGCGGCGACCGAGTTCTGCCATGACGACACCTACACCTTCGAGGGCACCAAGCGCAGCGCGGAGCAGATGACCGCGTACTACCGGGAACTGGTGGACGCCTACCCGCTGGTCTCGATCGAGGACCCGCTGGCCGAGGACGACTGGGACGGCTGGGTGCAGCTCACGGCGGAACTGGGCGAGCGCGTGCAGGTGGTCGGCGACGACCTGTTCGTCACGAACCCGGAGCGGCTCGAGGAGGGCATCGCCCGCAGGGCGGCGAACGCGCTGCTGGTGAAGGTCAACCAGATCGGCACGCTGTCGGAGACACTGGACGCCGTGACCCTCGCGCACACCTGCGGCTACCGGTGCATGATCAGCCACCGCTCCGGCGAGACCGAGGACACCACGATCGCCGACCTCGTCGTCGCGACGGGCGCCGGCCAGATCAAGTCCGGTGCCCCCGCCCGCACCGACCGGGTCGCCAAGTACAACCAGTTGCTGCGGATCGAGGAGGCACTCGGCGACGCCGCGCGCTATGCCGGTGACCTGGCGTTCCCGCGCTTCACGGCAGACGCCTGACCGGAGAGCCATGACGGGACGTGACCAGGAACGGCGCCGTGACCATGAACGGCGTCGTGACCACGAACGGCGTCGGGGGGAACCCACCGCCGGCGTGCGTCGTCCGCGCGTCCGGCGGCCGGTCGGGTCGCCGGCCGAGAACGAGACGGTCGATCCGGTCGTCGACGAGACCGAGAGCACCGAGGAGTACACCCGCCGGCCGAGCCGCCGCCGGCGGGCGCACGGAAACGCGCTGGCCAGGCGGGTACTCGGCCGGCTGACCACCCGGCGGGCCGCGCTGCTCGCCCTGGTCGTGTGCGCGCTCGCGCTGAGTGTCGCCGTGCCGCTGAACACGTACCTGTCGCAGCGCGACGACCTGCGCTCGCAGCAACAGCAGCAGGCCGCCCTGCGGGATCAGGAGGCCCGGTTGGAGCAGCGCGAGGTCCAGCTCTCCGACACCAACGAGGTCAAGGCGGAGGCCCGCACCCGGTTGCACTTCGTGATGCCGGGGGAGACGCCCTACGAGGTCCAGTTGCCGCCCGGCGCGCCGGCAGCCGGCCAGCAGTCCGGCACCGCGCAACATCCCGCCGGCGCCCCGACCACGAGTTGGTACCAGGCGCTGTGGAACTCGATCGTGGGATCGCATTGAAATCGACACCGGTACCGGTTACCGAAATAGATGTGTCGGCCGTCGCGGCGCAGCTCGGCCGGCCGCCGCGTGGCCTGCTGGCCGTGGTCGCCCGCTGCCCGAGCGGCCATCCCGCCGCCGTCGCCACCAGCCCGCGACTGCCGGATGGATCCCCGTTCCCGACCCTGTACTACCTGACCTGCCCGAAGCTGTGCTCGCTCGTCGGCACGCTGGAGGCCGGCGGCGTGATGCGCGAGATGACGGAGCGCCTGGCCGCCGACCCGGAGATCGCCGCCGCCTACCAGGCTGCGCACCTGGCCTACCTGGCCGACCGGGACGCCATCGAGCCACTCGGTACGGACTTCAGCGCCGGCGGCATGCCGGACCGCGTCAAGTGCCTGCACGCGCTGCTCGCGCACGCGCTCGCGGCCGGGCCGGGCGTGAACCCGTTCGGTGACGAGACGCTCACGCTCGTACGACAGTGGTGGCCGGTTGGTGACTGTGCGGCCGAGAGTTAACCGTTTATCCAACTCGTCCAGCCGTGGTGCCCGATGGGGAATGTCCACGCGCGCAATGGGGCGACTTGATGAGCAGAAGGTAATCATTGGCGGGCGAAGACCCCCTTTCGCATGACATCGTCGAGGGAAAGAGGCAAGCTGGGTGGCCTGGTGATGAAGGCGGACAACACCGGAGAGGGTGGTTTCGTGGTGGTACCGACCAGCAGACGGATCGTCCGGATGCGGAAGACACCACGGGCCCGCCGACGGCGCAGGACGATGGCCATCATCGCCAGCGCCATCGTGACGTTACCCGCCGCCCTGTCCACCGCCGCCGCCGCGAACTTCGCGGACGCGGCCCCCCGAGGCCCCGCCGACAACAACACACCACCGGCCGAGGCCGGGCAGTATCCGCAGGTGCCCGAGGTCCTCGGCGCGACCGGCTCGGCACCGCACGACAGCACGCTGTCACCGCAGGTCGTCCACGACGCCGGCAACCCGGCCGCGCTGGCCGCGAGCCTCGGCCCGAGGGCCAACGTGCCGTCGGGTCCGCTCGGCATCCCCGGCGTCGTGCTCGACGCGTACCTCAAGGCGCAGAACCTCCTCGGCACCCAGGAGCCCAACTGCCACCTGCCGTGGTGGCTGCTGGCCGGTATCGGCAAGATCGAGTCCGGCCAGGCCGAGGGCGGCGAGGTCGACCAGCAGGGGAACACGCTGCGGCCGATCCTCGGCCCCGAGCTCAACGGCCAGCACGGCTACGCGGCCCTGCCGGCCATCCTCGGCGGCAGGTGGACCGGCGACCCGGTGTGGCAGCGGGCGGTCGGCCCGATGCAGTTCCTGCCGTCGACGTGGCTGGAATGGGGTGGCGGCGGCAATCCGAACAACGTCTACGACGCGGCAGTGGCGGCGGGGAAGTACCTGTGCAACGGCGGCCGTGACCTGTCCGTGCCGGCACAGCAGGCGGCGGCTGTCTTCAGCTACAACCACTCAGACAGCTACGTGCAGATCGTTTTGGTCTGGGCGAACGCCTACCGCAACGGTGTGACGCCGCTGCCGGAGACCACGGTCACCCCGCAGGGCCCGGTGCCCACCGGCACCCCG